>JAFGSZ010000044.1 GCA_016934395.1 Bacteroidales bacterium
AAAATGGATTGGGCAGCGGGAAAAGAGGATGAAATTGTTATGCCTGTAAATGTAAAAAAAACTTAAAATTCACAGATAAAAAGAAAAAACAGACCAAAAATACAAGAATGCAGAAACCACAAATCCGGTAAAAACTAAAATTTACACGTAAATCCGGAAGCCTTTCCAGATTATCCACTACCCAAAATTACGTATTCCCCATAACGCTGTACCCGGTTTATTCCTTTCAGTCATGAGATCGCGCAGCTTAGTTCGTAAACACCTGGCTGTTTTATGTAAATACTTCAAGTAGTAAAAAATGCAAGTATTAACATTAATTAATTTTCCAAAATATCAATAGCTTTCATTAGCATAATATCATTTCTATTGTCGAAGTCATTCTGTGAATTAACAATAACAACATCCGGCGGTATTCCAACTCCTTCATAAATTTTCATGTCAGGAGTTGCTACTATTTCTGTTGAAAGTGAGAACGACCACCCATTTGGCAATTCTCTCATCAATGAATAGCTAAATGATCCGTTGGTAGTATCTCCGACAACCGTAACATTAGGCAACGTTTTCATTGCCAGTATGAACCATTCTGAAGCACTCCCGGTAAGTCTGCTGGTTAGTACAGCTACAGGTTTCGTGAATTGATATGCACCTTGAGGTTCAAAATAATAGTCAGTCCAATCTGAAAAATCATTTTCCGCCGGTCCGTTTTTTGATCTAAGTTTAGCATATAGCCTTTTTTGATCCGTAAAACGGCTGGCAATTGTTTCGGAATTCGGGATTAATCCTCCTGCATTCCACCTGATATCAATTATAACTCCATCCTTATCTTTAAATTTTTGAAGAATTTCATCAACAATTAAATAACTTGAACTTGACATTGGTATTAATCCTCCATCATTTAAATTGAACGAATTAATATGGAAATATCCGATATTATAATTGATTAAGTTATAATAATTGATGTTATTATCATTGTAACTAAATGCTTCAAAATATTTGGTATCATATAGGCTCATGTAGTAGTAATAACTATCCAGGATTTCCATCTGCTGATAAGACTGTGCAGTACCAAATCTGCTTATTACGGCAACATGCCCGTCATTGAGCGGTTTAATCATTTCTGAAAATATTTGGAATAACTGCAATTCCGTTGTTTGATCGGTTATCATTGGGCTGTAATGATCATAAACAGAATCCCAGTCAATATTTTTAATTTCAAAGAATGGGTAATATCTGTCAAAGTCGTTCCAGAATACCATAAAATTGTTTTGAACATTATTTCTTATATCCTCTTCGAAAAATAATTTTTCGCAACCCGATAAAACCATAACGAAAATAAGTGTAACGTATATTTTTTTCATGGATTAGAATTTTATAAAGATCCCTCCCAATATTTGGGTGTAAAGATTTCTTGAGTAAAAAAGATTATCGTATTGGGTAAACTTATAATAGTGTAAATTATATTTAAACTGATATCCAAAATGATTGCCTAAATTTCCGGTATAGGTTAAACCCGCTGTGATACTAAATAATTTTGAAATACTTACAAAATCACCTTTTTTAAAAATCTGAGCAGCCAGGTTCTTATTTAAATCTATCCCTTCATAATTATCACTGACAACGGCATTGTATGTTTGCCGCATAAGTACATAAGAAATAAGAGGAAGGTTAATACTTACAGACAAAATATTATTTTCTGATCTGAATTTTTTCTTTAGGTAAGCATCAAATGAAAGGCTATTAAAAAAATCAAACATAAATTCATTATTCATCTCCGTAAAAAAATGATCCCTGTAATTGAAGAAACTGTTAAACTCACCTCCCATAAAGAAATCAGTATTGAAAATTGACAACCCGTGTAATTTACGTTTAAATGAATATTTAAAATCGACTGTTGTGCTATTAACATAATGTACTAATTTATAATTGGCATAATCAGGTATTTTTGATTTCAGAGTGATTTTGCCAAATTGAATGGAAAGGGTATGAATGTTTTTAATACCAATTGAGTTATAGCATAATTCAACCGGCATAGCCTGGCCTTTATAAATAAACGGTGAAATTGCCTCATCTTTGATTATTTGGTTAGAATAGCCGGTGGATAATAAAAGCAAATTATATTTTTTTATATTAATTGTGTCTCTTTCCTTAGCAAGCGCATAAGTGCCAAAGCATACTAAGATTATAAAGATTGAAATTATTCTTTTTCTCATATATAAATGAATTTTTGATATGTTTCATTTAAAAATCCTATAAATTTAATACCATAAATAACTTTTTCAATTAGCTGTTTAAAATACCCTAACTTTTTCTGTACCAGAACATTTTTCTGTTTTTATACACATAGTGTATGTAAGCAGAATAAAAAGCCTGTTTTGAAAAAAGCCATATTAAAAAAAACGGTTATTATCGTTCCAAATGTTGTCTTTCCGGTAACCGTTAGCAATTTATAAAATACATACTGTATGAGCAAAAAATATGTAGCTAATTTTCAGGCTAATAAAATTTCAGGTACAAATGGCAAAACTTTTAGGCATAAGTTACCGAACTTATAGGCATAACTTTCTAAATCTATACGCATAAGCTGATAAACTTATAAGTTTTGTTTTTTAGCCGGGCACACCTAGAGAATAAAACCCATTAGATCCCGATTGCTTCGCATCGGGATCAGCTCGACTTAATAATTTTTATTCGTTTTTAACTCTAAAAATTATAGCCTCTCTGATGTAACAGAAAAATGGATTGGGCAGCGGGAAAAGAGGATGAAATTGTTATGCCTGTAAATGCAAAAAAAACTTAAAATACACTGGTAAAAAGAAAAAAAATGAAAAATATAAAAAAACAGAAACCACAAATCCGGTAAAAACGGCTGTGTATATTTAATTAGTGTAAATCCGGAAGTCTTTCCAGATTATCCACTACCCAAAATTACGTATTCCTCATAACGCTGTGCCCGGTTTATTCCTTTCAGTCATGAGATCGCGCTGCTTAGTTCGTCAACACCAGATTCAGGCCCTGTGCTGCGAACGCCCCGAATCCTTAATTGTTGACAGTAGTGTTTTAGCTTACTATCCAAATTATTTGTCAATTTAGAGCTTGATTTCAACTTTATCTCCTGTATATATAATTTCTTTGTCTGCCTGCTCTTTGTATGGCAATCCTTTCCCCTTCCCTTTTTCTACTTTTACAAGTAATATTTTTCTGCTTTGGGGCATGCCTTTATACTTGCCCTTTTGTGCTTCAATGGTAAAAGTTTGTGATGCATCATTCCATTTCATATCTATGGTGACATACGCTTCATTTTCATAATTGTAATTATCACGTTCATCATCGTAAAAAGTGAATGAGGCATCTGCTCCGGGATATACACGGATAGTTAATGGACCTATTTTCTCATTGGCATATTGCACATCAGGTCCAAACGGTATAATTGAACCGGCCTTTACGTAAAGCGGCAAAATATCAATCGGAGCTTCTCTTATAATAGTCTGTCCTCCCTCCAATTCAGCTCCTGTCCAGAAATCAAACCATTTTGTACTTGCAGGGAGATATATGTCTGTGGTTTTTGTGGTGCTAAAATCTTCTCCCTCTGCAAAATACTTATTGTCATCTTTTCTGAATTTCACGTACATTGGATCGGTTACCGGACAAACTAAAATGTTTTTACCAAACATGTACTCGTTGTTAATATCCAATGCTTTTTTATCGTTTGCAAAGTCCATTACCAATGCACGCATCATGCTTGAATGATTTTTGGTGACATCCCACGAGGTCGAATATATGTAAGGCAAAAGGCTGTATCGCAAATCAATCATTTTTTTCAGTGCATCGTATGCCCAGTCTCCCTCTTCTCCGTAATACCAAAGTTCACGAGGCGTATCGGTACCGTGTGAGCGCATCATTGGGCAAAAAGCTCCAAACTGCATCCAACGTACATAAAGTTCGTGATATGCTTTGTTTTTATATCCTCCCGGATAAAGCCAGAGAAAAAATCCTCCGATATCACTGTTCCAGTATGGTATACCTGTAAGTGAAAAATTTAATCCGGCAGATATCTGATTACGGAACGAATTCCAGTCTGCAACTACATCGCCCGACCATGAGTTGACAGAATAACGCTGTTGACCGGCAAAAGCTGAACGGGTAAGGATAAATACCCGTTTATCTTTAGCAAGTTCTTTTTGATTTGTAGCAATTGCTCCTACATGCAACAAAGGGAATGCATTGCGAACCCTCCTGAACGAACCCAGGTAGGTTTTGTTATCCAAATCGCCTTCTTTTCTTTCAAAATGGTCGGGTTCCGAGGAATCGAGCCACCAGCCATCCATTCCAAGCGAAAAAATACCTTTGTTCAT
>JAFGSZ010000045.1 GCA_016934395.1 Bacteroidales bacterium
GTTCTTTGAGAAAGTTGCTATTTTTGGAGAAGTAAGGCATTAAAAAATGAATTGCTTTTTTTGTTCTAACTGTTACGATTACGGCGCGAGGATGTATGATCCCACTCTGGGGAGGTGGCATACGATGGATCCAGTGGCTGAATGGGACTTCAAAACTTCACCTTATGCATATGTTGGAAATGACCCAATAAACTACCTTGATCCTAATGGGATGTGGAGGACAAAAGAGGAAAGGCAAAAAGATAGGGAAGAAAGGCGAAATGCTAGGGCTGAAAATAGGATAAATAGATGGATTATAAAGGACAAGGTAAAACGTCTTTTTAATATGAAAGAAGTGGTTTGTACTGCCAAAAGTCCAGACAAAACCCCAGATAAAACAACAGATTCACAAGGTGGTGGCTATTATTTAGTTACTGAGGGTGATGCACCTTCTCCAACAACGACTAAGTCAAAAAGTGAGCCAACTATGATGTTTATAGATGATATTTTAGCGGCTTTTGGTAATACAGGGAGGACGCAAATACCCTTTGATCCAACAAAATTTAATGCCATTAACAAGTTAATCAGGACAGCTTGTAGTATCATAAAAACATATGTGAAAAAAAATATAACAACAGACAAAAAAATTTTAGAAGAAAATACAGGCAACGGTGTAAACCAGCCAATTATAATGATCGATCAAAAGATATTTAAAGAAGCGTCTATTCATAACTACATTAATGGTAGTAATGACTCAACTGGTACAATTATAAAAAAATTCAGTAATGATTCTACGGAAATTGTAGAATTTATAGTAGGTGGTGATACTCTATCAAGATATGGTTATAAAGAAAAATAATTATGAAAAATATATTACTATTTGGGATATTCTTGTTATTAATATCATGTAATGAAAAAAATAAGCGAGTTAAGTTTACTCGAAAGTCGGTACATTAATAAAGAAATATGAATATGCAGACCCAAAAGACACAAGTTCATATGTCCTAACTGAATATTTTGAGGACGGATGCATCGAATCGGTTGTCCCCATGGATAGAGGTTTAATTAACGGGATTGTTAAAGTGTTTTACCCTAATAATAAAATTTGGTTAATAAGGCGGTATAAATTTGGTAAATATCATGGAGTAACCTATGAATTTACTGAAAAATATGGGTATCTACAAAGAGAAATATTGTATTTGAATGGCAGCCCAATAATATTCGCAAATTATGGAAAACCAGTTCATTGCGATACTTTATTTGGTGTATCATACTATTACCTAATCTACTATAATAATGATAGTACATATATGCATGTTGGTTCAATAAGTTGGAATAAAGAAGGAAATTTGATCAAGAAAAAGTGCACATATTATGAAATTGAAGCGAAGGACACGATCAAAATGGGGGAACCATGTAAAATTGACCTGCGTTTTTATGTAGGTTTATATGATGATTTTTCAATTGAACTGACTTTAGGGGACTTTGACAATGACTTTAATTTCATTGATTCATCAAAACTTATCAAATATGTAGGCGACAGCCTATCATTAAGCTTTACGTACAATGATTATGAAAAGGGAAGTAATTTATTATTAGGAAAAATACGGTTATTAGAAAACGGCACAGATATTACGACAGCATTATTAAAACACCCCAAATTAAAAGAATACTTATTTTATCACCAATTTGATGTGGTCGAATAAAACAAAAAGCCTTCCTTCGGGAAGGTTTTTTTATTTAAAGTGCATACGCCTGCCTGGTTTTAAAATCGCGGATATAGGCAGCAATAACTTTTAAAATGGTTTTTTTATCATCTTCAGGGAGCTGGTCCACTTCTTTAAACTGTTTTAAAAGCTCGGCATCTTTTAAAGTGCTTTGTGCTTTTTCAGTAGTATTTCCATTAATAAGATAATCAACGGAAGTATCTAAAGCATCAGCCAGTTTATTAAGCACTTCAGCTGGTGGCTGTGCCCCTTTTATCTCGTAGCGGCTCAATTGTGCATACGAAACCCCAATCAGCTTAGCCAGGTCAGTTTGGGACAATCCCTTTTCTTTTCTTAGTTGCTGTATCCTGTTACCTAAATCAGTCATTTTTATATCAAATTAGTAAATTATTAACAACAAAGATAGCAAATATGCAGGGCTTTTTGGTTGTTTTTATATCATATTGTTGAAAACTTATCCTTTTATAATTTGATAAAATATAGCACATTTGTTTTTAAATATATCAGAAACGTAAATAAAATATTTATCAACAAAATGGAAATTGCAGACATAAAACAGAAGCTTTCAATTTTAACAGTTTTGGCCAATTACAACCTGAAACCCAATAAACATGGGATGTTACACTGCCCTTTCCATGAAAACGATAAAAACCCGAGCCTTAAAATTTACACCAAAACCAATACCTTTTTTTGTTTTAGCTGCGGGGCTTCAGGAGATGCAATCGAATTTATCCAGAAATACGAAAAAACCAGTAAGCACGGATCCATTATAAAAGCTAAAGGACTCGTCAACCCACTTTATAACCAAAAACCAGTAAAAATGGAACAAATAGAAGATAAAAACCTGCTGCCGCGCCTGGCCATAATGGGCAAAGTGGCACAGGACAGTAAGGCCAATTTTAAAAAAATGGCCAAAGCACAAGAGTACCTGCAAACAAGGGGGCTAAGCACGGAAAAGCTCGAAGCAGGTTACATAGGTGGCAGATTTGCACAAGGCTGGAACCTGCCATTGCAAAAAAGCGCTGCAGGAATCGGCCTGCTCAAAAAAACAGCAGCTGATAATTATATCACGAAATTTAAAAACTGCATACTGTTTTTTACAAAAAACGAAAAAGGCCAAATTATTGATTTGTACGGAAGATCTATAAGCCAGAATGGTGATGCCAGGCATTTTTATTTAAACGGCCACCACCAGGGCATTTACCCAAAATATCCAAATGCAGAAACTAAAAAACTAATTTTAACTGAATCTATTATTGATTGTGAAACTTTACTGCAGCAAAAGGAAATAGCAGAAAATTACAGCATTATAGCTTTGTTTGGCACAAACGGCTTTACACCTGAAATACAAGAAGCCATAAAAGGCCTTACGGAACTGGAAGAAATAATATTGTTTTTTGATGGTGACAATGCAGGAAAAGAAGCAGCCATAAAATTAAACGCAAAGCTTTTACAACTGCTCCCTTCAGTTAAAATAACAAAAACAGAAACACCGGAAGGCGAAGATGTCAACAGCCTGATCCAGGGGCATGATCCTGAAATATTAAACCACTTAATTAATGAGCGTAAACCAATCCAAGATAAAAATGAAATACAGGGCAGTAACAGTGAAGTGCAAGAGGAACCAGAACTAAACATTACAAATCCCGATAAAATAACTTATAACGAAAATGAACTTAACTTTACAATTTGGGGCGGAATAGAAAAAGACAATATCCACAGGCTTAAAATCAATTTACTGGTACAACTTATAAATAACGACTTCAATTATTACCAGGACGATGTTAATTTATACAGCAACGGCCAGTTGCAACGCTACATAAAAGGGGCTGCCGAAGAACTGGAATGCAGCACCACCATTTTGAAAACCACCATCAGAAAATTAAAAAGTAAAATAGAGGAATATCGATTAAAACAAATCGAACAGGAACGAAAAGCATTAAAGCCCAAGGCATACCAAATGACAAAGGACGAAGAAAACAAGGCCGTGAAATTTTTAAAAGCAAAAAATTTGGTAAAAAACACCTTAAGGGCTATTGAAAAAACTGGTTTGGTGGGCGAGCAAAAAAGCGGCCTGCTCTTGTATTTTTTATACTTGAGCAGGCTTTTCGATGAACCTTTGCACGCTATTATTTTTGGTAAATCCGGAAGCGGAAAAACTTATCTGCAAACCAAAATAAGCGAATGCCTGCCGGAAGAATCGGTACGAACAATAACCAGTTTAACAGAAAATACACTTTACTACTCTGCCAAAGGTTTTTGGAAACACAAAGTGCTTTTAATTGAAGACCTGGAAGGCGTTTACAATGCCTTTTTGCCATTAAGGGAATTTATGTCCAAACAAAGCATTACAAAGCTTACAACTGACAAAGACGCCAAAGGGAACAATGTACAAAAAGTTTTAGTTGTGGAAGGGCCGATCTGCGTAAGCGGTGCAACTACACAGGGCAACATTTATGAAGACAATGCAAACAGAAGTTTTTTGATCCATATAGACGAAACCATACAGCATATGAAAGACGTAATGAATTACCAAAGGAAACTACAGGCCGGGCTGATCGACGAGCAGGAACAAAACCAATACAGGCAAATCCTGAAAAATGCCCAACGGCTTTTAAGGAAAGTAAAAGTAATAAACCCGTATGCGCCACAGTTGGACATACCGGGATGTGTTTTTAAGAAGCTGCGGACAAACATGCATTACCTGAAGCTAATTGAAATAATCACTTTTTACCACCAATACCAAAGGGAATGGAAAGAGGGCAAAGACGGCAAACCATATATTGAAACTACCCTGGAAGATATAGAACTGGCCAACTGGCTGGTAAAAGATACCATTTTAAGGAAATCGGACGAGCTGGGCGGTGACTTACGGGGCTTTTTTGAAAGTTTAAAATGTCATCTCAAAAGCCAAAATGGAAAAGAAGAACAAACGAGCTTCTATGCAAAAGAAATAAGGAAAGCCTTTAGGATGCACCCCCAGAAACTAAGCAGGTATTTATCAAACCTTGAAAAAAGGGGGATGATAAAACTTATAGGCAGGAACAGGCAAACAGGCTATGAATATCAAATCATTAGTTGGGACGATTACCAATTGCTTAAAAACGATGTGGACATTTTAGACAGGATTTTGGAAAAGCTAAAAAACAACAAAAAATAACCTTTTTTCAAAGGCCGGAGCTTCAGCGAAGGCCTTCACACCCTTTTCACACCGCTTTCACAAATGCCAATGTGAAAAGCAACAAAATGAAATACAATAAATTACAAGAACAAAAACAAGCCTTTCACAGCTTCACACGCCAAGAGCAAGACACCCCCTTAAAATGAACAGTTTAATTATAAAAACACCGGAATATAAAAACCTTGAAACACGTTTTGCAGAATGGCTAAAGCTGTTGAACTTTGAACCGAGCACCATAAAATATGCACCCAGGAAAGCCCATGAGTTCTTTCACTGGTTAGAAAACCACCAAATAACAGAAATAGCGGAAATAACGAAACCAATTATAGAAAATTACTTCTATTACCTGAAAACACGCCAGAACAAAAAGAAAAAAGGAAGGCTGAGCAAAAACTATTTGCGCTCTCATTTAACGGCCATCAGAAAATTAAGCAGGTTTTTAAGAGAAACAGGCAGGGAAAGCTTTGAAGCCGATGTTCATTTACCAGGAAATAAAAAACCAACCATAAATATTTTTACAAAAGCAGAAATAAATGCATTATACAAAGCTTGTGACAATGACCTTTTAGGAATTAGAGACAAAGCCATGCTATCGGTTTATTATGGTTGCGGCCTAAGAAGAACCGAAGGTGTAAACCTCGATATAAACGATGTGATTTTTGATAAAAACATGCTTTTTGTTAAAAAAGGAAAAAACTATAAACAACGTTATGTCCCGATGACTGAAGCCATTTTGGAAGACCTGAAAAACTACACTACTTATGCCCGGCCAATGTTTTTAGAAAATAATAACCATGCTTTATTTTTAAGCCAGAAGGGAAGCAGACTTACAAGCAGTAGCATGGCCGATAGGCTACAAAAGTTAAAAGAAAAAGCAGGGATAGAAAAACAGGCAGGGCTGCACACTTTAAGGCACTCTATTGCCACGCACCTTTTACAATCGGGAATGGAACTTGAAAAAATAAAAATGCTTTTAGGCCATGGGAGCTTGGAAACTACTCAAATCTATACACACGTGTCCTCAGAAGCTTTAGCGAAGGAGGACGAATCATGAAACCTTCTGAATATTATCAATTAAAAGAAAAACATTTTTTTATTTTATCTGAATTTGAAGGCTTTCTTCAAAAACAGGGGTATGCAAAAGGCACGATAGAAGCTTATAAAAACTATACAGCAGACTTTTTAAACTGGCTTGAAGGACTTAGGATAAATAAAGAACAGGTTAATTACAATGATTTGTTGAATTTTATAAAAGCAAAGCAAATAGGAAACAACAGCATAAAGCTAATTAACCGAAAACTCGGAGCAGTACGAAAATACTATGAATACCTGCAATTAGATAAAAATCCTGCTTCCGGTCTTTACTTAAAAACAGGAAAACAAACATTGCCCATAAACCTGTTAACCAAAGAAGAACTGGAAGAAATTTACGAGAATTACCATATTATTGATTTACGGACTGCAAGAAACAAAACCATTTTAAACCTTTTAATAAACCAGGCATTAACAACCGAAGAGCTGCACAGACTGGAACCAAGACATATTAAGTTAAAACCCGGGAAAATAGAAATACCAGGAAGTAAGCATAGTAACAGTAGGATATTAAAACTTGAATCTTCCCAAATCCTGGAATTACAAGATTATTTACAGAATACGAGAATAAAAATATTACAGCAAAACAAGTTACAAACCAGCCAGCTTTTAATAAGCATGAGCGGATCGTTAAATCTTAAAAACAGCTTATATCATTTATTTGTAGCATTAAAAAAGATAAATCCGAAAGTAAATCACGCCATGCAGGTCCGTCAAAGTGTTATTGCAGAATGGCTAAAAACGAAAGATTTACGGATGGTGCAATACATGGCAGGCCATAAATATGTAAGCACAACAGAACGCTACCAGGTGAATAACCTGGAAGATTTGGAAGAAGCATTGAATAAATATCATCCTTTAAAATAAATAATTAATAAAAAAGTTACCTTATTTGGTAACTTTTATTAACTTTGCAATGTATGAGAATAATAAAAGAAAAAACACTCAAAGAATATTGTAATTTGAGTAAATATAAACAGGCTGCAGAATCATTAAAAGCTTGGATATATGAAGTAAAGTACTCATTTTGGGATAATGCAAATGAACTAAAAACAAAATACAGGAATGCCAGTATAATTAGTTCAAAAAGGGTAGTGTTCAATATTAAAGGTAATGATTACAGGTTAATCGTTGATATTGAATACAAACTTAAAATTGTTTTTATAGTGTGGTTTGGCACACATGAAGAATATGATAAAATAGATGCAAAAACAATAAAATATGAACACTAAAATATTAAAAACAGAACAAGAATATAATGAAGCTTGTGAAAGAATTTATAGTTTGATCAATAGCACAGAAAATCCTATTGAAACAAATAGCCCAGAAGGTGAAGAAATGGAACTTTTATCGTTGCTTGTTGAAAAATACGAACAGGAGCACCACCAGATGGAAGCACCTAACCCAATTGAGGCCATTAAGTTTAGAATGGAACAAATGAACTTGAAGCAAGCTGATATTGCACCATTGTTTGGAGGTAAAACAAGGGTGTCTGAAGTATTAAATGGCAAAAGAACATTAACGTTAAAAATGATAACTTTATTAAACAGATACCTGGGAATACCTTTAGAATCATTGGTCAGTGGGAATAAAGAAATAAAACTAGAAGCTGAAAAGAAAGAGAAACTCTTAAATATATCTTCAATTAGAGAATACTTAAATGGTAGTAGGGCTGCAATGATTTAATATTTATTGTCTTTGCTTCATGCCCTTTCCTTCACTCCAATGCGCCCTAATGTTCAGTCAAGGGCAATCAGCAAAAATCATTTTCGCTCGATATTTAACATAATTTTTTTTATATAACTCCCTTAACCCTATGCGGGGTCATATAAAAGAAATTATGTTAAATACTCACTGGTTCTTTGGCCATCCCTGGCAAACAGCATTTTAAACAAACCCCACCAGCTGACGCTAAATCCAAAGTTTATTTAAAAAGCTGTTTTGCTGTAAGAA
>JAFGSZ010000046.1 GCA_016934395.1 Bacteroidales bacterium
CTTATAAAAAATAGAGATTCAGAGTATCAAAAAACAAAGTCTGATATTTTATGCATTTCTTTGTAATTTTATTCCGGCAACACAAATTTTATTCGAATGGAATATAAGTTTGACTTTTTAGTAATAGGATCCGGATTAGCCGGGGCAAGTTTTGCACTCAAAGTGGCTGATTATGGTAAAGTAGCCATACTTTCAAAAGATGTATTAGAAGAGACAAATACAAGTTATGCACAGGGTGGGATTGCTGCTGTAACTTATGAGCCAGATACATACAAAAAGCATATTGAAGATACACTTATTGCAGGTGATGGATTATGCAATGCTGAAATTGTTGAAATGGTTGTGAAAGAGGCTCCCAGACAAATCCAGCAGCTTATAGACTGGGGGGCAAGGTTCGATAAAAAATCAAGCGGAAAATTTGATCTGGCTAAAGAAGGAGGACATTCAGAATACCGGATTTTACATCACAAGGATAACACCGGGAATGAAATTCAGCATGCCCTTGTCAATAAAATTAAAAGCCATCCGAATATATCTGTTTTTGAGAATTTTTTTGCTATTGATCTCATTACACAACACCACCTCGGAAAACTGGTTAAAAGGATTCATGACAATACAGAATGTTATGGAGTGTATGCATTTGATCTTAAGAAAAAAGAAATTCATACCTTCTTATCTAAAATTACGATGGTAGCAACCGGAGGAACCGGGAACCTGTATTCTACAACCACCAATCCTGTTATCGCTACAGGCGATGGAATTGCTATGGTGTTCAGGGCAAAAGGCACAATGGAAAATATGGAGTTTGTTCAGTTTCATCCTACCTCATTATATAATCCTGATGAAAGACCATCATTTTTAATTACTGAGGCCATGCGGGGATTTGGCGGCGTTTTAAAAACCCAGGATGGAATTGAATTTATGCATAAATATGATGATAGAGGTTCACTGGCTCCCAGAGATATTGTAGCCAGGGCTATCGATAATGAAATGAAAATCCGCGGTGAAGATTTTGTGTATCTCGATTGCACTCACCTGGATTCAAATAAACTAATCGAACATTTCCCAAACATTCATGAAAAATGCCTGTCTATTGGAATTGATATAAGAAAAGATAAAATTCCGGTGGTACCGGCGGCCCATTATTTATGCGGAGGGATAAAAATTGATAAAAACGGACAAACCTGGATCCATCGCTTATATGCAGCAGGCGAAACGGCATCTTCGGGGCTGCATGGCGCTAACAGGCTGGCATCAAATTCCCTTCTTGAAGCTATTGTATTTGCCGACAGGGCAGCCAAAGATGCAGTATCAAAAATCAATTCCATAAAGTTTCAAAAAGATATTCCAAAGTGGTACGACAAGGGTACCACCCATCCGGAAGAAATGGTGCTGATTACCCAAAATTACAGGGAAATGCAGCAAATTTTTAGTAATTATGTGGGTATTGTGCGTTCGAACCTGAGGTTAAAAAGGGCCATGGACAGGCTGGAAATTATTTATAAGGAAACTGAAGAATTGTACAGAAAATCTAAAATATCGAAACAACTCTGTGAGCTGCGGAATTTAATTAATGTGGGTTACCTGATTATTAAAATGGCCCAGCGGCGGGAAATGAGCATTGGTTTGCATTATACTATTGATTATCCACCAAAAAAGAAGTAATTTATTTATTTTTTGAAAACCAAATAAATCTATTTATTTACTCATATAACTTAATCGTTGGAAAAAAATGTTATTGGTATAATATTTGTGTATTAAAAGAATCCGGAGCTCTGTGTTCCCTAACGATCAGTTAACCAGTTAGGAGTAATATTGTATAGCCTAAATTTAAGTAACCATGAAAAACAATTTTTTCGTTATTTGTTTATTGGTACTATTATGTGATGTTCCCTCTGTTTTTAGTCAATCTGAAATAGACTTTGATCTTTCGAAGTATAAACTGCCGGATTTAAAAAGGCACCAGCTTGATATGAATTTTAATTTTTCAAACGGATTTTCAAAAAAAAATGAAAATCGTTATGATACAGTTTCCATTGATAGAAAGAATATTTTCATCAATGGTCTGATATCTCCAACATATTCTTTCTATAAAAATTCTGAACGATATCAAAGCCTCCAATCTGTTCAGTTTAAAATTAACCCAAGATTATATCAAAATGAAGGATATTCGGATGAAAGTAATTCAAATTACTTAACATATAATATGATAATACATTCTGAGAATCGGTTTTTTGTTACTAACAAATTTTTTCTAGAAATGGACTTAAATTTAAATTCATTTATAGATCACACAAAAAATTCAACGATTTATGACGAAAATATATATAACTATAACTATTATAAACGAAAATATAATTTTATAAATGATCAAATTAACATTGAAACTCCCGTACTGGCCGGGATAGGAAGAATCGAACAGATACAGGACGCTAGGCTTGCTGTGTATATTTTAGATGATTTATTAAAAGCAAATATACTGGACCGAACACCCACTGAAGGAGAAATTCTCGAATTTTCAGCTTTAATTTCAACAATTAAAAATGAACGGTTTTTTGATTCCAGAAATAAAAAAATGTATGAAATACAACAGGTGGATTCCTTTTTACAAAGCCGTAATTTAATTAAAGATCCCGGGGCTGTTTATTTTACCTCAGTTTATGATAATTGGGAATATTCTTCTGGTCCTTTTAGAGAAACCGGTAGTCGACTTTCAGTGGGATTGTCTCCAGGATATGATTATATCTATGAAAGTGACGATTATAAATATTTTTTTTCTAACCCTGATTCAACAAGTGAAGAATTTTGGAAACATAAAAATAATGAAAAATTTTTGGGGATAATAGTTAATTATATCTACTCTAAACCTATAAAGTTGTATTGGCAATTAGAATTTATATGTAATAATAAGTATATATTAGGAGATTCGGAAACTAATGAAGCAGTTCCAGATGGTTCATCAATAATGGTGGAGTCTAATATTTCGGAGATTATTAATCAGACTTTTTTAAATCTAAATTACTATCCAAATTCCAGAACGTATTACAAATTTTTTATAGAGAGCAGCTTTATTAAATCGATAATTGATTATGAAGAAGCAGATAGGAATCAAAAAAATCAATTTTATGTACTCAGTTTAGGCACAGATTTTTATTATTACATCTCTCCGCGGTTAAAATTGAAATCCAATCTTCGAATTTACAATAAATGGGGGAAACGGAGTTATTATGATCCAACTGATCATATTGATTATAATAAAATTAATTCTAATGAATTGAATTATCAAATAGCCGCATCTTTGGTGTATAGTTTTATGTAAAGAATTAAACCTAAGTAAAAAATTATATTCTTTTTTCAGATATTTTTAAGTCAGAGTTCTGATTGTAATTATCCTCAATCGTATATTTGAAAGTCTCGGATTACTTATAATATAAATTAACATCTGATTAAGAGAGTATTAAATAAATAGTTTATTTCAATATTAATTTTGGTGAATGTATAATAGATGTCATAAAACACGTCATTTTTTCTATAATCCCTAAAAAGAGGTATATTTAATTTATTTTGAAAACATTCAGCACTATGGTTAGTTTTAAAAAGAAAAAAGGATATTTAAAATCGAATATTGTCAGGGCAATAACTTTTTATATTATCAGCGCCTGTATTTTTGCCAGTATTTTTGCCAGCATTCTTGCCATCTGGAATTTTGCCAACCCTGATATTTTCTGGAGGCTGATTGCTACATTTGCAGTTATAGGCTTGGGGAGTGCCATATTTGCTATGGTTAATGGTATTTTTGGAATTGAGGAATCAGACAAATAGATTTTTACACTTTATCATTTCTGTGAAAATGAATTAGAAGGTGCTGTATTGAATCCTTATTTTTTCAAGAAGCTCATTTATTTCCTCAATATCAAGAGATGTAAGTAATTTCAATCGGATTTCCCTAAAATGCGGAAGGCCTTTAAAATAATTTGAAAAGTGCCGGCGCATTTCATAAATGCCGCGATCCCCATCCTTGGTTTCCAGGGAACGGATAAAATGTTGTTTTGCCAGATCAACCTTTTCGGGCAATGTTAGTGGCAGCATCTTTTCACCGGTTTCTAAGTACGTTTTTATTTCTTTAAAAATCCAGGGCCTGCCCACAGCTGCCCGGCCAATCATAATTGCGTCAACACCCCAGGTGTCAAAAGCATATTTGGCTTCTTCGGCATTCGTAATATCGCCGTTTCCAATAATTGGGATAAACATCCGTGAGTTGTTTTTTACCTTGCCAATGAGTGTCCAGTCTGCCTCGCCTTTGTACATTTGTGCCCGGGTGCGCCCATGAATGGTTAGTGCTTTAATGCCAACATCCTGCAGACGCTCGGCAATTTCGACAATATTTTTATGCTCTGCATCCCATCCCAAACGTGTTTTTACGGTTACAGGTAGAGAGGTAGTTTTTACAATGGCTTCGGTCATCTGTATCATCAGGGGGATGTTGTTTAGCATACCGGCACCTGCTCCCCGGTTGGCAATTTTTCGAACGGGACAGCCAAAATTTATATCGATTAATTCGGGCTTTGCCTGCTCGGCAATTTTTGTAGCTTCAACCATAGCATCGATCAGATGACCGTATAATTGGATTCCTATAGGGCGCTCGTAATCAAAAATATCAAGTTTTTGTACACTTTTTTTCCCGTCCCGGATCAATCCGTCGGATGAAATGAACTCTGTATACATTAAATCAGCTCCAAAATGTTTACAGATATACCGGAAAGACGGATCGGTAATATCCTCCATGGGTGCCAGCAATAGTGCCTTTTCCTTCAGTTCTAATGTGCCGATTTTAAACAAAGCCAAAAATATTCGTTAATTTTGGCGCAAATTTATCAAAAATAACCTGTATGCGCCTGTTAAATTTTTATAATAGTCATCCGGCCACAAAACTCTTAGTATCTTTTTTTTTCATCCTGCTGGGTTTTATATCTTTTTTTATCCTGTCGGTATTTCTTGCCATTCCTTTATTTAAAATCGATTTACCTACGGCCCTCCAATGGCTGGCCGGGAATTTTCCTATGGAGGATATCAGGATACTCCGGTATTTTCAGATAATACAATCAATTGGCATGTTTGTTATCCCGCCTTTTATAATAGCATGGATGATCTCTGCAAATAGCTATAATTATTTATTTCTTAAAGAGAAGCCTGAATGGAAAACAGTAATTCTGGTAATTCTTTCTATGATTGTTGCTTTACCGCTTATTAATTTTATTGCTGAGTTAAATTCAAAAATGATTTTACCTGATCAGCTTGTCGGTCTTGAAGAGAAGCTGAAACAACTTGAACAAACAGCACAGGAACTTACCGATAAATTTCTCTATGATCTCTCACTTGGAGCATTAATTGCGAATATTTTTATGATTGCCATAATCCCGGCTATTGGCGAGGAGCTAGTTTTCAGGGGAATAATACTTCGAATATTTACAGAATGGACAAAGAATAAACATCTGGGAATTATAATTTCTGCCTTGTTATTCAGTGCCTTTCATTTGCAATTTTATGGATTTGTCCCCAGGTTCTTGCTCGGATTATATTTCGGGTACCTTTTGTTTTGGACAGGAACAATGTGGATACCTGTTATTGCGCATTTCACAAACAATCTTAGTGCAGTTTTGTACTATTATTTTTATGGAAAAGAAACACTCAATAGTCATCCTGATGATATTGGAACCGGGGCAGATACTTTATATTATTTAGTAATGAGTATTATTGTTTTTACTGTAATAACCTACATAATTTATAATCGTGAAAAAAACAGAAAACCTCTAAATACTTAAGTTTTCATTTTTTAATTCCTTAATTTCATTTTTTCGGTAAACATATACTAATCCATATAATTTAGATTTTTCTCTTTTTTGAACGGGGGAAAGGTTTTTAAATGATTCTTCCACTTCGTTCCAGATGCTTACTATAAGTTCATCGGCTTGTTTTCTCAGGTTAATGAGATGCTCCTGGGCACGGGTAAAATTTTTCTGAAGCATTTTCTGAAATTTATAAGCTTCCAGAAATTTTTCATAACGGACTTTTACCAAAGCAACAGTTGGATTTGTAACAGGACTAAGGCCTTTGGAAGCTCTCAGGCTTTCACCAAGAATAAGTTTTTCGCCCCATTTAATAATATCATGTTCTGAATTTAAATTGGGAAGCTTATTTTCATATTCGGTCATACCAAACAATTTTCTGTCTGATGCAGGTAAATCTCCCCGGTATATGGCCATATTAACTACCTGAATGAAATGCGATATGTAAAGCCTGGCTTTTTTATTTATTTTCAGATAATCCTTGCTTTTTTGAGTCTGGTTCGAATATGCCTGTTTACTTTCAAATATGGCTTTTTCAAATGCCGGCAAAAATGAATGAATTTTGTTTAGGGTTACCTGCGAGTATGCTAACTTAAATGGAGGAAGTTCTTTACCTTTAGCAAACGCAGCTCGCAGTGCTTTTAAGCGGGCAGCATCTGTATTTGGAAGTCTTCGATATGGCATAGTAATTATTTGAAATGCATATGATCAAGACTAATTCTGTACGAATATAACAATAATGCATGAAAATACAAGTATATTCGCAATTAAAATATCAGTTATTTTATTTAATTTTTTGGAATTTTGTATTTATTGTATTTTTATTAATTATGTTAACTCTTTATTAAAAATAAAAACAATGTTTAACGCTGCTATCTACGAAAAACGACGAAGTGACCTTATCAGCCAATTTAAAGAAGGAGTATTATTATTTCTGGCGAACGGTGAAGTGCCAATGAATTATCCTGCCAATACATACAGATTCAGGCAAGACAGCACCTTTTTATATTATTTTGGTTTGGATATACCCGATCTTGCTGTAATAATTGATATTGATAAAAATGAAGTTATAATTTATGGTGATGAACCGAATATGGATGATATTATTTGGATGGGTGATAAGCCGGGAGTAAAAGAGTTAAGCAAGAGGGTTGGTATTGAAGTTACAAAACCCTTTGAAAAGCTGGCTGGCGATCTTTGTAAATCTATCGGAAAAGGCAGAAAAGTACATTATTTACCTCCATATCACGAAGAAAAGAAAAAATTAACGGCATTTCTGCTTGATTTAAAATATCAGGAAATTGACAAATATGTGAGCGTTGACCTTATTAAAGCTGTTGTAAAACAACGTGCTGTTAAAAAGGAAGAGGAAATTATGGAAATGGAATCAACTCTTAGTGAAGTAACTTTTGATATGCATGTTACAGCCATGAAAATGGCAAATGAAGGCGTATATGAATATCAAATTGCCGGGGCGATAAAGGGCATTATGCTTCAGAAAAACCGGATGCTTCCCTATCCGGTAATTTGCACAGTACATGGAGAAACATTACATAACAATAATTACGATAATAAACTGAAAAAGGAGCAAGTTCTGCTGGTTGATGCCGGGTCGGAGAGTATATTACATTATGCTACAGATATTACCCGCACAACGCCTGTTGGCAGAAAATTTTCAAACCGACAAAAAGAAATTTATACTATCGTACTCGAATCACAATTAAAAGCAATTGATTTAATAAAACCCGGAACAGATTATAAATCTATTCATCTTGAAGCAGCCGGAATTATGGCAGAGGGATTAAAGCAAACTGGAATTATTAAAGGAAATATTGATGATGTAGTTGCCCAGGGTGCACATGCTTTATTCTTCCCTCATGGACTGGGACATTTAATAGGTCTTGATGTTCACGATATGGAAAATCTGGGAGAAGATTATGTGGGATACGATGAAAAAGTTTTACGAAGCATGCAGTTTGGACTGGCATATTTACGCTATGGGAAAATCCTGCAGCAGGGTAATGTTATTACTGTTGAACCCGGCATATATTTTATTCCGGCTTTAATTGAACAGTGGAAAGCAGATAAAAAATTCTCTGATTTTATTGATTACTCAAAGCTCGAAAAGTATATGGATTTTGGGGGCATTCGTATTGAAGATAATATTTTGGTAACTGATAAAGGGCATCGGATTCTTGGAAAACCTATCCCAAAATCGATTGATGAGATTGAAAATATAGCCTAAAATTTAATTTCTTATTATTAAATTGTCGTTTTGTAAAATACTTTAACACGATCTTAACATCGTCATTTTCCGTATTTAATATTATCTTTTATCTTTGCCCCACATTTAGGTTGAAAAGTTTTTATTTTGATTGATATTGCTATGAATGTGAAAAGGGTTTTGTTTTTAATCATCACAAATTATTTTTTTTTACTATCCTACCCAAATAAAGTTCTTTTAAATGACAGCCTAAAAGCTGATATAACAATAAAAAGAATTTATAATACAGAACATATTGGAAATATCTTGCCAAAAATTGATGGGAAGCTGGATGATGCCTGCTGGATTGATGTAGGTGAATGGTCGGAAGGGTACAAACAATTTATACCGGCTGAAGGGGCAGCCCCTTCTCAAAACACGGCATTAAAAATACTCTATGATGATGAAAATATATATGTGGCAATAAGAGCATATGATGATCCCGATAAAATCGACAAACAGAAAGGAAGGCGGGATGATTTTAAAGGTGATATTGTAGGCGTATGTTTCGATAGTTATTTTGATCATCGTACCGGGTTTGAATTTAATCTTACGGCTTCCGGGGGAAAATTGGATATTATGTTGTTGAACAATGGCTGGGATAAAAATTGGAATGCAGTTTGGTATGGCGAAGTAGCTTATGAAGATTCAGCATGGACTGCGGAAATGAAGATTCCACTTAGCCAGTTGCGATACAGCGAAGATGATAAACAAACCTGGGGTTTGCACGCCTGGCGATGGATAAACCGTAATCAGGAAGAAGACCAGTGGAATCTTATTCCCAGGGATAATCCGGGAATGCTTTTTTCCATAGGTGAACTCCATGGATTACAAGATTTAAAAAGCAGCAGGCGAATAGAAATATTGCCTTATACATCCGGAAAACTTGATTTGTATCCTAAGGAGAAAAATAATCCCTATTCTTCCGGAAAGGAATTTGCAGGGAATATAGGAATAGATGGAAAAATTGGATTATCTTCCAATTTCACGCTCGATTTTACTGTAAATCCGGATTTCGGCCAGGTTGAAGCCGATCCGGCTGAATTGAATCTGTCGGTATATGAGACATTTTATGAAGAAAAAAGGCCTTTTTTTCTGGAAGGGAACAATATTACAGATTTTTCATTAGATGACGATTTGTTGTTTTATTCCAGGCGTATTGGCAAAAAACCCTCCTATTCTTTCGAACTTAACGAAAATGAATATTCAGATGAACCTGATAATACTACTATTTTAGGAGCTGTTAAAATTTCAGGTAAATCTAAAAACGGTTTGTCTTTGGGTATTATTGAAAGCCTGACTAATACCGAATATGGAAAAATTACCCATAATGATGAGGAAGAAACACTTATGGTAGAACCTTTGTCCAATTATTTTATAGCCAGGGTACAGCAGGATATTAATAAAAGTAATACCATGATCGGCGGAATAATTACTTCTGCTAACCGCTTTTTGGATGGTTCATTAATTGCTAATCTTCCAGAGTATGCATATACCGGAGGATTGGATTTCACGCATCATTTCAACCAAAAAACATTTTTTATTGAAGGAAAAACCGTCTTTAGTCATATTTCCGGAAATCCTGCTGCACTAGTTGAACTGCAGGAATCATCTTCACGGTATTATCAACGACCTGATGCTTCGCATATTCAATTGGATTCTTCACTTACGAGTCTTGAGGGTTTTGGCGGAGAAATAAGCACAGGGAAAAGGAGTAATGGTCCCTGGCGGTATTCGTTAAAATTTAACTGGAAATCACCTGGACTGGAATTAAACGATCTGGGATTTATGCGTAATGCTGATAACATAGGTCTTTCCGGGCAAGTTGGGTACGAAATGAACGATCCTTTCGGGTTATTCAGAAGTTATTCGGTTTATGCCGAGTTTAGTGATAACTGGAATTTTGCCGGTGATAACCTGAACAAATATGCTTTGGTACGGGGTGAGGGCTTGTTTACCAATAAATGGGAACTATCCGGCAGGTTTCAACGTCGCTCGGTATCAACAGATACCCGATTGTTACGCGGCGGGCCTTCTGTATCAGTAAAAGGATTTTGGGATGCATTTTTTAGAATAAAAACCGATTATTCCAAAAAGATTGGCTTTAGTTTCAGGCATCATTTTCATATTTACGATGATAAGGAATCATTCATACGGGATTTCAGTCCGGGGATTAATATTAAAATTACCCAGGCGCTTCAGATGTCAACTTACCTTGATTATTCCGGAAGAAAGGATATTTTACAATATGTTACCGAAACTAAATTTCTCGATGAACCACGGTATATTTTAGCCACAATCGACCAGAAATCTGTAGGAATGACATTCCGGATCGATTTTCCCATAACACCTGAATTATCTTTTCAATACTATGGAAATCTATATGTTTCACTGGGCAAATATTCGAATTATAAACATATAATAGATCCTGGTGCATCAGATTATCAAACGCTTTATTCGGTTTATAATGAAAAAAATGGTGAGATCAATATTGTTGATGGTTTGATCAACATTGATGAAGACCATAATGGGATTTATGATTATTCGTTTGAAAATCCGGATTTTAATTTTCGCGAAATGCGCTCGAACTTTGTTGCCCGATGGGAATATAAACCCGGGTCAACATTATATTTTGTATGGACAAATACAGGCAATTCAGAAAAGGGATATGAATCAAATTCCGTTATGGAGAATTTCGAAAGTTTGTTCAGTTTGAATTCGGAAAATATTTTCCTGATAAAATTTAATTACTGGTTTTCGCTATAAACTTTATCTACTTGTGGCCTAATTAAAAATGGCCTCAGTATAATTAGTTTCACAAAGTAATTAACAAATTTTTGCTGTGTAAAACTCCCTGTTTAAGCGGGCAATATGACTTAATGAAATTTCTTTGGGGCATTCTGCTTCGCAGGCACCGGTATTTGTACAGCTACCAAATCCCAATTCATCCATTTTGGCAACCATTGCCTTAACCCGTTCACTGGCCTCAACTTTTCCCTGGGGTAAAACGGCAAATTGAGATACCTTTGCAGCAACAAACAACATGGCAGATGCATTTTTACAGGCAGCCACACAAGCTCCACAACCAATACATGCTGCTGCATCCATTGAAATTTCTGCCAGGTTTCTGGGAATAGGAATGGCATTCGCGTCCGGCACTCCTCCGGTATTTACAGAGATATATCCTCCGGCATGAATAATTTTATCAAATGCAATACGGTCAGCAACCAGGTCTTTAATTATTGGAAAAGGTTTTGCACGCCATGGTTCGATCACAATAGTATCACCATCCTTAAACTTTCTCATATGCAATTGGCAGGTGGTAACTGCACTATCAGGGCCATGAGGTCTTCCATTAATATATAATCCGCATGCCCCGCAAATACCTTCACGGCAATCGTGATCAAAACATACAGGTTTTTCTAATTTATCGATTATCTGCTGGTTTAATACGTCAAGCATTTCAAGAAATGAACTGTCCGGTGAAATATCAGTTACCTGGTAGGTGACAAATTTTCCTTTAGCTCGGGCATTTTCCTGCCTCCATATCTTTAAGGTTAAATCCATCGTTCAAAAATTAGATTTTTTAATTCTTATTTGATTAAAAGAAAAATACTATTTATAATTTCTTTGTTTTACTTCTATATTTTCATATTTCAGCAATTCTTTATGCAATACCGGATCTTTATCCGGCCCTTTATATTCCCAGGCAGCCACATACATAAAGTCTTTATCATTTCGCAAAGCTTCGCCTTCTTCAGTCTGAAATTCTTCCCTGAAATGGCCTCCGCAGGATTCTTCACGGTTCAGGGCATCGCGTGCCATTAGTTCTCCTATTTCAATAAAATCGGCAACCCGGCTGGCTTTTTCCAGTTCGGGGTTCATCTCTTCTGGTTCTCCTGGTATGCGAATATCTTTCCAGAATTCTTCTTTTAATAGCTTAAAATTCTTTAGTGCTTTTTGTAAACCTTCCTTATTGCGAGACATACCAACAAGATCCCACAGTAACAAACCGAATTTTTTGTGAAAACTATCAACAGACTGTTTACCTTTTATATTCATTAACCGGTAGAGGCGGTCCTGCACATTTTTTACAGCTTCAGTAAATTCCGGCAGATCAGTTGAAATTTTTGGCGTCCTGATTTCATCAGCCAGGTAATTCTGGATGGTATAGGGAAGCACAAAATAGCCATCGGCAAGTCCCTGCATTAATGCGGATGCGCCCAAACGGTTTGCTCCATGGTCTGAAAAATTGGATTCACCAATGGAATATAATCCGGGTACTGAAGTCATTAATTCATAATCTACCCATGTTCCACCCATGGTATAATGAATTGCCGGATAAATCATCATCGGAGTTTCATAGGGATTTTCATCCACAATTTTTTCATACATCTGGAAAAGGTTCCCGTACCGGGCTTCCACAACTTCTTTGCCAAGCCGTTGAATAGCATCAGTAAAATCAAGGTAAACAGCCAGTCCTGTACCCACACCAAAACCGGCATCACAACGTTCCTTGGCAGCCCGGGAGGCAACGTCCCGTGGAACAAGGTTTCCAAAAGCCGGGTATCTTCTTTCCAGATAATAGTCTCTGGCTTCTTCTGGAATATCGGTAGGTTTCAGTTTCCCTGCGCGAATGGCTTCAGCATCTTCTTGTTTCTTTGGTACCCAAATCCGGCCGTCATTACGCAAACTTTCACTCATAAGGGTTAGTTTTGACTGAAAGCTTCCATGCACAGGAATACATGTTGGATGGATTTGCACAAATGCCGGATTGGCAAAAAAGGATCCTTTTTTATAAATCTGCCAGGCAGCGCTTCCGTTGGAACCCATGGCATTGGTAGAAAGGAAAAATGCATTTCCATAACCTCCGGATGCAATAACTACAGCGTGGGCTGCATGTCTTTCAATTTCTCCTGATATAAGGTTACGGGTTATAATTCCTCTTGCTTTGCCATCAACCAATACCACATCAAGCATCTCATTGCGTGTGAATATTTTTACCGTTCCTTTGTGTATCTGCCGACTCAGCGCTCCATAAGCGCCAAGCAATAATTGTTGCCCGGTTTGCCCTCTGGCATAAAAAGTACGCGATACCTGCGCCCCTCCAAATGAACGGTTGTCGAGCAGCCCGCCATATTCACGTGCAAAAGGAACACCCTGGGCCACACATTGGTCAATTATATTATTGCTGACTTCTGCAAGCCGATATACATTCGCTTCCCGCGACCTGTAGTCACCACCCTTTATGGTATCATAAAAAAGACGATAAACACTATCACCATCATTCTGGTAGTTCTTTGCAGCATTAATTCCACCCTGGGCAGCAATACTATGTGCCCTGCGCGGACTATCCTGGTAACAAAAGGCTTTTACATTAAATCCCAATTCTCCAAGACTTGCAGCTGCGGAAGCCCCTGCAAGTCCCGTTCCTACAACGATGATATCAAGTTTTCGCTTATTGGCAGGATTCACCAGCTTTTGTATTGCCTTATAATTTGTCCATTTTTCTGCAAGGGGTCCATCCGGAATTTTTGAGTTCAGCGTAGCCATAATCTGTTTCCTTTCAAAATTCTATTTAAAGAAATATACGTAAAGTGGAATAATGGTAAAACCTACCGTAATAATGAGGGTGCAGATTATTCCAATTTTTTTTATTATCGGGGTATATACTTTGTGATTAATTCCCAGGGTTTGAAATGCGGATTGAAAACCATGTAATAAATGAAATGACATAAACACAAAGGATAGTATATATCCTATCACAAATGCGGGCATTTTAAATTTTTGAAGAACAAGTGCGGCAAGATCATGGTACTCTTTACCGTTATAGTTTACAATTTCTACAGCATTGGTGAATTTTGATTTAAAGTAAAAATCGATCATATGAATGGTTAAAAATATGAATATAATTACAGCTGTATGAATCATAAATTTCGAAAAGAATGAGGTTTGGGAATTATTGGTTTTGTTATAACCAATTGGTCTTGATAACCAGTTTTTAACCTGTAGTATCAAACCATAAAATATATGCAGTATAAAACCTCCAAATAAAAATATTTCAAAAACCTTTATCACAATATTATGTGCCATAAAATGAGCAGCAACATTAAAAGCCTGCCTGGAATCCATTAAAATTAAAAGGTTAACGCCAAGATGCACTAGTAAAAACAATACTAAGAAAATGCCCAACAAAGCCATCATTAGTTTTTTACCAATAGATGAAGTAAAAATGTTACTCATTACAGAATTTTTAAAATAAGTTAATTAAATTGCATTCCCGGTAAATTTGAAAAACACACAAATTTATTTACTAATTTACTTTTTTACATCTCATTAATTACAATTCATTCAATTTAGAAAAAATATAAATATGAAGTACGATTTGGTGAATGCTAATTTATTTAAAAAAAACCGGAAAAAACTTGCTGAAAAACTTTCATCTTCTTCAATGGCTGTTATTCATGCCAATGATGAGATGCCGAGAAACGGGGACCAGTTTTTCCCGTACAGGCAAAATTCGGATTTTTTTTATCTTACAGGTATAGAACAGGAAAAATCGGTATTGGTTTTATGTCCCGGAATTGCAGATGAAAAGTTAAGGGAAATTCTTTTTATAAGAAAAAGTAATAAAAATCTTGAAATTTGGGAAGGACATAAATTAGATTTGGATGAAGCCAAAGAAATCTCTGGAGTCTCCCAGGTAAAATTCCTGGAAGAAATGGATGCTACGCTTCTAACCATGTTGTTTGAAATTTCTGATATATATCTGAACCTTCCGGAATTTGCCAAGTTTAAGCCTGAAATCGAAAGCAGAGATTTTAGGTTTTTAAACGAACTTAAAAATAAATATCCCTTACATTCCTATAAGCGGCTTGCTCCTTTCCTAAAAGAATTGAGGTTAACTAAAGAGCAGGAAGAAATCGAGCTGATAAAAAAGGCCTGTAGCATTACCGGAGATTCATTTCATCGTATATTGCGATTTGTTAAACCCGGAGTTCTGGAGTTTGAGGTGGAAGCTGAATTTACACACGAATTTATTAAGCAGGGTGCTGTGGGGCATGCTTATCCGCCCATTGTGGCTTCAGGAAAAAACGCCTGTGTGTTGCACTATGTTGAAAATGATAAAATATGCAACAACGGTGAACTTCTGCTTATGGATTTTGGTGCGGAATATGCCAATTATTCCAGTGATTGCAGCCGGACAATACCCGTAAACGGAAAATTCACTAAAAGACAGCGTGAGTTATATGAAGCCACACTGAGGGTATTTAATTATGCTAAAAGCCTTATGGTTCCGGGCACAACAATTAATAAATTTCATAAAGAAGTATGTAAATTATGGGAAGAGGAACATATAAAACTCGGGTTATATACAAAAAAGGATGTAGCTAATCAGGATAAGGATAATCCACTTTGGTTTAATTATTATATGCATGGTACTTCGCATTTTATGGGACTTGATGTGCACGATGTGGGAACAAAAGATACTGAATTTAAACCCGGAATGATATTAACCTGTGAACCTGGTATTTATATTCCAAATGAACAGGTGGGAATACGACTTGAAAACGACATTCTTATTACTACAGACGGAAATGAAGATCTTATGGCAAATATTCCCATTGAGCCTGATGAGATTGAAACTATAATGAATTCTTAAAGGTTAATAAAATGAAAAAGTCAGTAAAATTTCAAGATGCTAAATTGTTTTTTAGTGACGAAGGATCGGGTTTTCCTGTAGTGTTGATTCACGGATATCTGGAATCTTCACAAATATGGGGCAGATTTGCCAGAGAGCTGGCTAAAGAAAACAGGGTTATAAGTATAGATTTACCGGGACATGGTGACTCTGAAGTAATTGCTGAAATCCATACCATGGAGCTGATGGCTGAAAGTTTACAGTTTTTATTATCAGATCAGCAAATTGAAAAATGTCTGATTTTCGGTCATTCCATGGGAGGTTATGTGACCATGGCTTTTGCGGAATTGTTTCCGGAAATGCTGACCGGATACTGCCTGTTTCATTCTACACCATTTGCTGATAATAATGAGAAAAAAGAAAACCGTGACCGGGAAATAGAACTGGTAAAACAAGGTAAAAAAGAACTGATTATTAATACCAATATACCAAAAGGTTTTGCTACAAATAACCTGGAGTTTTTTAATACTGAAGTTAAAAGAGTAAAAGAAATAGCTTTAAATACACCGGAGAAAGGCATAGTTGCTATTCTTGAAGGAATGAAACGCAGACCGGACAGATCAGGAATAATAAAAAAATCAAATATTTCCTTTTTATGGATACTTGGTAAAAATGATAATTATATCGATTATAATACCATTCGACCAAAAATTGAGGTGAACGAATTGGGTGCTCTGGCCGTACTGGATAATTCTGGTCACATGGGTTTTATAGAAGAATTACCCATAGTTCTTGATGTTGCCCGTGATTTTATTTCAGAATGTATGGCCCGCTAAATGCTTTGGGATTGGTCATAAAAGGATAAAATTTTCAGTATTCAGGATACAGGCTTGTTTATACAGAGGCAATATTAATTGCATCCTCATCCCATAATGCAGCATTATGAATAGAATGCATTAATTCATCAGGTTGGTTTATAACTGTCCACATAGTGGTGTGGTCTTTCCTGATGAATTTTTCCTGTACCATTTTGTCGAACAAATCAATTAAAGAATTATAATATCCATCTGTATTTAGTATTAAAATTGGCTTTGTAAATTTTCCAAGACGTTTCAGTGAAATTACTTCCAATAATTCTTCAACTGTTCCGGTTCCACCGGGAAGGGCTATAACCGCATCAACTTTTTTTATTAAAAGTTTTTTTCGTTCATGCATGTCCTTTACCACAGTCATTTTCTTAACTTTTTTATGTCCCCATTCTACTTTTAACATAAATTTTGGAATTACGCCTTCGATTTTTCCTTTATGTTCAAGCATATAGTCGGCAAGTGCTCCCATTAAACCTACAGCGCCTCCCCCGTAAACAGCAGTTATGTTATTCTCAACAAGTACTTTTGCCAGCCTTTTTGTAGCGTCATAATACTTTTGGTCAATAGCCCTGCTGGAAGCACAATAAATAGTGATCCGTCTAATAGTATTCAATGCAATAATGAGTTACAAGTTAGAATAGAAATTAAAAAAGAAAGGGACACAGCCCTTTCTTTACAAAGCATTCGGCATAAAAAGGAATTACTACCCTTTATCCGCATTTTGAAGATCCGCAGGAAGTACAAATGAGACATCCTTCCTGATAAATGAGACTATCAGATCCACATTCCATGCAGGTGTGGTGGCCCTTTTTTGCCTTGGTACCATTCGGAATATATCTTTTAAGCGCACGTTCCACGCCGTTTTTCCATGTATTAATAGATTCACTGTCTAAGCGTAAAGAAGTAACCAGGTTAACCACATCAGGAATGGGCATACCATGGCGCAATACACTTGAAATTAATTTGGCATAATTCCAGAATTCTTTCATAAACATATGTGATAAACCACCCAGGGTGTTCTTATACCCATATTTATCTGTATAAACAAAATCATATCTTGAAATACCCTTTTCATCACGGGTTTTTAAAATCTGTCCATGTGTTATTGATTTGGGTATGGGAAACATTTCTTCATCTGCCATACCTGTAAATATTTCGTATGGTTTTCCATCTTTGAGTCCGACAAAAGCAATCCATTTTTCTTCGTTGTTATTAAAACGGATAATTTCTGCATCCAGAACTTTCGGGCGCTTATATTTTTTTACTTCATCGTTTTCATTATTATCCTCGTTGGAAAGTAATACTCCCGAACGCGAACCATCACGATATACGGTTACACCTTTACATCCGCTTTCCCAGGCGGTTACATACAGTTCTCCTACAAGTTCTTCGGTAGCATCTTTCGGTAAATTAATAGTAACACTAATAGAATGATCTACCCATTTTTGCACCTGTCCCTGCATTTTAACTTTTTTTACCCAGTCAACATCTGAAGATGTAGCTTTGTAATAGGGAGATTTGCGAATCAGTTCCTTTAATTTTTCGTCAGGATAACTTTGAACTTCTTCCGAATTATATCCTTTGGTTTCGAGCCAGGTAATAAATTTATGATGAAAAACATTATATTCTTCCCATGCGTCGCCTACTTCGTCAACAAAAGCAACACTAACATTGGTATCGTTAGGATTTACTTTTCTTCTGCGTTTGTAAACCGGCATAAATACAGGTTCGATGCCGGAGGTGGTCTGTGTCATCAGACTGGTGGTTCCTGTAGGAGCTATTGTAAGCAATGCTATATTTCTCCGCCCGTATTTTACCATTTCGTTATACATTTCTTCGTCTTCATTTTTTAACCGAAGAATAAACGGATTATCTTTTTCGAGCTGGGAATTGTAAATTGTAAAGGCGCCCCGGTCTTTTGCCAGATACACGGACGATCTGTATGCTTCAACAGCAAGGGTTTTATGCACTTCAACTGAAAAATCAATAGCATTATCGCTGCCGTATCGAAGGCCGAGTGCTGCCAGCATATCGCCTTCAGCAGTAATGCCGATACCGGTGCGTCTCCCTTCCACAGCCTTGTTCCTGATTTTATTCCAAAGTTCAATTTCAACACGTTTTGTTTCCAGGTCTTCAGGATCAGCTGTTATTTTGTTCAGAATGGCGTCTATCTTCTCCAGTTCAAGGTCTATAATATCATCCATCATACGCTGGGCATAGTGTACATGTTTTTTAAATAACTCAAAATCAAAATTAGCTTTTGCCGTAAACGGATTTTCAACATAACTGTACAGGTTAATGGCTAAAAGACGGCAGGAGTCGTAGGGACAAAGCGGAATTTCACCACAGGGATTGGTAGATACGGTTTTATAACCAAAATCCGCATAACTATCCGGCACCGACTCACGGCTTATGGTATCCCAGAAAAGGATCCCGGGTTCGGCCGATTGCCATGCATTATGCACTATCTTTGACCAAAGTTGCCGTGCATCAATTTCTTTTTTAAATGTCGGGTTTTTGGCATGTGCCGGAAACTGCTGAATATAATTAGTCTTGCCGGTAACTGCCCTCATAAATTCGTCATCGATCTTAACCGAAACATTGGCCCCGGTAACTTTTCCTTTCTCCAGTTTTGCATCTATAAACTGTTCTGCATCCGGATGTTTAATAGAAATACTGAGCATAAGGGCCCCGCGTCGTCCGTCCTGTGCAACTTCACGAGTAGAATTGGAATACCTTTCCATAAATGGTACAACCCCTGTCGAAGTAAGCGCGCTATTCAGCACGGGACTGCCCTTAGGACGAATATGTGTCAGGTCATGACCCACACCACCTCTGCGTTTCATAAGCTGCACCTGTTCCTGGTCTATTTTTAATATAGCCCCGTACGAATCGGATGGGCCATCGTTGCCAATTACAAAACAATTTGACAGGGATGCAATCTGGTAATTATTACCAATACCAGTCATGGGGCCACCCTGGGGAACAATATATTTAAATTCTTTTAATAAATTAAAGATTTCTTCTTCGGTTAAGGGATTGGGATATTTTACTTCTATCCGGGCCAGTTCCCCTGCAATTCTTCGATGCAGATCATCCGGAGTTTTTTCAAATAAATTTCCAAAAGAATCTTTTAATGCATACTTGTTTATCCAAACCGTTGCGGCAAGTTCGTCTCCTTTAAAATATTCAATCGAACTCTTCAAAGCCTCCTCATAAGTGTAGGTTTTTTTTTCAGTTTTCTTTGTTTCGGGTTTCACTTCTTTTTTAATCATTTGTAATTCATCAACGGTAATTTTTCTTGTCTGGGTTCCTTCGGCTTGCATCATGAATGAATTTTAAGGTATTGGAAATTTAACATTTAAGCGCTTCAAAAATATAGAGAAACTGGATATGCAATTTAGTAACTGTAACCACTTTCTACAAAGATGACAGCTTTGTATTTATTAACATTTCAGATTAGTTATTAACCCCGTCTATTAAAGGGTTGAGAGCAAGGAGTTTAGTTTCAACAACAAAATTATCGCCTAATAATCGGCTAAAATTTTGCAAGTTTTTCGGGCTAAAAATTTTAAGATATTTATCAACAAAGATAATCAAAAATCGCGTGTTTTTTTTCTTCATCAAAAAACCATTATGCAAAAAAATGGGTCTTAATTTTTTGTGGTAAATTTTGTTAATCATAAAATATTTCTTTCAGAAAAGGTATTTTTTTTCAATTTGAAAAAAGAAAAATGTAAACAGAATATTATAATATTCATTTCCACTTTCTTTTCAGCCCGAAAAAATATATTTTTGCTGATCCAAAAGGAATTGCTATTTTCGCAGTCCTTTACGTTCTTTGCCCGGATGGCGGAATAGGTAGACGCGCTGGTCTCAAAAACCAGTGGAGGCAACTCCGTGCCGGTTCGATTCCGGCTCCGGGTACAATTATTGGAACAAGAAAAACCTGGAATGTATTTTTTATTTAATTTCCTTTAATGTTTTTGGGATTTTTTTATCTCTAAACTTCTCTTTCCCTTCCTCTAAAATTAATACTATATTTGTCTTTTCTTTTAAACAATAAAAAAACCAACCTGAATAAAGTTTGTTATTTCGATGAGTAAATACAATTCCGTGCATCCATACGGAGATAAACAGGAGCAGTTTGACCGCAGGTACCTTGAAATGGCCACCATATGGGCACAAAACTCGTATTGTATACGCAGACAGGTGGGGGCGCTTATTGTAAAAGAGAAAATGATTATTTCCGACGGGTACAACGGCACCCCGGCAGGTTTCGAAAATGTGTGCGAAGACGAAAACAACAAAACCAAACCTTACGTACTTCATGCCGAGGCTAACGCTATTTCGAAAGTGGCCAAGTCAAACAATAGCAGCGAAGGCGCTACGTTGTATATTACTACATCCCCGTGTTTGGAATGTTCCAAGTTAATTATTCAGTCGGGAATTAAACGGGTGGTATTTTGTAATAATTATCATTCCGATGAAGGAATAAAATTGCTGAAACGAGCAAAAATTGAAGTAGTATATATTGAGTTAACATAATAAGATACATGGAAAAAAAGAATAGAGGGCGGATGGTTTTTGCCCCGGTGATTATTTCATTAGCAATTGTACTGGGTATTTTTATAGGCAGGTATTACAGGAACAGCCATTCGGAAAACCGGTTTTATGTCTATCCGCGAACCGATAAAATTACGAATGTAATCAATTATATTTCTGAAGAATATGTAGACCCTATTGGAAGGGAAACCTTAGTGGAACGTTCGATTCCCCTGCTGCTTGAAGAACTTGATCCGCATTCGCAATATATTCCTGCGCAGGAATTACAGCGGGTTAACGAACCCCTGGAGGGAAATTTTAGCGGCATCGGGGTTCAATTTAATATGTTGAATGATACTCTGATGGTAATTAATACGGTAGCCAATGGTCCTTCGGAACGGATAGGCATTCTTGCCGGTGACAGAATAATAAAAGTAGACAGCGAGTTAGTGGCCGGGATTAGCATGCCCAGTGATTCCGTGGTAAAACGCCTGCGCGGCCCTAAAGGTACAACGGTGTCTGTGGATGTGTTAAGAAAAGATGTAGATGAACTGTTGAATTTTCAAATTATTCGCGACGATATTCCGCTTTACAGTGTTGATGTAGCATTTATGGTTGAGGAAGAAACCGGATATATAAAAATAAATAAATTTTCACGCACCACCTATTCAGAGTTTGAAGAAGCCATAAATAAGCTGAGAGAAGAAAATATGAAAAAACTGATCCTTGATCTGCGAGGTAATGGCGGGGGCTACATGGCCGAAGCAATTAAAATTGCAGATCAGTTTTTATCCGATAAAGAGCTAATCGTATATACTGAGGGCCATGCACGAAACCGTGAAGAATTCAGGTCCACACCGGGGGGCATTTGCCTTGATCTTGATGTAGTGATCCTGATTGATGAGGGATCAGCATCAGCCAGCGAAATTTTGGCGGGAGCTATTCAGGATAACGACCGGGGTACAATTATGGGCAGGAGGTCTTTTGGCAAAGGGCTGGTGCAGGAGCAAAATTTATTCAACGACGGTTCGGCCATCCGGTTAACGATTGCCCGGTATTATACTCCCACCGGGCGGTGTATTCAAAAACCCTATGATAATGGCGCTGAAGATTATTATCACGATATTACTGAACGTTATTTACGGGGAGAATTTGAAAACAGGGACAGCATTCATTTTGCCGATTCATTAAAATATACCACTCCTAAAGGCAAGATCGTATTTGGAGGAGGAGGTATTATGCCCGATATATTTATTCCACTCGATACAATGGGTGTATCTGATTATCTGGCTGATGTGCGCAACCGGGGTTTAATTTACCGTTTTGCATTACAATATGCAGACGATAACCGGAAACAACTCGAAAAATATACCACCTCCGAGGATATTGTCAAATTCCTCAGGCGTAAAAATATTCTCCCGCAGTTTGTTCAGTTTGCTGATAAAAACGGGGTACCCCGGAATGATAAGGATATAAAAACAAGCGAATTTATATTAAATACGCAGCTATACGCGTATATCGCAAGAAATATGCTTGATAATGACGGCTTTTATCCCATTATTAAAAATCTTGACAATACACTACTCGAAGCTATTACATTGATAAATACACCTCCGGCAGAATAGGATTTTTCAGGGCGATAATATATCAATAAATCACAGGAGGTCTACATTTATTTGTATTGATTTACAGGTGTGGCAATTAATCTTTCGGAAAGATTAAAAAAATTATTATAAAAGAAATAATATTGTATCTTTGCACACTTAAAAATTTTATTAGTAGGTAATTTAAAATTAAATTTTGTATGCCCGTAAAGCTTAGATTGACACGACAAGGCCGTAAAAGAAAGCCTTACTACCACATTGTGGTAGCAGATAGCAGGGCGCCACGAGATGGCAGATACATCGAACGGATTGGTATGTATAATCCAAACACTAATCCTGCTACTATTGAATTAGATTTTGATAGAGCATTTGATTGGCTGCAAAATGGCGCTCAACCTACTGAAACCTGTAGGGCTATCTTATCCTATAAAGGTGTTCTTATGAAAAAACATCTTTTTGATGGTGTAAAAAAAGGAGCATTTACCGAAGAGGAAGCTGAAAAACGTTTTCAAGCCTGGATGAAAGAAAAAGAATCCAAAATTCAATCGAAAATTGAAAAGCTTGAAAAATCAAAAGAAAGCGATGCTAAACAGCGTTTTGAAGCCGAAACGAAAGTAAGAGAAGCCAGAGAACAGGAATTGGCAAAGAAAATTGCTGATGCCGCAAAAGCCAAAAGAGAAGCAAATGAAGAGGCTACCGAAGATTCAGAAGAAGTTGCAGAAGAACCTGCAGCAAAATCAGAAGAAACGGTTTCTGAACCTGAAGCAGTTGCCGAAGCGGAACCAGCTCCTGAAGTAAAAGAAGAACCGATTGTTGAAGAACCTGAAGCAAAAGTTGCCGAAGAGGATAAAGCAGAAGAATCGGAAGAAAAGAAAGAAGAAGCAGAATAATATCTCTTCCGAGAATTATTTATATCCGGAAAGTGTATACATGCTTAAAAAAGAAGATTGCCTGTTACTGGGGACTGTTATCAAGACCACTGGTATTCGTGGCGAAATAATAACCTCACTGCAAAATCTTTCTTTTGAACGAATAAAAAAAATGGGATCAGTATTCCTTGATATTGAAGGACTTCTGGTCCCTTTTTTTATTGAAGAATATTTTCAACCGAATGAGAATTCACTGGTAATTAAATTTGACGATATTCATTCAAAAGAAAAAGCCCGGGAAATTGTAGGCTGTGATGTTTATATTGAACAAAATCTGGTTAAAGAACCTTCTGAAACAATCTATAATTTATCCGAATTAAAAGGGTATTCTATGATCGATAAAAATAATGGCGAAATTGGAATTGTTGAAGACACTATTGATATTCCCGGTAATCCGTTAATTAAGATTTTTCGGGAAAATAAAGAAATACTTATTCCTGTAAATGAAAAAATTATATTAGAAGTGAATTCTTCGAATAAACAAATTCTTGCTGATTTACCCGAAGGACTTTTTGATCTGAATGACTAATAGAAGGATTAAATACAGCAATCCGGCTTCGATTATTACAGCTTAAAGTCCATGAATAACTTATAAAGCTAATCCTATCCCAACCTGAGCAGCAAACAATGCATTTCCGTTGGTGTCATTTTGAATTAAAGGCTTTAGGGTAAATACGGTTTTTGGAGTAAATCGATAACTTAATAAAAAAGAAAGACTGTAACCGATTCCCGGTTTATCGGAAATTTTTAGCTCTGAATTTTCATTAATTTCATAAATTTTATTGTCTTTTAAAAATCGTATTGTTCCCTCCGGTCCGGTTTTAAATTGCCAGTAATATTTATTTATCACAGCTCCCAGGCCGAAGTTAATTCTCAGTTGGCGGTTTATGTCTTTTCCCAGATATATAATTGTACTTCCTGTAAAAATGCTTGCAGAGCTTACACCACCCGACGATTCAGACCGACATCCTGAATAACTTATCAAGGGCATAAATGCAACATTATCCTGTATACGCCTGAAATATTCTGCAGAAACTATATATCCTGGAAGATTTAGGCTTCTTTCTTTTACAAATCCAAATTCTACCAGACCAATATGGTTGTACTCTCTTCTGTAGCGGGATTTTTGGGAATAGCAGCTTAGGCTTAAAACCAGAAATATAACCATCAGATACCAACGGATTTGCTTCATAGGGTTAAACCAGAAATAGATAACAGTATAAATAATAAATTTAATACGTAATTTATTCAAAAATAGTATTAATTGTATCTGTTTATAATCAAGTTACAGACGTTAAATACATTAACACGAATCTTATTTTAAGATTTTATAGATTAATTAAATGGAAATTCATTTCACAAATTTTCTTTTATGCTAAAAAGTTTTAATCAGATTTAGCACATAAATGAAATATAAAACCTCAGGATTAAACTCCGATAATTTCAATTTTCTTCGTAATTATTTTTTTCAATTAAAAATTCGGGTAATTGACATGGAATTGTTTTAGTTTTATAAATGAAAAGCTTTATATTTTCAAAACCCCAAATGATGTAAATATGAAAATACAACTCTCCTTCAGGCAAGGTTTTTTTTTAATTACCATGCGGTCTTTTTTCTATGCTTTTATTCTTTTCATCTTTTTTACTTCTTGTGAAAAAGAAAAAGAAAATAATGAGTTTGAAAATTTTACCGTATTAACTGACTACTCCTATATAAATTCATATACTTCTTCATCTATTAAATTATTATTAAGCACTGCTGCTATTCAGTATCCTGAAATGGGGCAATTAGTAACGGGCACAAAATATGATATTGATATTTATTCACTTGAATATAAAACCAGTTATAAAAACTCCGAAATCACAGGCTCGGGTTTACTCTGCGTTCCGAATGCAGAAGGTGAATTTCCATTATTGAGTTTCCAGAACGGTACCAATACAAAACATGCCAATGCTCCAACAGAAAATCCGGGCGATACATTATACCTGCTTTTGGAGCTATTGAGTGGGAATGGGTATATTATTTTTATTCCTGATTATATCGGTTTTGGTACTTCCGCTGATGTCTTACATCCTTATTACCAAAGGGAAACAAATAATGCTGCAATTATTGATATGCTAAATGCAGGGAAGGAATTTTTAACCTTATCGAATATACAGGCCAATACGAACAATGACCTGTTTGTAATGGGTTATTCACAGGGTGGTTGGGCCACTTTATCTGTATTAGATGAAATAGAAAATAATATAAACACAAACTTTAATGTTGTGGCTGCATCATGTGGGGCCGGAGCATACAATTTGAGAGCAACTTCCGATTATATATTATCTCAGGAAACATTTCCCGGCCCTCTTTATCTTCCGTATTACATAGAATCACACCGGAGGTATGGCAGTATTTCCGAACCTTTGCAGACATATTTTAAAGAACCTTATGCTTCAAGAATTCCTGGATTGTTTGACGGGTTACATAGTAATTCGGAAGTGAATGCACAATTATCCGAAACCGTAGATGAACTGGTTACTGACGACCTGCTGAATAATTTAAATACCGGAGCTGGTTTTCTTTCTTTAAGAAACGAACTTATAGCCAGTAGCGTTGAAGCATGGAGTACTTCAACATTTTTACGTTTTTATCATGGAACTGCTGACTTGAATGTTCCGCCTTCAGAATCTCAGAATATATATGATGATTTCAAGGCTGCATCATCAAGCCATGTAGAGATTTTTCAGCTCCCGTCGCTCACGCATGAGACAGCCCTGATTCCCTGGGGTATTAAAAGTTTTATCTGGTTTAACGGGCTAAAATAGTATGTTAATTTTTTTTACTCTTCAGAAATGTTTGATTAAATCTTTTATCGCAACAAAACCTTTATTTAATTTATATCGGCATTTTACAGATCAAAGCCAATATCTTTTCTGAAATATTTTTTGTCAAAATTTATTATATCTGCATTTTCGTATGATTTAGCAAGCGCTTCCTTAAAATTTTTGCCAAAAGAGCTTAATGCAATCACCCGTCCGCCATTGGTAAGAACTTTATTGTTTTCATTTTTTGTTCCTGCATGAAATACTATACTGTTTTTCACCTTTTCGAGGTTTGTAATTTCCAGACCTTTTTCATAAGCTCCCGGGTAACCGCCGGAAACCATCATAACCGTTGCGCAGGTTTCAGGTTTAATCTTAATCTCTTTTTCTTTTAGTTTATTAAAAGCTACACCTTCTAATATATCCAGAAAATCACAATCCAATCTGGGGATCACTACTTCAGCCTCCGGATCGCCCATACGCACATTGTACTCAATTACATAAGGATTTCCGTTGCAGTTAATGAGCCCGAAAAAGATAAAACCCTTATAGGGGATATTTTCCTTTTGCAGTCCTTTTATTGTCGGAATAATAATCTGTTCCTCAATTTTGTTCATAAATTTATTATCTGCAAACGGTACAGGGGAAACAGCGCCCATACCACCTGTATTCAAACCGCTATCGCCTTCGCCAATCCGCTTATAGTCTTTGGCTACGGGTAAAATTTTATACGATTTACCATCTGTAAGCACAAATACTGAAAGCTCAATACCTGAAAGGAATTCTTCAATTACCACTTTTTTGCTCGCTTCACCAAATTTACCCTCAAGCATCTGTTTGAGTTCAGATTTTGCTTCCTGTAGCGAATTAAGTATAAGTACACCTTTCCCGGCTGCAAGCCCATCTGCCTTGAGCACATAAGGAGCCGGCATATTATCGAGGAATTTAAGACCCACATTGAGATTTTCTAATGAAACACTTTTATATTTTGCTGTAGGAATACCGTGGCGACTCATAAATTCTTTGGCAAAATCTTTACTCCCTTCAAGTTTTGCCCCTTTTTTTGCAGGACCTATTACAGGAATATTTTTTAATTCGGAACTTTCAAGATAATAATCATGAATACCATTTGCCAGTGGATCCTCCGGACCAACAAGTACTATATCAATGGAATTTTTTATAGAGAATTTTCCAAGCGCTTCAAAATCGTTAACATTTATATTGATATTTTCACCTACGGAAGATGTTCCTGCATTACCAGGCGCAATATAAAGTTTATTAAGTTTATTGCTTTTTGAAATTATCCAGGCCAGGGCATGTTCCCTGCCGCCTGATCCAATCAAAAGAAGATTCATTTGTGTATTGTTTTGGATTAAGCAACAAACATACTTATAAACCTAATTTTATAAAAATTAATCGGGTTGAAAGTAATAGAAAATTAATCGGACTCAACCATTATTATCTGAGAAAATTATCCAGGGTATAAATTAAGATAATTTCGTGCGAACCTAAAGTCTGGGTTTTTAATGGTGAAAGGGTTAAGTCAAATGCGTAATTAATAAGAAAATCTTTGTTTTTATAACCCAACTGAAAAACCATAGCATCAGATGACCGGTAGGATAATCCAAAAGACACCATATCAATATATGTAACCCGGGCGTTAATATCGGCCTGGAATAAACCAGCTTCTACAAATTTAAATAATAAAGAAGGTTCCATTCTGAAATCATCATTAAGATTAAATTTATATCCACCGTGTAAATAAAAATGACGCACTTGCTTTTGTTGAAGTATCCGGCCTGATTTCAGATCAATATTCCTGTTAAATAATTGGGGAATGGCCAATCCGGCATAATATTTTTCATCATATAAAAATATACCAAAAGAAACATCGGGAACAACCATACTTTCAGTACCCATAAAAATTTCGTCATCCACATCCTCAATAAATAGTTCCGATTTGTTTAACATATATTGGTAAACCTGCGCTGATAATCCAAAAGAGAGTTTTGTTCCGGCATTATTTAATAGTAAATGATAACTATATGTACCTTCCATACCGGTTTTCCGAACCGGTCCGGCCTGATAATTAAAAAACTTCACCCCGGCGCCCATAGCATCTGCAACCTCCATATCACCCATTAAATATTGGATTGAAGGTGATCCTCCGATTCCTGCCCAAAGTTTGCGGAAAGTAAATGATATGGGTAATCTGTCAGTAATACCGGTAGCGGCAGGATTTAATTCATAGGGATTTAAATCGTACTGGCTGATTGTTGGAATTTGCTGGGCATATAATCGTATGCCGAGAAAGATAAAAATGAGATATAGAACAATTTGTTTTTTCATTTTAGGTATCTAAATAAACTATTTAACAATGTTTACCGGACCGGAAAGAGTTTCAGAGCCATCGCCCAAGTCTATTACATAATAATACGTTCCGGCAGGTAATTCCTTGCCATTATAGGTTCCGTCCCAGGGTTGTGCATATCCGGTTGAACTGAAAACTTTATTACCCCAGACATTAAATATTTGAATAGTTGGATTATCATAGATTTCAATATTTCCAATATTCCATACTTCATTTTTACCATCACCATTTGGACTAAAAGCATCGTAGATGATCAGTGCGTTTCCGGATAGTTGGTATATTTGCACCTGTAATGAATTTGAATTACAGTTATTATTATCTATTGCGTAAAACTTATACGCTCCAGCCAGCAGGTCCGCAAAAAGACCGGAAGAATTATCAAGGCTGTCTGAAATTTCCGGTATTGCCCAAAAAGTGATGGGTGCAGAACCACCTGTTGCATCAAGTGTAACAGAACCATTTTCCTGGGCAGAAACATGAATCACGCTTATAGTGTCGATAATTAATTCGTCGGGTTGTATGATATTTACTACACTGCCAGGGACTTCACAATTATCGATATCTTTAACCACCACCGGGTAATCGCTGGCAACAAGATTCGTAAAGTTACCATTATTATCAAAGAATGTATCCCCGTTATCGATAGAAAAAGTCAGGCCACCTGCACCTCCTTCAGCTGTAATCAGTATGGAAGCATCGGCATAGCCAAAACAGGTAACATTTTCAAATGATTCAGATAGTATTGTTATCCCGGGAGGTTGAGTAAGAATAATTGTCGAATCCTGCGATTCGCAAAGGTTAGCATCCTGAATTTTTAATATATACGTATTTGCTGATAAACCGGTAAAAGCACCGGAAGATTGATAATTTGTTCCGTTATCAACAGAAAAATTATATGACCCTGTGCCGCCGCTGGCAGAGATATTGATTTCACCGTCTAAATACCCAAAGCATGAAGGATTAGTGGTGTCAACCAAAAGGTAGGTTATCTCTGAAGGTTCAAAGATGGTATCTGTAGCTGTTTTCTGACAAATATTAAAGTCGGTAACGGTTACAGTATAGATGCCGGCTGACAGACCGGTAATGTCTTTTGTGCTTTCAAAATTTGACCAGGAATAACCATATCCCGGGGTTCCTCCTGAAACAGCAAGCTGAATGGCTCCGTCACCATCATTAAAACAAGTAACATCCTTAAGGGTTGGGACAATAACAATATCCCCGGGTTGATCTACATCAAAATCATTTGAAGCTTCACATCCATCGTTATCAGTAACTGTAACCGTATAGGTACCAACACCCAGAAATTCAACTCGGAATCCAACGGTATTTCCGGGATCATTCCAGAGGTATGCATAGGGTCCCAGACCGCCTGCAGTGCTTGCTTCTAAATTTGCAGTCAGATCGCCATAACATTTAATTTCATCATCCGGAGCCTGGGATATGGTTATTACCATGGGATCGGGTTCAATAATTTCTTCAGAAATACTGCTAAAACAATCATTTTTATCAGTTACGGTAACAAAATAGTTACCTTCTGCAATATTAATCAGATCTTCAGTACTGGCAGTAAAACTAGCCGGTCCGGTCCATGAATAGGAATAGGGTAGAGTTCCCCCGGTAACTTGTAAGTCTATAATACCATTATCATATCCGTTGCAGGTAATATCGGTACTGTTAATGCCTAGAGACAATGCCTGTAAGGGTTCAGTTAATATCACATAAGTTTCTGCAGTTTTAGCAGATATCTGATCAGTAACCGTTACATAATATGTGCCTTCGGTTCGGTTCGAAATATTATCAAAATTTCCCCCAACCGGCGATGATCCGTCCGTCCAGGAAAAATTATAGTTGCCGCTTCCGTTTTCAAGAGAAACGATAGCTTCTCCATCGCTCCCACCATTACAGCTAATATTTTTTTTATAAGAAATGTAAGCAATTAATGCTGTGTCATTGGCAACAAGAAATGAGGTATCAAATACACAGTTATAGGCATCGGTAACTGTAATATTATAAATTCCGGCATTTACAAGTCCCGTAATGTCTTCCGTTGATGCGGTAAAACCAGGGCCACTCCAGTTATAAGATAAATAAGGTGTAGTACCACCAACAGGATTAAGGGTAACTGCTCCGTTTGATCCCGGAGGTATAACAATTCTATCCACCACACTTCCACTAAATGAAACAGCCGGTGGTTGACTAACAAAACTGGTGTCGTAAGCCTTGCACAAATTATCGTCGGTAACCGTGAGGTAATAATTGGCAGCAGATAATCCGGTCTGATCGCCTTCGCTGGTAGCAATTCCCGACCCTACGTCTGTTTGCCAGCTATAGCTATAATCTCCGGCAACAGTTCCTCCGGATACTGTAATATCGATCTCCCCGGTATTTTCTTCAAAGCATTGAATGTTGGTAATGTTCTTATTAATAATAATTGAGTCGGGTTCTGAAATTGGTACAATTAAAGAATCAGTTTTTCCATTAAAATCGGTTACTATTATTTTGTAATCTCCTGCTGTCAGATTACTGGCTGTTGAATCATGTAATGCAGGATTAAAATCCCAATTGTAGGTATACGGATATGTTCCAAAGTATGGAGTTACAATAATTTTTCCGTTGCTACCACCCTTACAATCTACGTTGTTTATGGATGTTGCAGCAATAGAAAAGCGAGTTTGCCATTTGGCAAGAAAGCCCTCATCAGATGGAGGAGCAGCATTTGTTAAAGGAATAGAACCTACATTGAGCACATCAGAATTAAAAAAACCACCGAGATAAACGACTCCTTTTGTATCGTAAGTTATTGAAAGTGCCCGATCTGTACCATTCCCGGTGATATGTTGCGAAGAAATATAATTTCCATCTGAATTTATAATACCAAAAAATGCATCATTATCACTTAATCCGGTAGTAGCAAGCGTATCAAATCCCAAAATTACAGTATCGGATATATGTCCGCCAAAATGTATTAAGTTCTGATTAATTTCAATTCCTCTTCCAAGGTCGTCACCTGAACCACCAAAATTCTTTTTCCAAATTAACCGGCCCTGTTTGTTATATTTTGCAAAATATACATCAGAACTTCCATTACTGGTAATAGGTGAACCATCAAATATAGATTTACCTGTACTATCAACCTGCACGGTACCTTCTATTTGGCCAACAACATAGATATTTCCAAATTCATCAGATTTTGCATCATATCCTACATCCAGGCCTGGCCCCCCGGTTTGTCTGATCCAGCTAATTTGATCGATTGAAGACAATTTAAATACAACAAGATCATCAAGTCCTTTACCAAATAGAGTATCATTATTTGGAAAATAAAGATTGCTGCGGAATGTTCCGCTGACTAATTTTCCTCCATCGTTGGAAATTGCTATTGAATTAATCCTTGTTCTATTATTATTTCCTTTAAAATGCAGGCTGCTGATGTAATTCCCGGTATTATCAAATTTGGCTATAAAATTGTTTGTAAATCCATTTGAAATTAAGGATTGTGCCCCAAAGTTAATAGTATCATTAAAATATCCGGTTATATAGATGTCATTAGCGGGATCAACAGTTATTGATAAGCCCCGGTCTTCGCCATATCCCCAACCTACATTTTTTATCCAGCTAACAATACCGTTCGGCAGATATTTCACTAAAAAAACATCCTGATCATTGGTTGCAATTATGGTCTTTCCATCTACGGTTATGGTATTACTGAAACTTCCGGTGACATAAACATTTCCTGTGTTATCTACATAAATGCTTCTAGGAGATTCAGTACTTATACTTCCCAATTGAGAAGCCCAAAGTAAATTTCCATTTGATGAAAATTTAACTACAAGAATATCTCTATCGCCTACCGGGGTATAACTTGCTGCGTCAATAGTCATTAGTAAGTTATCAAATGCAACAATAGCTACCACAGCATCATCAATTTTAGAATAGGCCAGATAATTTACACGGATGCGATCTGTACCTGTAAAATGTTTTGCCCACTCCCATATCTGGGAATTACAATCAAATGAAATAAGCAGACCAAACGACAGAAGAAGGGAATATATAGCAACGATTTTTTGGAAATTGAGTTTTAGGGAAGTTAGTTTCATATGTTTCATCTGATTATAAAAATCAATATGCTATTTTTGATGTAATATTACTTTAAAAATTATTGTTATAATAATTATTATTGTTAATAAATATAACATACGTCACCTATTTACAGCAGTTAAAATCATTTGACTGATCAAGACCAAGTGTTGATAAAATTATCTTATGATCGAACCAATTATACATATCGGTTTTCCAAAAACAGCTTCAAGATGGTTTCAACGGCAATTTTTACCTTATGTTGAAAACATTACTATTATCTCCAAAAAGGAGATTTTCAGAACTATTTTTAATGATCAAAATTTTATTCCTGATTATGAAAGCATCAAAAGTCAATTTACAAATTATTCAGGTAAACTGATACTAAGTGATCATGGATTTGTAGGAACAAATCATAGCTTAGGGATCAGGAATTATCTGACTCGTGAGCATACCTATCGGTTAAAAAAAATATTTCCGAATGCAAAAATTATTTTATTTATCAGAAATCAACCCGATATTATTGCATCTACTTATCTTCAATACATAAGAGAAGGAGGGACATATACCTTATCAAAATTTATTAGGTCCGAAAGATTCAGAAAACTAAACGATTTAATATTTTTTTATTATCCATATTTTGAATATCATAAACTAATCGAGTTTTATGAGGAATTATATCCACCTGAAAATATATTTGTCTACCTTTTTGAGGATTTTTGTATAAATCCGAAGGTGTTTATTTCAAATCTATCAAAAACGTTTGATTTTAAATACGATCCACAAAGAATTAACTATAATAAATTTAACCCAAGATATAGAAAAGGAATTATACCCCTGTTAAGATTTTCTAATCATTTTACAGAAAAAAATATAATAAACAAGAATTATTTTATACATATTCCGGCTTTCTTTGAATATTCCAGAAAAGCATTTTCCTGGTTAAATCAATGGGAGATATTTGGAAATCCCCCATCATCGGAAATTATTTTGGGAAAAAATAATTTAGAAAAAATTAATTCATACTATAGGAAATCTAACCGGATATTGGTTGAAAAATATAAATTGGATAACATTTTAAAATTTAAATATCCGGTTTAACGATATTTTTTTATTTAAAATTGTGAATTAAATCAAATCGAAAATAATGGATGCCGGTTTTTTATTTTGTGCAACTAACGATTCATATTTGCAGCAGGCAAGACTTTCGGCAGAAAGTATAAAACTCAGGAATACCAAAATAAAATGTGCTCTATGTACTTCGATATCAGAAAAAAACAAAATATGGGATGATATAATTATCATAGAAAAATCTAATGCAGGGAAAGATCAATTTGTTATCGATAAACTAAAATCCCTGATGCTTACACCGTATAACAGAACCCTGTTTCTGGATGCGGATACTTATGTACTTGATGATGTGATTGAGCTTTTTGCTATTTTAGACCATTTTGATCTTGCATTGTGTCACGGTCATGAACGTGTATACAGGTATAATTTGCAGATGGGTGTTGAATCTTTTGATAGTTCATACAGAAAAGTTATATCTGAAAAAATTCCATACGCTTTTTCTGTTTTGCAAAGCGGAGTAATTTTATATAATAAAAATAAAAAAACAGAACATTGGCTTTCTAAGCTTTTGAATATATATCAGGAAAAAAACTTTTTCGATGATCAGGTTTCTATGCGAGAACTGTTATGGGAAAGTGATGTTAAGTTTTATATATTACCACCTGAATATAACTTTAATTCCATTAGAGATTATATGTATTGGAAGTTAAATCCACGGATTGCTAATCCGAAAATATTCCATTATACAAAGCATAAAAATCAGGACATTAAAAAATTGATTTTTGCAGCTGACCGTAAAATAAGATGGCTCAGGGTTTTGAAAAAAATAATTAATAAGATCAGGTGAAAAAAGCAGTATTGCATATCGGATATCCTAAAACGGCCACCAGCTGGTTTCAAAAAAGCTATTTTCCAAGGGTTAAAAATGTGGATTTTTACAGTCATTTAAAACTTCCAACAGAATTCTTTAAGGAAAAAACTAACAATAATATTTTAAAAGTCAGGGAATATTTTGAGAGATCTAAAAATACAATTGTAATTAGCGATGAAACACTCCTGGGCAAGTTTTCTGCCATAGAAAATAATGCCATTAAGTACAAAGCATTTTTTGAAGATGCAGTGGTGATAATATTTTTAAGAAACCAGCTTGAAAAATTTGCATCCAATTACAGTCACTATATAAAATTTGGAGGTACAGGAAACCTTAATGAGTTTTTATATCCGGACCGTTCAAACAATCTCTACGGAGGAGAAAAGCATAAATATCATTATATTCTCGAAGTATACAAATCGGTTTTTGGTGAAAAGAATGTTCATGTTTATCTTTTTGAAGACTTTCAGAAAAATCCACTGGAATTTACAGAACAATTCAGTGCTAATAACAATTTTGAGATATCGTCAAATGAGTTAAGTTTTAAAAAGGTGAATAGAATTTTATCTCCTTCGCTTTTAAAATTTAAACGATATTGCAATTTTCTTACAAAATATCAAATGAATATGGGGCATCCCAGTTGTAGAAATAAAAAATATTTGCTTCATATTCCTTTATGGTACCAATTTTCATCCCTGCTGTTCGAAAAAATGAATTCACTTAGTTTTATTAAAAAAGAAACCGACCATAAAGAATTTTTGGGAGAAAAAAACCTGAATATTCTTACTCAATATTTTTCTGAAACGAACCGGAAATTAATCAGAGACCATAATCTTGAGCAGATTCAATTGTACAACTATCCCTTGTGAAACTTATATTAATTACATATATCGACCGGTCGGGATCAACTTTATTGACTTACCAGTTAAGCAGGCATAAACAAATATTTGTGTTTCCTGAGGCAGGATATCTCAGCGGGATGCTTTTACACCATCCGTTTGACCGCTTTGAGCTATCCGGGTCTAAATTGCGAAGAATTTATGAAGATTTAAAAACGCATCATCAGTTAAAATATTGGCCGGTACAGGAATTATTAGAAAGAGCCAATACTCAAACTATAACCAATTTTGATTTTTTCCTGGAAATGTTGAAGGCCTATGCTATTGTAAATGGACATAATGAATCCATCTGGGTATTTAAGCAGCGAAATTTATTATCAATATTTCAAAACCGGCAAAAATTGTCTAAGAATGGCGTAGAGATTTTTTGTATTGGATTAATAAGAGATCCAAGAGCTGTTTTTTTTTCTGGAACACAAATATTAAAAAATTTCCCTCAATTTTCCTTTTCAAGGAATCCCTTAATTCTTACATACACATGGCTGAATTTTCTTGAGTATGCGAACCGATACAATAAGTCATCGGATTTTTTATTACTTTCTTACAAAAATTTAATAAAGGATTTTGAATCTACCATTTATAAAATATGTTTATTTATTGGAATTTCGGATACTACCGAAGAATGGTCAGAACAAGGGAAGCTTTATAATTTGTTATCTCCTGAAGATAAAAAAATGCATCAAAATATTTTAAGACCACCGGATAGCTCAAAGATTTATTTCTGGAAACAGAAGCTCAAACCGGTACTGGTAAAAATTATTGAGCAATATGCGCTTCAAAAGTTACATTCAGATGAATATCAATTAACAAATCCTAAAGTCAATAGCATTGTAAAAAATTTGCTGATTTTATACTTCAAGCTGAGAATCTTTATCGGACTTGACAGGTATTAAAAAATTCCAGAGGTATTTTTTTATCCGGATAAGAAAATCGGGAATCAACAGGGGCCATAAATCTTTAACTATAAAGAAAATCCCGGAAATGGGGTACCCCATTTTAATTATTGCATTCAATTTGGCTTTGATTACATACTTAAACTGTTCTTTTCTTTTTCTGATTGATATCATGTTGATATGAATTCTATAGTATGTAAGCGGTTCAGGCAGTATTTCACCTCTTTTTTTTGAAAGTATTCTCAGCCAGTATTCATAATCTTCTGAATTTTTATATTTCTCATTGTAGTACCCGATATCATTAATTACCTCACGTTTAAAAACGACTGATGAATGACAAAATAAATTTCCTCGGCCTATTTGCTTTTTAATATCATCATATAAAAAGAATTGTTTTTCTTCTGATGTTCGGGGATTACCGAATTTATCTATTAACACCTTGGCTGTGCCCAGCAAAAACAGATTGGCATTATTTTTAAAATAGCTGATTTGTTTTCCCAACTTATTTTTATGCCAAAGGTCGTCGGAATCTATACGGGCAATATAATTCCCCAGTGCTGATTGTAAACCGATGTTTAAAGATTTAACAATGCCCAGGTTTTCCGGATTTGTTATAATTTTTATTCTGTTATCAACAGATGAATAGTGATTTATTATTTGAAGAGTTTTATCTGTAGAAGCATCGTTAATAATGATAAATTCAAAATTCGTGAATACCTGCTGTAAAACAGATTTTATAGCATCCGCTGTATATTGTTCAGAATTAAAGACAGGCATTATAATACTAACTTCAGGATTCATTGTTGCCTCCCAGTGTGTTTAATTCCCCAACAATTTTTTCTGCAAGCTCATACCACGAGGGGAATTTTTTTCTTTCGTGTCCTGCTGTAGGATTTTTGTTATAGACGTTTTCAGGGTTCTCAAATTTATTTACTAAACTTTTATATATTGAATTTGCAGAATATGGATTAAAATAATTTGCATGATCAATGCAAATCTCGCGGGCAAAATTAAAATTTGAAACAAACAAGGGTACGTTAAATTTAATAGCTTCTGCATAAACCGAAGAATTTGATTCAAGTATGGAGGGTAAGATAACTCCATTAAACCGGGTATAAAACTGTTCGAGATTAAAAGAATCAATTTTCCCCAGGTTTTCTATGTAGGGTTTTATTTCAGGATGATTTATTTTTTGAATTAATTTCCGGGCTTTTTTTCCCTGAGAATTATCGATAGTTAAGTAAATCTTATAGCTTAAATTTTTCGCTTTAAAAAGTAAGGCTACATCATATAATATTTCTAGATTTTTATGCGGGTAATACCAGCTGAATGCAAGTAAATTAGTTTTGGAACGATCAATATTAAACTGTCTGGATGAAAGTGTTTCTTTTTTTAGTATAGAATAAGTATTCGGAATAATTACAATCTTTGGAATATTAGAAAATTTGCGCTCAAGTAACTCTTTTTGCAATCTTGTTTGAGAAAAAATCAACTCTGTAAACCGCAATCTATTTGAAAATATAAAATTTCTAATCTTATGCTGAATCAGATTATTGAGAGACAAATTCAGATTTTTTAGACTTGAAGCTGTTACAAAAGGATTATCAAATAATATTGCTTGTTTAATATGTAAGGGCAATGGAAGGTTTCCCAAATTAAAGACAAGGTCTGCATTGTGTTTTGAAATGATTTTAGGTATCCGGTATTTTTCAATAAAAATGCGGAATATTTTTTTTAGCTGAAAGCTGGTTAAAGGGTAAAAAAGAATTTGATTATTAATTACAGATTCGTAACCACAGCCTGCTGGAGCCACCAAAATTACTTTTGACCAATTTTCAGGTTTTCTGAAAGCATATAGAAAATTTAGTGCGACGGAAAGTCCGCCACCGATTTTTACAGTACTGGCATTAAACAAAACTACCATAATTTTTAAAAGCTAAAATTATTTTCGGTCTTGTACGTTACAGATTGAAAAACTTGTAGATAAACAAAGTTATCTGATTACCCGATTTTATTAAAAACAAAATTCTTTTCTGAAAAATATTCCAGCACTTTTGGTAAAGCATACAACATTCTTTCTGAGGCTTTAACCGAATCGTGAAATACAATTATTGATCCCGAACGGGTATTCTGAATTACATTTTGCAGGCATTTTTCATTTGAAATATTTGCATCATAATCCTGACTCAATACATCCCACATGATTATTTTATAAAAATTTATGAGTTTTTTTAACTGCGAACGTTTAATTTTCCCATAAGGTGGGCGAAATAATACTGAAGGAATAACAGACTGAGCATGTTTAATATCATTAAAATATTCTTGATTTTTGGTTTTCCAGCCCTTTAAATGGGAGTAAGTATGATTTCCGATTGTATGTCCGGAATCTTGTATTTGTTTATATATTTCAGGATGTTGTTCCGCATTTTTTCCGATACAAAAAAAAGTAGCTTTTGCTTTATATTGTTTTAGAATCGCTAGCACCTCGGGTGTAATTTCAGGTGTCGGGCCATCATCGAATGTCAGGTAAATTTCATTATTTTTATTCGGAATATTCCATATAAGACTATAATATAACTTTTTAAGAAATATAGGTGTGCGTGAGGGTATCATGAATTACTGTGCGTAAAAATTTAATGCAAGCGCATACTGATGAAACTTTTCTTCAAATTCACTTCTTAATTCCTCAAGGTTATTATCCCCGGAATATTGAAGCAGTTCACGTAAAACGTGCATATTCAGACTTTTTTCATATGTAAGGTAACTTTCAAATTCACCGGTTAAACTCACATAATAATCCAGTTCATTATAGGTATTTCGGGCAAGTATCTGTGCCATTTCTTTTCCTTTTTCAATTTGTCCTGCTTTAAAATAGCTTTCTATAATGGGCAGCATAAAAATATTATACGGTAGAATTTGATCAGGGATCAATTCAGTGCACCTGTCAAGAACAACTGCTGCAGAATCCATTTTGTTTTCTTCAATTAAGGATTCTGCAAGTTGTGCAAAACTGTTTCTGATATTCGATAACATCCGGGTAATATTTTCATCGAGATAAACATTAGGATTATCTATTCCTCCCCATCGGAATTTATTGATCATGTTATCGTATGTAATTTCGGTATCTATACCTCCACGGTTATATCCCCTGGGTTCATATTTTATGGGTACTACTCTGTATGCCAGTCCCTGTACCTGGAAATATTCTTCAAGATTTAAATAGTTATCGCTGGATACTGTAATGGCAAAATATACAGGCCGTTCCCAATTGCTGGCAGACAGCATATCAAGAACCATAATATTACTTTTTGTAATATAGTTTTTATTAATGGTCCATTCTACTGAAGGCACCAGTAAACTTGCCAGTTCTCTGCGTACTGCATGGGTTTCCATAATAATTGCTGAATCTGCCGGAATACTGAAATTACGGGTTGGTATATATTCTATTCTTTCCCGGTAATTTGGAATATGTTTGGTCCGTGGATCATCGTCAGCAAGAAATTCCAGGGCGACTTTTACATCTACAAAATTTTTAATACGATCATCAGGCACCAGGGCTACATATTCCAGTTTTCCCTGCATGTAATCCTCCCTGGTTAAATTCATTGGTAAAGGATCAGAATCGTAAGCTTTCCGTTCCATTTGTTCGATATACCAATCTGCACCAAGGTAGCTTAAATTTACTACCCTAACATCGGTACGAACACCTTCCACTTCCTGAATATACCACAATGGGAATGTATCATTATCTCCATTGGTATATAATATAGCATCCGGCGCACATGAATTAAGATAATCATAGGCAATATCCCTTGCCACATACCGGTCAGACCGGTCATGATCGTCCCAGTTTTCGGTAGCCATAAGAAACGGTACCGGCAGTGATAGGATTATTGCCAACAAAGCTATTAAAACGTGGTTTTTTATTAAGATTCCTGATAATTTCATGATAATTATTACTATTATCGAAAGACCTCCCAGATAGATAAGAGACAAGGAAAGGCCCAGAGTTTTGGTAATAATCATATCCAGGATCAGTATTACAAAAACAATAATACCGGCATACAATCCTTTCGTATAAATGGTGCGCCAGGTAATTTCGGTAGCTGCCTTAAATAAAGCAGCCACACCCAAACCAATCCAGATGGCAAAAGCATAAAATGAGCCCGAATATGCATAATCTCTTTCCCTGGGCTGGAAAGGATACTGGTTTAGATAAATTACAATTGCAAATCCGGTAAGCAGAAATAAAGCAGCAACTACCCAGAAATTTTTATTATCGCTTTTAAATTGTGAAAAAATTCCAAATAATCCCAATAAAAGCGGCAACATAAAATAGATGTTCCTTCCTTTATTTTCCAATAATATTCTCGGCAGATTCTCCTGATTTCCCAAACGTGCTTCGTCAATGAACTTTACGCCACTCAGCCAGTTACCTTTATTAATTTCAAACTTACTATGTCCCTGTATATCATTCTGACGACCGGCAAAATTCCACATAAAATACCGGATGTACATATGGTTCAACTGATACCGGAAGAAAAACCTCAGGTTTGCAATAAATCCAGGAGTTCTTTTCGGACTTGAATAATCGTATACAATGTTATTTTGATTATCGCGTAAAACATTTCCATTATTATCTAACCTTGGATTATAAAGTTCATTCTCCCTAAGTTTTGCCCATTCGATATATGCTTCAATATGCTGGTTATCCGGGCTGTACATTCTTGGGAAAAGGGTCAGATAGTTTTTATCATAGTTATATTTTGGTTTACGATACGCTATTTTATATTTACCTTCTGAGGCATAATAAATTGGTTTTCCGTCTTTGCTGTCTATTACCGGTGCATTAAAATATTGTCCGTAAATCAGTGGTCTGTCCCCATATTGTTCACGATTAAGATACGATAACAGATTAAACAGGTTTTCCGGATTATTCTGGTCCATAGGTGGATTGGCCTTAGATCGGATAACAATAGTGGCATAGCTAGAATAACCAATTAAAATTACGGTTATAGACACAATAATTGTATTGGCAAGTGCTATTTTTTTTCGATAGGTGTAATAAATTCCCCAGGTTATTCCGGTTAACAGGAGAACTAAATAGAATATAACTCCTGAATTATAGGGTAAATGGAACCCGTTTACAAATAAGCGTTCAAATACCTCGGCTAATTTAACTACACCGGGAATAATAACGTACATTATACCGCCAAGTATTACTGCTGAAACAAAAAGCGCTTTAAGTACTCCCTTTGTATCGGATTTATATTTTCTGAAATAGTATACCAGTACAATGGCAGGAATTGCCAAGAGGTTTAATAAATGTACGCCAATGGAAAGGCCCATAAGGTAAGCAATAAGTATAAGCCACCTGTTGGCAAATTTTTTATCCGCAATATTTTCCCATTTTAATATCGCCCAGAAAACTAAGGCTGTAAATAATGATGAGGTGGCATAAACTTCACCTTCAACGGCCGAAAACCAAAAGCTGTCTGAAAAAGTATATGCCAGCGATCCGATCACACCACTACCCAAAATTAAAATTATGGCAGCTGATGATATTTGATTTTCGGATTGGGATACAAATTTTTTGGCAAGATGAGTGATGGTCCAAAACAGGAATAAAATAGTAAAAGCACTTGCCAGCGCAGATAACGAATTTACCATTTTTGCCACACTGGTGACATCGTTTCTTGCAAAAATTGTAAAAAAACGGGCAAGGATCATAAAAAATGGCGCTCCGGGAGGATGTCCCACTTCGAGTTTGAATGCTGATGCAATAAATTCTCCACAATCCCAAAAACTGGCGGTTGGCTCAATTGTAGATAAATAAACAATGCTTGCAATAATAAATACAACCCAGCCAACAAGGGTATTTAATAATTGAAATCGTTTCATTTTTATATGATTAATGAGCAAAACAAATAACGAGAATTTTATTGAATAAAAAAAAACAGCAATACCTAAAATCAATGACTTTAATAATAATATCTCCAGGGTTTATTTTTCCAGATTTCGCCAGCATAATCTACACCTATCCGGGAACCCATGTTATATTTTTTTACAGGTTTAGCATCACTTACCCATATTCGTTCCGAGGTTGTTAAGTCTTCTCCATAATACGATTTATCAATGCCCATTGCCCGGGTGAGTTTTCCGGGACCGTTAAATTCTTCCACTCCCCTTATTAGCACTGCCTGGGGAATATTGTCCGGACCCGAAACAAAATTAAGCATCCAATACATGCCGTATATTAAATATACATATATGTATCCGCCTCTGTGAAACATTATTTCTGTGCGGTTGGTCTTTCCTTTACTGGCATGGCAGGCAAGATCTTCCATACCCCTGTATGCTTCCACTTCATTTATTCTGAATATTCTATGGTTTTCCCCGTTGTGCAGGTGAATTTGTTTACCCAATAAATCAGGAGCAACTTCAAGAACATCCCGTATAAAAAAATCTGTATCCAGTCTTTTCACTAAAAAACTATTTATATAGTATTATTTCAGACAAAAATAGAAAAAGAAAATATTCTAAAATCGAATTAATTTAAGCATTAGTTTACAACCGCAGATAAAATATTTTATTACATATTGTATAATATATTGCAATATGCAATAGAATAACAAACACTTTTAGCAATTTTGTTTTCCACGTATGCCGGGAAATTGTGCAATATCGGAGTTAAACTATTTAGTATTGAAATAATTAATAAAATACCTGGAAATTTGTTGTATTATTAAAAATAATTGTATTTTTGCACTCCACATTTTTCAGGATGTTTGAAATAATTATAATTTATAAATAAACGGATTAATTAAAGTGGATACTTTAAAATATAAAACAAAGTCGGCAAATAAGGCTACAGTTAAGAAAGAGTGGTATGTGATAGACGCAACAAACCAGGTGCTGGGAAGATTATCTTCAGAAGTAGCCAAAATTATTCGCGGGAAGAATAAACCTGATTTTACCCCCCATGTTGACTGTGGTGATAATGTGATCATTATTAATGCTGAAAAAATCAGGTTAACTGGTAAAAAATGGACAGATCGTCAGCATTTTAGCCATTCAGGATATCCGGGAGGACAAAAGATAACCACTCCGGCTGAAATGCTTAAGAAAGACCCGACCAGAGTTTTAGAACATGCAATAAAAGGCATGTTACCGAAAAGTCGTTTGGGAAATGCGATAAGTAAAAATTTATATATTTATGTTGGTGCCGAACATCCTCATGAAGCTCAACAACCAAAAGAACTTAATTTTAACAGCGTTAAGTAATTATTATGGAAATTATTAATTCATTAGGCAGGAGAAAAACGGCAGTTGCCAGGGTTTATATTAGCGAAGGGAAAGGAAAAATTACCGTAAATCACAAAGATTATAAAGAATATTTTCCTCTTGAACAATTCCAATATATTGTAAAGCAACCGCTTCAAGTTGTTGCAGCAGAAGATCAATATGATATTAAAGCCAACCTTTATGGGGGCGGTACTAAAGGTCAGGCAGAAGCACTTCGGCTGGCTATTGCAAGGGCAATGGTAAAAATTGATCCTGAAAATAAAGAAAAACTAAAAGCACAAAAGCTTCTTACCCGTGATCCCCGTGAAGTAGAGCGGAAAAAACCGGGTCAGCCAAAAGCAAGGAAAAGATTTCAGTTTAGTAAGCGATAGGAAATATAACCTTTGTTTAGTATCTAAACTGTTAAGACTTCCAGGTATTTGGAACTACTTAATAGTTGACAAATCAGAACGTAAACAATAAATAAATATGCCACGAACAAATTTTAATGAATTATTAGATGCAGGTGTACATTTTGGTCACCTCAAAAGGAAATGGAATCCGGCTATGGCTCCGTATATTTTTATGGAACGCAATGGGATTCACATCATTGATCTTCAAAAGACCGCAGTAAAAATTGACGAAGCAGCAGCTGCTTTAAAACAAATAGCAAAATCGGGAAGAAAAATTTTATTTGTTGCTACTAAAAAGCAGGCAAAAGATATTGTAGCTGAAAAAGTAAAACAAATAAATATGCCTTTCGTTACAGAACGCTGGCCGGGTGGTATGTTAACAAATTTTCCCACAATCAGGAAAGCTGTTAAAAAGATGACTTCTATTGATAAAATGGCTACTGATGGTACATTTGAAAATATGTCAAAAAGAGAACGGCTACAGATTACAAGACAACGTGCTAAACTGGAAAAAAACCTGGGGAGTATTGCAGATCTTACAAGATTGCCTGCTGCCATGTTTGTAATAGATATTTCAAAGGAATATATTTCTGTTAGAGAAGCTAACCGCTTAAATATTCCGGTGTTTGCTATAGTTGATACAAATTCAAATCCGAATCTGGTCGATTTTCCTATTCCTGCAAATGATGATGCATCCAAATCAATCTCTTTGATTATCGATATTGTATGCGGTGCAATTCAGGAAGGACTGAGCGAACGGAAAACTGAAAAAGAAAAAGAAGGGGGCGATAAAGACCAACCAAAAGCCAGAAAAGCAAAAGGCAAAGAGGATGATTATGATGATGAGGAAGAAGATGAAGAAGAAGGAGATGAGGGAGTCGCTACTAAAAAATATTCTGTAGATGATGACGAGGAAGTAGATGACAAAATTCCCGCAAAAAAAACAGCCGCAAAAAAAGCTCCGGCTAAAAAGTAACCGATTTAAATATTAATTTATTATATAAACAGAAAGTATTAAAATGGCACAAATTTCTGCTGCAGATGTTAGCAAACTAAGAAAAACCACCGGCGCAGGCATGATGGACTGTAAAAAAGCTCTGCAGGAAGCCGATGGAAATTTTGATAAAGCAATTGAAATTATTCGCAAAAAAGGTCAGGCAATTGCAAATAAACGTGCAGACAGGGAAGCTTCTGAAGGAGTGGTATTGGCGAAAGTTACAGAAGATGGAACGTACGGTGCTATGATCACTCTGAATTGTGAGACTGATTTTGTTGCAAAGAATGAGGATTATATAAATTTTGCCTCATCAATTCTCGACCTGGCATTATCTAACAAACCAGCAGATTTGGATGCGCTTAAAAACGTATCTTTTGATGGTAAAACAGTGGGTGACAAGGTTATTGAACAAGTGGGTATTATTGGTGAAAAACTTGAATTAGCCTATTTTGATAAAATTGAAGCTGCTCAGGTTATTGCCTACATCCACCCGGGAAACAAACTGGCAACTTTGGTTGGATTTAGTATGAAGGTAGATACTCAGGTTGGAAAGGATATTGCTATGCAGATTGCCGCAATGAGCCCGGTTGCTGTTGATGAATCTTCCGTTTCGCAGGATATTATTGAAAAAGAAAAAGAGATTGGTAAAGAACAGGCAAGAGCTGAAGGTAAACCTGAGAATATGCTGGATAAAATTGCTGAAGGGAAACTAAAAAAATTCTTTAAAGAAAGTACTTTATTAAATCAGGATTTTACAAAAGACAGTAAAAAATCTGTTCGGCAATACCTTCAGGAAGTTAATAAAGATCTAAAAGTTACCGGATTCTTGAGATATAATTTAAATCTGTAAGATATCTAAACCTTATATTTTAAAGAGGATCAATTTTGGTTCTCTTTTTTTTATTTTGTATATCGAAATAAAAAGCAGTACTTTTCTCAAAAGTAAGTGAATCATGTTACAGTATAAAAGAATTCTATTAAAACTAAGCGGTGAAGCCCTAATGGGCAATAACGATCACGGTATCGACGGATCACGGCTTTATGATTATGTATCTGAAATACAAGAAGTCATTCAACTGGGGGTGGAAGTTGGCATTGTAATTGGCGGAGGGAATATTTTCAGAGGTGCATCCGGTATAGAAACCGGTATCGACAGGGTAAAGGGGGATTATATGGGAATGCTGGCCACTGTAATAAACGGATTAGCAATTCAGTCGGAATTTGAACGCATTGGAGGGAAAGCAGCCTTGTTTACTGCCATAAATATGGAACCGGTTGGCATTCGATACAATAAACCACAAGTATTGCATGCCATGAAAGAAGGATTTGCAACTATATTTACTTTTGGTACAGGTAATCCGTATTTTACAACGGATACTGCAGCAGCCCTGAGAGGAGTTGAAATTGAGGCTAATGCTGTATTAAAAGGCACACGCGTGGATGGCGTATATAACGAAGACCCGGAAAAGAATAAAAATGCTATAAAATTTGATACGATCTCTTTTGAAGAAGCATACAATAAAGGATTAAAAATTATGGATTTAACAGCCTTCACCATGTGCAGTGAGAATAATCTGCCTGTTGTAGTTTTTAATATGAACAAGAAGGGAAATTTGAAAAGACTGGTTATGGGTGAAAAAATAGGAACAATTGTTGGAAACTAATACTTAATTTAACATATTAAAAATCTATATATTTTTTTAAATTTGTTTTGTAACCCAATAAATTTCAATTTATGGAAGAAGAAGTTCAATTGAATTTTGAGTTAACAGAAGAAAAAATGGATAAAGCTATTCAGCATTTTGAAGAAGAACTGGTAAGGGTTCGTGCCGGGAAAGCTTCTCCGAGTATGCTGGATGGTATTTCAGTTGATTATTATGGCGTTGTTACTCCTTTAAATCAGGTATCGAATATCAATACTCCGGATGCCAAAACAATTATGGTTCAGCCCTGGGAAAAAAATATGATTGAGCCTATTGAAAAGGCAATTATGCAGGCCAATATTGGATTAAACCCCGCAAATAATGGGGAAGTAATTCGTATTATTGTTCCCATATTAACTGAAGAAAGAAGAAAAAATCTGGTTAAACAAATCAGGGGTATGGCGGAAATCACACGGGTGAGTATACGGAATGCACGGCATGCCGCGAACGATGAAATTAAAAGGATGCAAAAAGATGGTTTATCCGAAGATCTGGCTAAAATTGCTGAAAATGATATTCAGGAAATAACCAAAACCTATTCTGAAAAAATAGAAAAAGTATTAGAGGCTAAGGAAAAGGATATAATGACCGTTTAAATTTGAAAAGGCAGCTTAACGCTGCTTTTTTTATTTAATCATGTCTTAACGCTCTTACCGGGTCAATGCGTGCTGCCCGGATAGCTGGATATAATCCGGCAGCGAGGCTGATAACAATCGAAAAAACCATTGCTCCAAATATCAGCCAAAGGGGGAAATAGAATAAATCGACCGGTATTTGCCCCATAGGTATAAGCTGGGCATTAATAATCTGATTGGCAATCCGGGTTACCAGCCAACCCAGCCCAAGACCAAAAATTGCTCCTATAAATCCGATAAAAGCTGCTTCAACAAAAAAGATGAGTTTAATTTCATTTTCGCTACCGCCAATAGCTTTCATAATACCAATTTCCCTTGTTCGCTCCAAAATAGACATAAGCATGGTATTAATAATCCCCAAGGCTGCAATTATTAACGCTACCGATCCAATTGCCCCTAGCAGACTATCCATTATCAGAAATCCTCTTTTGATTTCTTTTAACTGGTCTGCTATAGAAAATACTCCTGCCCCCATGGCTTCAATTTGTTCTCTGACCTTTGTCATTGCATTAATTTCTTTTACACGCACATATATCGAACTAAAGGTTCCATCTTTTTTATTTGAGTCGAGAATATCCCATACACTCGAAAAATTAAGCCTGGGAATATTTTTTGCTGTAACCACAGGCATGTAAATTCCGGCCCTGAAACGGTTGACGTTAAAATCATCATATCTTCTGGTAATCCCGATAATTTCAAACTCTTCGGTATGTTCACCAAAAGGATCCAAACGATTCCCCATAAGAAAACCAAAAGGATTACGGATAATATTAGGATTTATTGATGCAGTAATAATCTGAATCTTTTTTCCGAGCACAGAGTCGGGAGAAATTATTGTGGCTCCTTTTAATGAATCCTCATGAGTAAAATGGAATTCATATGTTGGATCTTCTACATATATCCCAAGATTTTTAAGTGTTTCCCACGATACAACAACCGCCCGGGTACTGTCAGAGGAATAAAACTGTCCGGCCAGCAAATTATTAAAAGGACTGTAATACTGCATAGCTGTCGGAAAAATCCTGACATTAGTGTTTAATTCTTCTTGTTTGAATTGAATTCTTGCCGCAAAAGTTTCTTCCGGGAACGCTATCTCTACTTCAGGAATGGCCCTGATCACTTCAAGTATTGAATCGGTTAAGGGGAATGGTTTTTCTTTGGTTAAGTCACTTAAACCCGATAGGTCGCCCTCCTGAATTGATTCCAGGTTAATCTTTCCAGGGGTTACATTCATGCTGGTAAACAGATCGTTCTTTTTAAAAGCATCGGTTATATTTTTTTGCATGCCGGTGCCAAAAGATACCATTGATGTAAGTGCGCCGATTCCGATAACCACACCTAAAATAGTAAGTGCAGTCCGAAGCCTGGTTTTCCAGAGATTACTGAATCCTATTTGTGTTATATCCAGGAATGTCATGAATTTTTTATTAGTTTAATGTCCGGATAATGCTTCCGTCTTTTAATCTGATAATTTTATCGGAGCAGGTTTCGGCTGTTTCTTTGTCATGGGTTACCATCAATATCGTAATTTGGTGCTCTTTATTTAGTTTTATAAGCATATCCATTATTTCTTTTGAAGTAATACTATCAAGATTGCCGGTAGGTTCATCTGCAAGAATAACTTCAGGATTATTGGCCAACGCTCTGGCAATGGCTACCCGTTGTGCCTCACCCCCCGATAATTCATTGGGAAGATGGTGTAATCTGTGATCAAGTCCTACCGACTTTAGTAAACTAACGGCTATTGATTTTCTTTCCTTTCGGGGAATTCCTCCAAAAGCGAGAGCCAGTATAATATTTTCTATAGCCGATCGCGATGGAATAAGATTAAAAGACTGGAATATCATACCTACCGAAAATCTTCTGTGCAATGCGAGTTTATAACGGCTCATTTTTGCCATATCATTTCCTTCAAATATAATGGTTCCGGAGGTAGGTTTGTCCAAACCAGCGATTAGATTTAAAAGTGTAGATTTACCTGATCCCGATTTTCCAACGATAGATACAAATTCTCCTTTTTTAATATCGAATGTTACATCATGAATGGCAGGTATGGTTATTGACGCTTTAGAATAGATTCTGGATAAATTCCGAACTTTAATATCTGATTCCAAATTTACTTGTGACATAAGGAGATTCCTGAAATTTACAATATAAATATAACTATTTTATATCGAATCAATTGCTATCCAGAATCTGAAACAATTCGTCGAGTTTTGGAGTAAGGATGATTTCTGTCCTTCGGTTTTTCTGTCTTGCTTCCGGGGTTTGTCGCGCATCCACAGGCATAAATTCGCCCCTTCCTGATGCAGTTAATCGGTCGGGTTTTATAGTAGTGTTGTCTAACAATATTCTAACAATAGAAGTAGCTCTTTGCACACTGAGGTCCCAGTTATCTTTAAATCTCGATCCTTGTATTACCGGGACATCATCAGTATGGCCTTCGATCATAATGTTGATATCAGGGTTTTGTTCCAGCACTGTTGCAAGTTTTTTAAGTGCGTTTACACCTTTGGCATCCACTTGTGTGCTGCCGCTCTGGAATAATAATTTTTCTTCAAGCGATACATAAACTTTTCCGTTTTTTTGCGTTACGGATAACCCCTGCCCTTCAAAACCCAGCAATGCCGTTGAAACTTTTTTCTTCAAAGCATTTACAGCAGAGTCTTTTCGGGTTAATACATTTTCCAGTTCAACGAGTCTCCGGTTTCGGGATTCTAATTCCATCTTTAATCCCTGCAGGTCTTTTTTATCTTTATCAATTTTATGTGAAAATTTATTCAATTCATCTTCTTTTTTATATAAATCGTCCTGGGTAGCCTGCAATTGTTGAAGAAGTTTTCGTGTTTCACTCGAACTGCCTTCAATCAGAGACTCCTGGGTTTTTTTCAGATCATAGTACCGGGTGTTCAGGTTTTCAAAATCACGCCTGATCTGATTGTATTCTTCAATTCTTCGTATACTGTCTTTTGACCATTTGGATCTATTTTTATCCAAAACCTCGATTTTAGAAAGTAACTCGGTATTTTCAACAGATAGTTTTTCGTTTTTGCTTTTCAGCATCTCCCGTTCTTTCTGACAATCATCATTCTCAATCCGAAGTTCATTAAACTGCCGTGGAGGGGCACAGGAAAAAATCAACAAAAGGAAAAGTATACAAAGGCTTGTTTTTATGTTTGAAAGGATCATATCTTACGGTTTTATATGTTAACCTAAAAATTATATTATTTATTGTAATTTATGTGTTGAATTTACAACAAGAAGGATATTATCTCAAACATTCTGAATAATAATTATTAACTTTGTCGGCCAAATTATCAGATATTCTGAATGTCGCATAATAGGTACGAAATATTAGAGAAAATTAATTATCCTGCGGATTTAAAGAAATTAAAAATAGAGGAATTGGTTCAGGTTAGTAATGAATTGCGACAATTCATTATTGATGCGGTTTCGTTAAATCCAGGTCATTTAGGCGCCAGTTTGGGCGTTGTTGAGCTTACCGTAGCACTCCATTATGTATATAACACACCTTTCGATAAAATTGTATGGGATGTAGGGCACCAGGCCTATGGGCATAAAATACTTACAGGAAGAAGAGAAGTTTTTCATACCAATCGTAAATACAAAGGTATTAGTGGATTTCCCAAGATGAGCGAAAGTGAGTACGATGCTTTTGGTGTGGGGCATTCTTCCACATCCATTTCTGCGGCATTAGGTATTGCCGTTGCAGATAAGCAAAAGGGCATAGACCGTAATGTAATTGCAGTTATTGGAGACGGATCATTAACCGGCGGATTGGCTTTTGAAGGTATGAACAATGCCGGTATTGAAAAAACGGATATCCTGGTTATTTTAAACGATAACAATATGGCCATTGATCCAAATGTTGGGGCCCTTAAGGAATATCTTGTAGATATTACTACTTCAAAAACTTATAACAGGGTAAAGGAAGACTTGTGGAAATTGCTGGGAAAGATTAATAAAATTGCCCCTCATTCGCGTGATTATATTCAAAAACTGGAAAACGGGCTAAAAGCAGCATTGTTAAAAAACAGCAATTTGTTTGAAGCAATGAATTTCCGCTATTTTGGGCCTGTTGACGGGCATGATGTGGTTCATATGGCAAAATTAATGGAAGACCTTAAAGGAATCAAAGGTCCAAAACTGCTGCATATCCTTACAAAAAAAGGCAAAGGATTTAAACAGGCTGAATTAAATCAAACTGAATTTCATGCCCCCGGCTTATTTAATAAAGATACCGGTGAGATTCTTCATGTGAATAAAGATAAACCACACCCCCCCCTGTATCAGGATGTGTTTGGATATACCCTGCTTGAACTTGCACAAAATAATGATAAAATTCTCGGCATCACACCGGCAATGCCCAGTGGTTCCTCACTAAAAATTATGATGGATGTAATGCCCGAACGGACATTTGATGTTGGAATTGCTGAACAACATGCGGTTACTTTTTCGGCCGGACTTGCTACCCAGGGCCTTATTCCATTTTGTAATATTTATTCATCATTTGCACAGCGCGCATACGATCAGGTAATCCACGATGTGGCCATTCAGAATTTAAATGTGGTCTTTTGTTTAGATCGTGCCGGTTTGGTTGGAGCTGACGGAGCAACACACCATGGTGCTTACGATTTGGCTTTTATGCGGTCTGTTCCGAATATAATTGTTTCTGCTCCGATGAATGAGGAAGAATTACGTAACCTTATGTACACTGCCCAACTGGGTAATTATGGCCCGTTTGTTATCCGGTATCCCAGGGGTAGAGGAGTAATGACAGACTGGAAACGACCGTTTAAAGAAATTCAAATTGGTCAGGGAAGGCAGTTAAAATCCGGAACAGATATTGCTATTTTGTCTATAGGGCATATTGGAAATTCAGCCACAGAAGCAATACAAAAGCTGGAGCAGGATAATATCAGTGTTGCGCATTATGATATGCGCTTTGTAAAACCTCTTGATGAAAGTATATTGCATACCATATTTAAAAGCTTTAAACACATTATTACACTGGAAGACGGAACAAACATTGGCGGATTTGGCAGCGCTGTAGCAGAATTTATGTGCGATAACAGCTATATGGCTGAATTAAAACGTATGGCAATTCCCGACAAATTTATTGAACAGGGCACACAAAAAGAATTATACAGAGAATGCGGATTAGATGCTGATGGAATTTATAATACGGCAAAAAAAATGGCGAAACCTGTTATTCTTTCCAATGTGAGCTAATCATCATCAGGTTAGAATTTTCTTCCTATAATCAGGATATCATCGATCTGATCATTTTCCCCCATCCATTGAAAAAATGTTGATTCAAGAATTTCGAGTTGTTCATTCATTGGTTTTTTATGGATTTTCAAAAACAACTCTTTTAAATTATAAGTTTTAAATTTTTTGTTATCCGGTCCACCAAACTGATCAGCATATCCATCGCTAAAAATATAAATCACATCACCGGACTTTATTTTTATACTGTGATTTGTAAATTCGTTATTCCGCTCTGTGGAGCGACCGATGGAAAAACGATTGGCTTTAGTTTCAATAAGTTCATCGTTCCGGATTAAATACAGCGGATTAAAAGCTCCTGAATATTCAAGTTCCCTTGTTTTTCTGTCAAAACTCACCATAGCGATATCCATACCATCATTTACAATATCTTTTCCTTTCTGATGCAATGTTGTGGCAACTTCATCATTTAGTTGGTTTAATATGGCCGCAGGCTGGGTGATATTAAGTTCTTTTACAATTTTATTCAGGGAATTATATCCGATAAACGACATAAATGCCCCGGGGACCCCATGGCCTGTGCAATCCACTGCGGCAATAAATTCTTTCTGATTATGAACTACACTCCAGTAAAAATCTCCGCTTACTATATCTTTTGGTTTAAAAAATACTATACTGTTATTAAAAGGAATATCCGGCGGAAGTATGGCAAATTGTATTCTTTTGGCATACCGGATACTGTCTGTAACATCTTTATTGCGTTTTTCAAGTTCAAGGTTGGCTTTTGATAAAGCTGCGGTTCGTTCTGTAACCTTTTCTTCCAGGTTTCTTTTTTCTTTTAATAATTGCTGCTCCCGCCTTTTAATTACAAGAAAAATAATTGTTAATGTTAAAGTAAATATAGAGATAACAAAGTACCATTTTTGATAAAACGGTTTATCGATTTGGAAGGTATAGGTTTTTGGTTCGTTATTCCAGATTTCCAGGTTATTTTTGGCCTTTACCTTAAAGGTATATTTACCGGGTGGCAGACGATCGTATTTAGCAGATGCTTCTGTTGTGGGCATCTGCCAGTCACTATCGTTTCCTTCAAGCATATAGCGGTATAAAATTGCATCAGGATTTGAAATGCTGATACATTTATAATCAAAACGGATGGAATTCTCAAAATACCGGAGCTTTAAACCGGCTTTCATTTCTACTATATCTGAACCAACCATCATTGATGTAATAAGAATAGGCGGTTCTACTAACTCTGCGATATCTGTTTCCGGGTTATAGCGTGTAAGGCCTTTTACTGTGCCAAACCAGATTTTTCCCTCCGAATCTAATACTGAAGCATGATAGTTGGTTTCAATTCCAATAAATCCGTCTTTTAAGGTATACGCTAAAAACTTTTTAGTTGTATAATCGTATTTGTTCAGGCCTTTGTTAGTGCCGATATAAATATTATATTCATTATCGACTGCAAGAAGTTTGACCAGGTTCGAAAGTATGCCGTTTTGAGCGGTAATGTTTTGACTAACTGTATCACCATTATAAACAAAAAGTCCGCTGCTTTCGCTGCCAATCCATAAATTGTTTTCTTTATCCTTAATAAAACTTGTTGGAGTAACAGAAGGGATACTATTTATTTTCCAAAATTTTTGACTATCAGCATCAAAAACAGATACTCCGGCGTTTACGGCACCTATCAAAAGTTTATTTCCGTTTTCCGAATATAGTGAGGAAATATTATTTCCTGAAAGTCCTGCTTGTTGCCTTATCCGTATTCTTTCCCGGGTATTCAGGTTATACCGGATTAATCCTTCGGTGGTACCAATCCATAATATGTTATTTTTGTCGATAAGAAATGCTTTAATAATACGGTCTTCCCCACCGGGGAATACATAATTGTTTAAATCAGGATCAAAATATATCCGGTTTTTTCCTTTTAAATAAGTATATATTCCGCCACCATCTGTGCCGATCCATATATCTTCATTTTCATCAGCACTAATAAACTTCACAGGATTTTTAATTATGCTGTTTCTATCAGATAAATAGCGGATTTTTTGTTTCTCCGTTCCGGCATCCTGAATTATAGATATTCCTTCATCTGAACCTACCCAGATATTATTAGTATGGTCCTGGTATACACTCAATGCATTATTATCGAGTATTCCGTTATCAATCCCTTTCTGATAGGTAATAAATTTCTCGCCTTTAAAAATACTAAGGCCATTACTACGCGTACCCAACAGAATATTTCCTTCCATATCTTCGTAAATACACTGGATTTTATTATCAATTAGCCCGTTATATTTGTTGAAAGCTAAAAACTCACCCTGTGGGGAAATGCGTGTAACACCTCCATTAATATTCCGGTCATCTATATTGCTTGTCCATATATTTTCCCGGCTATCTTCAAAGATTGACCAGATAAAATTAGTTTCCAATCCATTGCGCGTATCGAATATGGTGAAAGTTTTATCGCTGGTATTTTGTTTTATTAAACCACCGTTTCGGGTCCCATACCATAAATTATTCCGGGAATCCTCAAACATCGAAGTCTTAAAAAAATAGGTAGGGTGCCCTTCGGGTTGAAAGTTTATAAAGGTGTGAATATCTCTCCGGTATTTTTTAATTCCGATATCTGTAATTAAATACAATGCCCCGTCTCGGGTTAATACACCATCAAATACAATATCGCTAAGTTTTCCGCCTTTATAATTTTGTATTTCAAGATTAGAGATTTTATCCCATGGGTTCTGTATTATATAAGCGCCGTTGCCATAGGTTCCCAGCCAGATTTTTCCATCAACATCTTCGATTATTGTAGTAACATCCTCATCGTTTTCCCAGTTTTCCGTGTTAACCTGCTGAAACTGTTTCCCGTCATATTTAGTAAGTCCTCCGTTATGATGGCCCAACCAAAAGATACCGGATTTGTCTATTATAATAATTTTAACCCCACCCGGAGCAAGTCCGTCATTCGTGGTAAAGTTTTCAAATCGGTTACCATCAAATTTTGAAATTCCATCAAGTGTACCTACCCAAATATATCCTTTATTATCTTGCACAATTGAATATACGGTAGACTGTCCCAACCCATTTTGGGTGCTATAATTGTCGAAATAATATGTTTGGGGATATCCTGATGGTATAATTAGTAAAATAAGGATACTATAGATTAATCGCCGGGATAATCGAAGAATTTTATTTTGTATTCCTTTGAAGGAACCGGTCATTAAGATTTTTTTTATTCTTTAGCTACAAAGAAAAACGTTCCGTTTTCATCCTCCAGCCCAACAATTTTTCCAAATACAGGCTTTTGCTGGTTATTTCTTTCCACAGCAGATGTTACCTTTTGAACTATTGCTTCAATGGGTATACAAGTATTGGGATTATTTGCCAGGGTATTGGCAAATGTCCTTGTAAACTGGGAGTTATCTACTGCCAGTTCATATCCTGCAGAAGAGAATACCTGGGACGATTTAAACTTTGTAGCTTCCCAGTTTTCGCAACTTTTTATTTGCAATCCATCCCGCATTGCCTGATAAAATGTTGGCCCCGATTCGCAGGCATCTGTTACCACAAGGGTATGTGTGAGGTCAATATAAGACTGAAGGGAAGCACGCAGGGCATTTATGTTAAAATAGGTAAATTCATCGTCACGCTTAGCATCAACCGGAATCCAGTACCCGGTTTCATTAATAAATTTTCCATGTCCGGCATACCAAATCAGAAGTGTATTTACCCGATTACTCTTTACAAGGTCTCTGAGTTCGATAGAAAAAAAACGCTCAAGATCTTTTTTATCCAGATCTTTTTTATGGATCATTTTGTTGATTTTGTAACGGGACAATGCAGAGCGCATTAGTGTAATATCTTTTGTCGGTCCGTCAAGACTGGCAAAAGACTGATAATTTGAATTTTCAATAAATACAACCCATGTTTTACCCATTGGATTATTTTCGGCAAGCGCTATTCCTTCGCGATTAATAATATAGGTTTGTTCCACGATATTACCAAATACATCAGAAGCTTTAACAAGAATGCTGGCCTTGTTTGCAATTTCAACGTTTGCTGTAAATCGCGGGTTAACTTCGTTAAGTTTATAACTGGCGGAAACGCCATCTATTAAGATAGACTGAATAAGACTTTCATCGGAAATGGTGCCTTCAACATATATGGTTTGTTCTGGACTGTCAAGATATATTTCTCCGTTATCTGAAGCATATGGCGCCAAAATAGATATTTTTGGCGGTTCAATTTCTGTACGTTCAATAACATATGTTGAATTTTGCTGGTTTTTGTATACATCCACTGCAGATACTATAATCGTTGTGGCCTCGTCCAGATCAACAGTTGCAATAAATTCAACCCCGTTATCAGAGTTTACAAAAGGGACATCTTTATTGTTGATCTGCAACAATTCAATATCACTGTCATCAATTATTTTTCCCTGCAATGAAATTACATTTTTGTTTTTTGCCAGTTTAATTTTTGAATTGTTAACCGGTTCGGGATTTATTATTACGATATCCGGCTTTTTATACTCTCTGTTTAATTCGAATAATCTGATTTGAGCTTCATCCTGAAGTTGTTTTGCTATCGGGTCGTACTTAGACAGCTCACTCAGTTTATTATAATCTTTTATTGCGGCCTGAAAATTTGCTATTTGCTCATAGGAATAAGCCCGTTTATAATATGCCTCTGAATTTTTTTCATCCAGCATTATCACTTTTGTAAAGTCGTTTATGGCATTCTGATGCTGTGTAAATTCCTGATAATATTTTCCCCGGATCAAATACATTCCGGCATCATCCGGGTTAATCAGTATATTTTTAGATATATCATCAATTGCTTTTGGATACTCCAGTTTTTTCACATAAACCCGGCTTCGAACCAAATAAGCAGGCATACTGCGTGAATCGACACTAATAGCTGCATTACTGTATTCCAGCGCTTCATCAGGCCTGTTCAGCTGAATTAACAGGGAGGCAAGCGATATATAAGGATCGATAAAACTTTTATCTTTTGAAATGGCTTTTTTATAATCACTTTCAGCCTGTGCATAATTGTTGAGTTTTTCATACACCTGTCCATGGTAATAGTAACTCAGGGAATTATCTTTAAGTACCAGCGATTTTTTAGCTGCTATCAGGGCATTATCAAAATCTTCGAGTGCAAGTAATATTTGTGTTTGTAACTGAAGAGCCTCCAGGTATTTTGGTTTAATTTCAAGGCCGGCTTCTGCATTTTTTTTTGCCAGATCAAATTGTTTTAATTGAAAAGCAATACGTGCTGCATTATAATAAATTTCTTCGTCCCTGTTTTCAAATACCAGAGCGCGGTTATAATCTTCCAGTGCACTTTCAAATTGATTAAGGTTTTCAAATGCCAGGGCCCTGTCTAAATATGCTTTATAATATTTAGGATCCAGATTCAGGGCGTTAGTAAATTGTTGAATAGCATCATTAAAGTTACTCGTTTCCATAAAATCCAAACCGGCTTTATAATATTGTTTGGCGTTTTGTCCCGAAACCGGTATAACAAACAAAAGGGATAAAATCAAGAATAGAGTTGATAGGTTTTTCATGACCCGTTGGTTTTAATGTAAGGTGTTAACAATAAACTTCTTCTTGCCTTCTTTGATTTCGGCTAAATATACAAAATATATTCATTCGTCTAAAAAGGATTACTGTTAGTAGTTTTTATATATAAATAATTCATCCTCATTAATCGATTTACTTTCTCTGTGAACATTTAATATTTCAGGCGCTTTAATACCATTATAAAATTTTTTATTCCCGATAAATATCCGGGCTTCATCCCAATAATTGTTTTTAATAAAAAAACTTAATAATTTTTGCCCGCCCTCAATTATAATTGATTGAATTTCGCGGTTGTAAAGGTTATACGTGAGTTTTTCAAGGAAGTTTTTATCAAAGGGTATTTTTTGATATTCAAGTTTTGGGATAGAAGATTTACTCTTTTCAGTATAGACTATTGTAGGCTGGGTTTGGTCAAATACATTCAGGCTTTCAGGCAATCTTAAATTACGGTCAACAACGATTCTTATGGGGGATTTGCCGGACCATTCCCGGGTGTTTAACTTCGGATTATCCATTAATGCTGTATTTGTTCCTATCATAATGGCATCTTCCTCCGATCTCCATTTGTGCACCAGCATTCGTGATATTTCATTTGAAATCCATGTAGGATGTATTTTATTTTCAGCAGTTCGGTTGATGTCTATAAATCCGTCAAGTGTTTGCGCCCATTTTAAAATAATATAAGGCCTGTGTTTTTTGTGAAAGGTGAAAAAACGTCTGTTTAGTTCCATACATTCTTTTTCCAGAATCCCTACTATCACTTCTCTGTTTGTTTTTATTAATTTTTCAATTCCTTTGCCAGCTACCAGTGAGTTGGGATCTACAGAACCAATTACAATTCGCGGAATTTTTTGCTCGATAATAAGATCGCTGCATGGGGGTGTTTTTCCCATATGGGCGCAGGGTTCCAGGTTAACATATAAAGTAGAGTCTGAAAGCAGGGATTTATTTTTTACCGATCGAATAGCATTAACTTCAGCATGTGGCCCGCCGGCTTTATAATGATAACCTTCACCGATAATTTGATGATTATATACAATTACAGACCCTACCATTGGATTGGGAGAAGTGCATCCTAATCCGTGGAAAGCCAGCTCAAGACACCTTTTCATATATTTTTCATCCTCAACTTGTATGTTCACCCTGATAAGTTTAGTAATTTTGAATAATGAATGTTAAAAATCCAACGGTAAGAGACGCTGTTAAAAGTATTCATAATTCTTTGGATTTGCTTTACCCAAAAAGTGAAATACAAAGCTTTATGCATCTTATCTTTGAACATCTTCTGGGATTTTCCAAAATTGACCTGCATATACACAATGATAAAAATATTACAATCCGTCAATTTGAGCAAATCAATATTTGCACAAAACAATTAGAAAAATTTGTCCCAATACAATATATTCTGGGTGTAACAGATTTTTACGGATTAAAAATGAAGCTCAACCAACATGTGTTAATTCCCCGTCCGGAAACAGAAGAACTGGTCGATCTTATTATTCGGGAAAATGAATTTCAATCTGTAAATATTCTTGATATTGGTACAGGAAGCGGATGTATTGCCATTGCTCTCGCAAAATTTATTCATCAGTCAAAAGTTGATGCGCTGGATATTTCTGAAAACGCTCTTGATCTTGCTTCTAAAAATGCACTAATTCATGAAGTGGATGTCCGTTTTTTTTTAGCAGATATTCTCCAGAATAATAATTTCGAATTATTGAAAAATTATCATATTATTGTTAGTAATCCTCCCTATGTAACTGAAAAAGAAAAGCAATTTATGGAGGCAAACGTACTGTTGTATGAACCCCATCAGGCATTGTTTGTATCGGATTCATCACCCTTGTTATTTTACGAAAAGATTGCTGCTTTTGGGAAAAAGAACTTATACCCGGAAGGTAAAATTTATGCAGAAATCAATGAGGCTTACGGGACAGAAGTTAAAAATCTTTTTCTGAATTTTGAATATTCTGATGTTGGGATAATAAAAGACATTCATTCTAAAAACCGGATAGTAAAAGCAATACTTTAATCCATGATTGAAATTAAAAACCCGGAAAGTAAAAAGGCTTTAATACGCATTTTGAATTTATGCAGCAGACAGGAAAAATGCAGTTTTGATGTTGATAAAAAATTAATTGACTGGGGGATTAAGACTGTTGAGATTGAAAAAATCCAACATTATCTAAGGGAAAATAATTTTGTTGATGATGAACGGTATGCCAGAATGTTTGCCAGAGAAAAGGCAACAATATATAAATGGGGAAAACAAAAAATCAGGTTTCAGCTTCAAATGAAAAATATTGATTCTCAGACTATCGACCAGGCATTAAATTCTATAGACATTTCTGACTATGAATCGGTAATCAGGAAAGAAATAAAAAAGAAAATGGACAGCCTTAAAAGGAAAGATATTACTGCACTGAACCTGAAAAATAAGCTGTATAATTTTTGCATGCAGCGAGGTTACGAAATTGATGTTGTGAAACATATTATCGATGAAATGTTAAACAAAGTTATTTAGGATTAATTTGTTAATTTTGAGCCTCTAAAATATTAATCAATTATCTTAAAATGATTACAAACGAACAACTAAAAGATCTTTCAGAACGCAGGGATGCGTTAAGGAGGCATCTTTGACGTAGACGGCAAATTAAAACTAATAAAAATAAAAGAAGAAGAAACCCGGGCAGGTGATTTTTGGGATGACGCCAGAGAAGCAGAAAAAATGCTGAAAGAGATAGCCAGGTTAAAATCCTGGACCGAAGCTTTTGATAAAATCTGCTCTTCAATAGATGACCTCCAGGTTTTAATGGATTTTTATGAAGACAAAGAAGCTTCTGAGGAGGAAGTGGAAAAACAATACAATCTTACCCTGAATTTTGTTGAAAATCTTGAGTTTAAAAATATGCTCGGGAATGAGGAGGATGTGTTGGGGGCCATTTTAAAAATAAATGCAGGCGCCGGAGGTACTGAAAGTCAGGATTGGGCAGAAATGCTTATGCGGATGTATATCCGCTGGGGTGAACGAAATGATTTTAGTGTTCGCGAAATTAGTTACCTACAGGGCGATGATGCCGGAATTAAATCAGTTACCCTGGAATTTGAAGGGGAGTACGCATACGGCTATCTGAAAAGTGAAAGCGGAGTGCACAGGTTAGTCCGAATTTCACCCTTCGATTCCAATGCCCGCCGGCATACTTCATTTGCCTCAGTATTTGTCTCTCCTGTGGTTGATGAAAATATTGAAATTGTTATTAACCCGGCCGATCTGGAATGGGATACGTTTCGGTCTGGCGGAGCTGGCGGGCAAAATGTAAATAAAGTTGAAACCGGTGTTAGGGTTAGGCATATTCCTTCTGGCATTGTGGTTGAGAATACGGAAACCCGGTCTCAGCTTAAAAACCGGGAAAATGCGATGCGTATTTTAAAATCACACCTGTATGAACTTGAGTTGCGGAAGAAAAAAGAAAAACAGGCTGAAATTGAAGGACAGAAGAAAAAAATTGAATGGGGCTCGCAGATCAGAAATTATGTGATGCATCCTTATAAGCTTGTTAAGGACCTGCGCACCAACCTCGAAACAGGGAATGTTCAGGCTGTTATGGATGGCGAAATTAATGATTTTATTAAAGCCTATTTAATGGAATTTGGGATGAATAAATAACAAATTATGCTTACCATATATCATAATCCAAAGTGCAGAAAAAGCAGGGCCGGTCTTGATTACCTTAAAACCAAAAATGTGGAATTCACGGTTGTGGAATACATTAAAGAAGGAATATCAATAAAAGACCTTAAAGAAATTTTACTCCGGTTAAATAAAAAAGCCGAAGATATTGTGAGGACCCACGAGGAGATGTACAAAAAGGAGTTAAAAAATAAAAAATTTACCCAGGAAGAGTGGTTAAAAATCCTGGTGGATAATCCAAAGCTTATTCAACGTCCTCTGGTGGTTGGAAAACATAAAGCTGTGCTGGCCCAGCCACCGGAAGAAATAAATACGCTTTTGTAAAATTCAATGTAAATATTAACAACAAACGATATGGAATATAGAATTGAAAAAGACACCATGGGGGAAGTTAATGTTCCTGCTGAAAAATACTGGGGTGCACAAACCCAGCGGTCTAAAGACAATTTTAAGATTGGCGATCAGCAAATGCCTATAGAGATTGTTAGGGCCTTCGCATATCTAAAAAAAGCCGCGGCTCACACGAATCATCAGCTTGGGGTGTTACCTGAAGAAAAGAAGGAGCTAATTTCCAAAGTCTGTGATGAAATTCTGAATGGGAATCTCGATGATCAGTTTCCTCTAGTAGTTTGGCAGACAGGTTCAGGAACGCAGTCGAATATGAATATAAATGAAGTAATTGCGAATCGTGCCCATGTAATAAACGGCGGCAAACTGGTTGATCCTAAAAAAATTATTCATCCAAACGATGATGTGAATAAATCTCAATCTTCAAACGACACTTTTCCTACGGCAATGCATATTGCGGCGTATAAAATGATTGTAGAAACAACCATTCCGGGAATTGAAAAATTGAAAACTACCCTCCAGGCCAAATCAAAAAAATTTATGGAAGTGGTAAAGATCGGGCGCACACACTGGATGGATGCTACCCCTTTAACCCTTGGCCAGGAATTTTCAGGGTATGTTTCCCAGCTTAATCATGGAATTACTGCCCTGAAAAATACACTCGGCCATCTTACTGAACTGGCCCTTGGCGGAACAGCAGTAGGTACCGGCATTAATACTCCAAAAGGATATGCCGGACTGGTGGCCAAAAAAATCGCTGAATTTACAGGCTTACCTTTTGTAACAGCAAAGAATAAATTCGAATCACTGGCTGCACACGATGCCATTGTTGAATGTTCCGGGGCCTTAAAACAACTGGCCATAAGCCTGATGAAAATTGCGAACGATATTCGTTTGATGGCATCTGGTCCCCGCAGTGGAATTGGTGAAATAATTATACCTGAAAATGAACCGGGATCTTCTATTATGCCTGGTAAGGTGA
>JAFGSZ010000047.1 GCA_016934395.1 Bacteroidales bacterium
AAAAAATGGATAGAACCATGGGTGAAAGGCAGACGTAATCATCCAAGCATTATTATCTGGAATGCAACCAATGAAATGGGCAAAGGCTGGTTGAACTGGATGACAGATGAAGAAATTTTATCCCTGGGAGATGAAATCAGAAAATACGACACCACTCGCCTTGTAAATTATGACGGTGACCGTGACGTGGGCGACAAACTGATTAATTATCATTACATCGAAATATATACAAATACTATTGATTCTTCAATATACAGTTGGGCTGACAGCGTCTCAAAAGAAAAACCTACCGGTGTTGGTGAATTCATTACCCATTACGGGCCTTATGGCGAAATGAACCAATGGTGGATGGGAACTTATGTAAGAGGAATGCGTTACCTGAACTTTGCCGATATCAGGCCCTACCGGCACGACTGGGCATGGCTTAGAAATGACAATACAACTAAAATAAACAACCTTAAAAATGGCTTTGCACCAGTCGCTCTGTTTGATAAAGAATACGATGGACTTGGAATAAAACCATTAATTTATAGTTTTTATCCGGTACTTCAGGCTGGCGATACCATAAACAGAACCTTAATATTATATAATGACGAATTTGAAGATACTGTTATTACTATTGAAGTACTGGTTAAATTATCCGATTTTCACATGGCAGTTTATCATTATAACGGCGATAAAACACCTAAACAAAAAATTGCCGCCCAGGGTACCAAAACATTTATTGTACCACTTGGCGAACATATTGATATACCAATAAGTTTTGTTGTGCCTGCATTGCGCGAAGGCTTTGCTGACCGTATTGATATTGAACTGATTGCAAGAAAAAAAGGAGAAATTAAATTCAGCGAAACAAAAAGCTTTTCAGTAAGAAATTTTAAATTTAAAGGGGAAACTCCGACAATTGTAAATATTAGTGATGCAATGAAACCGGAATATGAATAAACTAAACAGAATTAAAAATGAAAAAATTGAATAAAACTGCATTATTCTTAATACTGACCTTTATCATTTGTTATACAATGATTGCAATTTTTTATTTCATGGGAGGAAAGCTTCAAAGTACATCAGGCTTTATTATTACAATCATTTATATGTTTATTCCCGCTTTATCTGTTTTTATTGTTGAAAAGTTAATCCACAAAGAGAAACTCGTTCAGACAGCAGGTGTCAGCTTCAATATTAATATCTGGTTTTTAGTAGCTTGGCTCATTACACCTTTAATAAGTTTTTCAGCTTTTGGCATAAGCCTGTTGTTTCATGAAGTGAGCTTTTCACCCGATATGGAAGGCATGTACGAAAGGTATGCCATAACTATGGCCCCTGAACAGATAGAGCAAATGAAAACTTCGGCAGCGCTAATGCCTGTCCCTGTAATCTGGATAACCCTTATCCAGGGATTAATTGCAGGCATTACAATAAATGCTGTTGCCGGGTTTGGTGAAGAACTCGGTTGGCGGGGATTTTTACTTCGCCAATTCCGCAATATGCCATTTTTAAAAGCATCTGTTATTATTGGTTTTATCTGGGGAGTATGGCATGCCCCGGTTATTTTATTAGGCCATAATTATCCCCAGCACCCTCAGTTTGGAGTATTGATGATGACTTTATGGTGCATACTTTTAACACCGCTTTTCTTATATATCACAATAAAATCCAAATCTGTAATTGCAGCTTCGGTAATGCATGGTACCCTTAACGGGACAGCCGGAGTTGCCATAATTTTAATCAAAGGCGGCAACGACTTATTTGTTGGCGTAACCGGATTAGCAGGATTTATTGCATTAATCTTGGTAAATGTATTATTTTTTATATACGATAACTGGATTACTAAAGAAAAGATTATGAATGGGGTAATTAGAGAATTTATATAAAATTTGTTAAGATACCTTAATTAAAAAATACCTGCATTAGTCTTATAAATTTACTATATTGAACCATTACTATTTATAATTGTTCTATATTAAAATTAAAATCTTAATGACAATGAAAACAACACTTTTCACTCTAATTGGATTATTATTGCTGACGAATGTCCTCGTAGCACAATTTACCCAAAAGCCCCTGCCATACTCCTATAATGCATTGGAGCCATACATTGATGCACAAACAATGGAAATCCATTACTCAAAGCACCACGCCGGATATATCAATAACCTAAACAAAGCGCTCCAGGAAACAGGACAAGAAAACTCTAATAACCTGATAGCCATTTTAAACAATATATCCAATTACAATACTGCAATCCGTAACAATGCCGGTGGGCATTATAACCATGAATTGTTCTGGAACCTGCTTACTCCTGAAAAAACAAAGCCTTCGGATAATCTTTTAAAGGTTATTGAAAAGGAGTTTGGCAGTTTCGATGAATTTAAAAACCATTTTAATAAAGAAGCTGCAAGCCGTTTTGGATCAGGTTGGGCATGGCTAATTGTAACCGAAGGTAATAAACTAGCAATAACATCAACACCTAACCAGGATAATCCATTAATGGATATCTCAACTGTAAAAGGAATCCCTATTTTAGGCATAGATGTTTGGGAGCATGCCTATTATCTGAAATACCAAAACAGAAGGCCTGAATACCTGCAGGCTATCTGGAATATTATAAACTGGGAAGAAGTAGAAAAAAATTATAAAAACGCTTTGACAAAATAGTGTTTTTGGCCTTTTTTATGTTTTAAATAACTTTAATTATATCTTTTTCGGCTTTAAATCCTTTTGAATCAATAGTTATTATTTTGTATTCTGCATTACTGTTTCCGTCAATAATATCAGTAAATTCAAATGGTTTTAATGTAGTTTGGGGCGAGTGCATAACTTTCCCTGCCATAATCCCGTTTTTCAATATTTCATAATGGCTAAGCGGGTTATCTCCAGCATAAGCAGTATCCCATGTTAACATAAGCTTGTTTTCTGCAATTTTTTTATGATTAATATTTCTGGCCGGACTTAGGCCCCCTTTATTCATTTGAAAATAATTTGTTTTCCCTTCTTTTATTTTATGGGCTGTTTTTTCTATTTTTTCCCTCTCTTCACTATTTAGTCGCTCCTTAATTTAGATTCAATAAATTGATTATTAACAAGTTATTGTTAATAACTTTAGATTTTTTATTGACAGAATCT
>JAFGSZ010000048.1 GCA_016934395.1 Bacteroidales bacterium
ATGGCATAAAACACCTTAAAATGAACAGAATGCCTATATTTATTTCAAAAAAACGGGTTTATGCACAGACTCCCGTTGTGCCGATAACTAGATTAACCCATTCCAGGCATTTAATTTCATACAATTCCGATAGTTTTTGCAAAGCGAAGGGCTTCGTAAGTATTTTCCACATTTAGTTTTTCAATAATTTTTTGACGATGGTTATTGACTGTATTTATACTTATGAACAATTTGTCAGAAATTTCCTTGCTTTGCAGTCCTTGTGATAATAATCCAATAATTTCAGTTTCACGTTTCGATAAAAATGATTTTGATTTTTGTTCAAACTCCTCCTGAAACAGACAAATTTTTCCGGTAGGCAGATGAATCATTTTTCGTAAGAGTTTATTCTCACCAGTTTTGTTTGGTATCATATCGTTTAAAATGAGCACCATCCAAATATTACCTGATTTATCTTGTTCGAGAACAACGCACTGCTGTAAAAAACGGTAAAGATTACCCGCCGGATCCGAAAGACGGAACTCAAAAACCAGCTTATATTCCTTTAAATTATCTTTGTCTAATTGTTTTAAGAAATTAAATGCTTTCACCGTGGTATCCAATGTAAATACCAAATCAGGTTTAGGCATTAGTTCAAAAAAATAACTGGGTTCTCTTTTAAAAATATCATTAACAGGATAAAATAGATGAGAATCAAATTTCGACCGTACGAAGGTATATTCACCTTTATTCATATCAAAAACCGACATTGAACTATTTTCAACTTCTGCAAGCTGTTTTAAAAGGTGTCTTTTATGCACAAATTCATCATAATCGGCTTGAAAAACAAGGCACTCTCTTGCACTAAAAATCTTTTTAAAATCATTAATCAAGCTTTTGGCGTCGGTCATATGCCCAATTGTAAATAATAAATTGAATCACCAGCGTATAAATTTACCTTGTTTTTTTAAATGATTTTATAGGTAGTTGAAAAAAATGATGAACAATCACTATTTCTGAGTTTCCTCACTTCCAGTAGCTTTGTTGTAAAATTTAATAATAACGATTATGGAAAAAGAACTAAAAACGTTACAATTATTTTATGCGAGTGTATTGGCAGATTCTGTATTTTATTACAACAATGCGGGTATTTTAAACATGGTAACCGAAAAGAAGGCAAAACAGCAGGAACTAACTGCGGCTTCTCAGCTAAAACAGTTACATATTAATTCTCCTGAAGAATTATTCGAATTCTTTTCCAACGTATTTGGATGCATTCAATGGCAAACGGTAACAACAAAAGAAGGCTTGGCAGCCAGGGGTAAACATTGTCTTTTATGCAGTATCGCAAAAAAAATGCAAACTGCCCAACCTTGTTTTATATATTGTATTAATCCGCTTAGGGCAATGATAAACGCATTGAATAATGGTCATCATCTTTCTGTAGAAAAAACCTTATGGGATGGTGATATATGTGAATTTAAGGTAGCCCGGAATTAAAACCTGTTATATGCACAAAAGCAGATTATTTTATCTGGATAACTTAAAAATATTACTCATCTTTTTAGTTATTCTGCACCATGCAGGCCAGGGATATGGACCATCAGGAGGATGGTGGTTTTACATGACATCCCAGCACAAAAATTAGAATGGATGGGACGCTTTTTTTGTGTAAATGCATCTTTTTTTATGGGATTGTTTTTTATGATTTCCGGATACTTTTTTGCTTCATCATTCAACAAAAAGGGGTTGAAGAAATATACAGCCGATAAATTTATCCGCTATGGTATTCCATTGGTATTTGTATTCTGGATAATGATGCCGTTTATTTTTTATTTTAACTATGAGTTATACAGTGATAATCCTTCTCTTCCATTTCTTACATTTTTTCAAAAAATTTATTTGGGTATTGGGCAGCAGCCTGAATGGTTCAAACCAATACTTACCTGGCCTGAATCCGATTTAGGTTTTGGTCATCTTTGGTTTGTCGAAAACCTGTTATTATATGCCATGCTTTATGCAGTTTTGCGTGTGATACTGAGAAAAACATCCTTTGCAAACAAATTTAACCTCAATGTATACCTGTTTAGTTTTATTTATATTCTGGTTGTTGCGACTGCAAGTATTTTGGTAAGGAATTACTATCAAGTTGGAGATATAAAAAATGTTTTTGGCTTTTTAATGATTGAGGTTGCTCATTGGCCGCAATATCTGGGTTTTCTGATTTCAGGGATAATTGCCAGCCAAACTAATTTGTTCCAAAAGTTTCCTTCAATATATGGTAAGATCCTTTTTTCAATCGGATTACTTATGGTAGCCAAGATTTATTTCCCATCTTTTTTCCCCGATTTTATAAATTTCTGGTCGGGACAGTATTTTGAGGTATTTGAAACAATCCTGGGATTTTCGCTAAGTTTCGGCCTCATTGTAATTTTTCGCGATTATTTAAATTTGTCCAATACATTATTCAATATCATGTCTGAAAATGCATATGCAGCTTACATTTTTCACTATCCAATTGTAATTGCATTTCAGTATAGTTTTGATAAAGTTCCAATTAACTTGCTTGCTAAATTTTTGATTGTTGGTATTCTTTCTATTATAACTTCTTTTACTTTTTCATATATGATTAGAAAACCAGAATTAATAAGGAGAGTAGTATAGGATTATGACCTGACCTGTCCAAAAAACAGGCTGCACAGCCCGCAGCAATTATTAATACTTTTTTTTTGCCAGACTGATTACTTGTCTGTATATTAGGATATTTTAGAGCAATTTTTTATTACTTACAGTTCTATTGTATAAAAAATTCAGGAAATGAAAGCTAAACAAATAATAATTGTCTCTGCAATACTTCTGATTACAATTTCAGTGGAATTAAGTTTTGCACAGTTAAAATTTTCAAAACAATCGTTTGATAGTCTAAATTTAAAATTAGAGTATCTTGTTGCAGAATTAGTAGAAAAAGACAGTTCGGTTAGAAATTGTGTTTTGTTTGTGTTGAAAAATGATAGCTCCTTCTTTTGGTCGGGTGCAGCGGGAATTGCCAGTCAGGAAAATCAGCTGCCCATGACCCAAAAGACTCCATTTTATATCGCCAGTATCACAAAACTATATACGGCCACGATAATTATGAGATTGTATGAAAATGGAATAATTTCATTAGAAGATCCCATATCAAAATACCTTCCCGAAGAACTTTATCAGGGCATTCATATATATCAGGGGAAAGATTATTCTGGCAAAATTACCATTAAACAATTGCTTTCCCATACCTCAGGTATAGCAGATTATTATTCGGAGAAATCCAAAGCGGGAAAAAGTCTTTTTGAATTATTCCTCGAAGACCCCGAGCGAACATGGACAGTGGATGAAACCATAGAGAGGGCAAGAAAAGACATGGAACCAAATTTCCCTCCGGGAACAGATGCATCCTATTCAGATACAAATTTCCAATTATTGGGAAAGCTCATCGAGATGGTAACGGGAAAATCACTCGATAAAGTTTATGATGAATTTATATTTAGTCCTTTAGCACTTAAGCATACCTGGTTGACAGGTTATTCTAAATCTAAACTGAACATTTCTGCTGCACCGGCAGACGTATTTTATAACAACAGAATTATTAATACAGTCCGTTCGAATGGATCTTATTGGGCAGACGGGGGAATTATTTCTACTGCAGAGGAATGTATTATTTTTCTGAAAGCCTTAAATGAAGGACATATTGTAAGCAAATCCACATTAAAGTTAATGCACAACTGGCACAATTTAGAATTTCCTATTAAATACGGATACGGTACAATGTGCTTTGAACTCCCTCCTTCACAAAATATACCGCCTTTATGGGGCCATTCTGGTTCTACCGGATCATTCCTTTACTATTCCGAAGAATGGAACATGTACATTGCAGGGACAATAAATCAGGTTGAGGCAAAATCTGCACCATTTAAACTAATGATAAGCGTGATGCAGGTTATTCAATCGGAAATGGAGAAACAACAAACCAAGAACTCAATTTAAAATGACTTATTTCAACTGATGATCTGTACGTAAAACAGAAATAAAACAAAACATGTGGGAATTTTACATTTTAAAGAAAAAATAATGCCAACAACAAATATAAGTAAGCAGGAGAAAGCACTAGTTCTTAGATGAAAACACAAGAGAAACACAGTAACAGTTCAATAAGAAAGTGGTTAGAAATCCCGGCCTGCTCATATTGGCAAAACCGTTGTATAAATCACCGAGAACAACAACCAACAAAAACAAAATGACCTATATAGAAGAAAAAATATTTGATAAAACCGATTTCCGGGCGGAACCGTTAAAAAAAGGAGAATATGACCATTGTGTTTTTAAACAATGTGATTTTTCAAACTCAGAGCTGTCAGAATCAAATTTTACCGATTGTAAGTTTATCGACTGCAATTTAAGCTTAGCCGCATTAAATAAAACATTGTTTCGTGACACAACATTTATTGGTTGCAAGATGTTGGGCTTACATTTTGAGGATTGTAATCAATTTGGGCTTTTATTTTCCTTTGATAACTGCCAGCTGAATAATTCTTCGTTCTTCGGGACCAAAATAAAAAAAACGATTTTCAGAAATTCTCAGTTACAGGAAATGGATTTTGCTGAGTGCGACCTTACAGGTGCAGTTTTTGACAATTGTGATTTAACCAATTCCATTTTTGATAACACAAATATTGAGAAAGCTGATTTTCGAACCAGCTCTAATTATTCAATTCATCCTGAAAAAAACCGGATTAAGAAAGCCAGGTTTTCATTACCGGGAATTTCAGGTCTTCTGGATCATTATGATATTGAAATTGACATGAACATTTAATATACCCCCCGGAATCGAATGATCAATTTAATAAGTTGTTATACAGAATAATATCATAGAAGTTTTCTAATGACCGGTATTAGAAAATAGATGCTTAATAACAATCTTGGGTTTATTTCTTATATTGTTCAGGTAATTTTTATTCTTTGTAAAAAAGAACAACCATGAAATGGTATGATATAATGGGAAACCTGGGTGTTTTGTTTATAGTAGCAACTTACCTGCTGCTCCAGATCAATAAAATATCAGGTAAAGATTTAATGTTTTCGTTGTTGAATGCCCTGGGAGCTGTTTTAATCCTGATATCCTTGTTTGTTAATTTTAATTTGTCGGCATTTTTAATCGAAATATTTTGGCTGTTGATTAGCATTTATGGGATTATTAAATATTTGAGAAAAAATTAATATCCCATCTCAGCCTGGTTTGAAACCTTACTGCATCAATAAAAAATCTCCCGGGCTCGCGAACATTTATGGTATAAAAATAGATTTGTCAATGACATTCGCCCAATTAAATCATTTGATAAACCATATCCCTGACTAATTTATAATGTTTTCGGATATTATTGGCCATAAACTGAGTGAATCGACAATTAGTATCAATAAAAGGATCCGGATAAGGAATTTTAAAAAATCGATGTACAAATATTGATGAAAATAAGCCGTATTTTTGTATCCTTATATCTGAAGAATTTTATTATTGTAGTACATAAATTCACACACCATGTATCAGAAAAAGTGGATCATTTTAATAGCATCTTTTTTATTGTCATTATCCATTTATGCTCAAACAATTGAAAATGAAGTATTAATAAGCCCAATTATTCAGTTTCAAACAGTAGAAGGATTCGGTGCCTCACTTGCATTTTATGAAAACTGGTTGATAGCTCACCCAAATAAGAAAGAGATTTATGAAGCTATTTTTGGTGAGTTAAGTTTGGATATTCTTCGAATTAGAAATGCCTATGATTATGATGCTGAAATGATAGTAAGGGTGGGTGAATTTATACAGGAAGCCGAAGCATCTCTTGGTTACCCTATTAAAATATTATCAACTTCATGGGGGCCACCAGCATATTTGAAAAGCAACAATGACAGTAAAAACGGTGGTACACTAAAATATAGTATCCCGGGTACAGAAGTGGAATTTGATTATTCAGGTTTTGCTGCTTGGTGGGAAGGAGCCTTAAATGAATACAATAGTAATGGGATTTATCCCACTTATATCAGCATTCAAAATGAACCTGATTTTTCAGCTTCATGGGAATCTTGCTTATTTAATCCAGAAGAGAAAATAACCAGCACAGATACCATTGCAGGTTACAACAAAGCGCTGGAAGCAGTATATAACATGGTTGAAGGAAGAGCCTTTAAACCTAAACTGTTAAGTCCTGAATCAATTGGGGTTGGATATAATACAGTAGAAAATTATATCAATCAATTAAATACTTCTTACATATATGGAATAGCACATCATCTTTATCATGGAGTGGATGAGAATGATCCGTGGAGTAGCACAGATATCGCTAAAGTAGGTAATTTGCACCCTGAAATTCCGCATTTTCAAACTGAATTTAATCGAGGAGACTGGTTTTCATTAGCTGGGTTAATTTATAAATCGTTCCATGATGAACAAGTTGTTGCCTATTTGTATTGGGATCTGATTTGGGATGGATCCGGACTTGTTAATCTCGAATTTCCCTGGGATAATAGCGGTTGGACTTCTGCAAAGGGATATATAAAATCGAAAGAATTTTATGCGTTTAAACAATTCTCAGCTTTTATTCATCCCGGATGGAAAAGGATAGGTGCTTACATTGATAATAATAATATCGAAGTTCTGGCATTTCTAAATTCTACTGAAGATTCTACATCGCTTGTATTCATTAACCGCTCTGATGTTGATTCGCCTTCTGTAATAATTTCAATTCCGGGTTATACAATTGATGAAGCGTTCGTATACAGGACATCTGTAGATGAAAATTGTTTTTATATTGGAGCTTTAAATAATTCTGAAGTTGTTCTTCCTTCACATTCAATTACAACAATAGAGATGAGTATTTTAGAAGGAAACACCAATGTAGCAATAAATAAGACAAGAGCTGCTAACTCAATTTATCCTAATCCTTTTTCAGAATCGGCCACCATTCGGTTTTCATTTAAACAATGTAGTAAGGCTTTTATTACTGTATTTGATTATCAAGGTCGAATTATGAGAAAACAAAACATTGGACAGGTTACCACGGAAAATCAAGAATTTGTAGTTTATCGTAACGGACTAGACCCCGGCTTGTATATTTATAAAATAGAAACGGTATTGGGGGAATCTACAAATGGATATTTTATTATTACTGAATAAGTAATATTACTGAAATTAAATGCACTATAAGCATTAAAAACCGATATTCCTCTATTCTATTTGGGTAGATTGGCTTCCCGCTTGGGTTGCCTATTCTTATAAAGAATAGAAAAAAATGTGCCAACTGATTTAATAAATGCCACTGCGTTTTTTCCTTTATTCAATTTTTCTTATGTTTAACTTTTTATCGCTAACCTCTTAAAAAACCCTGCATATGCAATTTAACAGACGCAAATTTTTAAGACAATCTTTTGCCTCAGCGGCAGGATTGGCAGCTACTACCATGTTACCGGCCGATGCATTTGGCCGCGGCCTTCACAGCACTAACCGTCCGGAGACAATTATAATACCACCTGAAAATCGTTCCGGGCCCAAAGAATTTATCCGGTTCTCCATAATAGGTCTCAATCATGGGCACATTTACAGCATGGTTGAGGCGCTGACCGGTGGTGGGGGAGAATTGGTGGCTGTATATTCAAAAGAGCCCGAATTATTGCCAAATTTCACCAAACTTTATCCGAATGTTAAAGTCGCTGAAAGCGAAGAAGAAATTCTCGAAGACCAGTCCATTCAGCTGGTAGCCAGCGCTTCCATACCGGTTGACCGTGCGCCGCTGGGAATAAGCGTTATGTTATCGGGTAAGGATTATATGACCGACAAACCCGGAATTCTTACCTTTGAACAGTTTGAAGAAGTAAAAAAAGTACAGAAAAAAACGAAACGTATTTATTCCATAGTATACAGCGAACGGTTAAGAAATCCCGCCTCTGTAAAAGCCGGAGAACTGGTCCAGGCCGGGGCTATTGGCAACGTGGTTCAAACTGTAGGACTCGGACCACACAGAATGCGACCCGGTTCACGTCCCTACTGGTTTTTTGAACCAGATAAAGCGGGGGGGATCTTATGTGATATCGGCTCGCATCAGTGTGACCAGTTTCTTTTTTACACGGGTTCCAGACAGGCTGATATAAATTTTTCCCAGATCGGAAATTTTAACACCTCCGATTATCCCGATTATCAGGATTTTGGTGATATGAGCGTACGCAGCCCTCATGCTACGGGCTACATCCGTATCGACTGGTACACGCCGGAAGGACTGGCCACCTGGGGAGACGGCCGGATGTTCATTTTGGGAACAGAAGGTTACATCGAAATGCGAAAGTACATTGATATTGCCGGTCGTGAAGGGGGAAATCACCTGTTCCTGGTCAACCAGAAGGAGACAAAGTATTACGATTGCTCCAATGTGTATATGCCCTATGGCGAGCAGCTGGTAAGCGATGTGGTTAACCGCACCGAAACAGCCATGACACAGGATCATTGTTTCCTGGCAACGGAATTGGCCCTGACTGCTCAAAAAATAGCGCATACACTGAATGTTTGATTGCCGGTAACCGGCGCTTATGATTTAATTGTTTTTTAAGCAAAGTTACAAGGGACCATGAGGAATTATTATTATCCTGTATGTATACTGTATATTTAAAACAGAAAAAATGTTCTGGTATAAACAATGTTGGCGGCAATGCTAAAAAAAATGCGACACATTATAAACATACTGATTCTGATTATTTTATTGTCATGTCAAATTCGGACTGATAAGATTGACAATAACATGATTCATTCCGATACTAAAACAAATTCTGATACATTGGATACTGTGACAATTAAAAAACTTGGTATTCCGATAAATTTGATTGAGATAAAAAAGCTTGATTTTTTGACTGTAACATCTGGGGTGATTCCAATTTCTAAGACTGATAAATTATGTCGTCTTGATACAACTGGATTTTTTGGTGAATACACATTGATAAATAAAAACACAAATAAAATATTTGGTAATTTAAAAGTGTTTACAACTGATAAACCTGAGAACTGGAGATTTGATAATAATAATGAGATATTTTCTGTAATTGAATTAATAGGAAAGGATATAAGTTTGTGGGGAGAATTAACTGTTGGTCAGACAGAGTCTGATTTAAAGGAATTTATAGGACAAAATTTCCATTATAAAAAAGGACAGACTATTTATGCTGACTTTGGAGACTATGATGGTACATTTTGGATTAACAATGGGGTGATTGAGAAACTTGAGATAAGAAAAATTTGTAATAACTAAAAAATAAAGCACAGGTGGCAACACACAATATAAAACAGTTGGGGTTCAGTGGTTTGCGAGCATTTGTTCTCGCTTCAACTTTCCCCTTTGTTGATATTAATGCAGCGCGAAAACCCAACCGTTCCATATTGTAATACGATGTCAGATTAGATAGAAACCTAATTTAATGAATTAGATATATGAACCTATGTTTGTAAAAGATTTCAAATATTTAAATCCAACACCTGGAGAATTTTTAATGTTATCATCTAAAAGACTTAGAAGTAAATATAATTTGTCGGATTTTATTAATATAATAAAAACTATTTCAACTGACATAACATTAAACTGCCCGCATCGTGTATAGTGCATTTGGCGGTTCGTATAAAGATTTTGGTTCGGTTTCATTTACTAGACTTCATTAGCGGTTTGACAGAACTTTGCGATAAAGCGCCAAACGACTCCTTACACGCGGACCAGTTGAGCTAACAATATAATTACCAAAATTCACTAATGTAAGTCATGATAAAAAGAGTAACACTTTTAATTTACCTGTTTTTGTTGGTGAAAACCGGAACAGCCTGCGGGAATGATTCCGTAACCATTACCTATATTGCAAATTGCGGCTATATAATAGAGATGGATAATCACAAGATTATTGTAGATGGATTATTTAAACTTGGTCACAATCATTATTCCGTTCCGGATTCTGCTACACGAAAACGTATAGAATTTAATCAACCTCCGTTTAACAACATAAGCCTGATATTAATTACGTATACTCATGAAGACCACTTTGATAGCCAAATGGTTACTGATTATATGCTGAATAATACTTCTGCCGGATTGGTATGTCCTCAACAGGTAAAAGACAGATTAAGTGAAAATATGCCGGCTTACGATAAAATAAAAACCCGGATAATAACATGTACTCCCGATACTTTTACATCACAATTAATTCATGTGGAAGGTATAGAGATACATGCCTGCAGACTTGCACATCCCAAAGAACGGCATAAAAATGTTCAAAACATTGCCTATCTGATTTCTGTAAATGGTAAATCGGTCTTCCACTCTGCTGATGCTGATCCTTCGCAGGTAGAAAAATACACCGGCATAAAGTTAAATGAAATGGATATAGACATAGGCTTTATTAATGAAGATTTTTCCAAAATTGAAAATGCCGGAATTACAAGAGATTTTATCAATGCAGGAATAAATATATCCATGCATTTGCCGGATTCCGAAGCAGGTTTTTGGCTGGATTCATTAAAGGACCAACCTGATTTGTTTTCTCATCCGTTTATTTTTACAAAAAAAATGGAGCAAAAAGTTTTTTATATTGAATAACTATAGGCTTCTAAAAAACAACATAAAACAAATCCCCGATATTTTATAAATTTGCAGCAAACAGATAGCTTGCTCTATTTATAGATTCACAGTTTGATCTCAGCCAAAGCAGGTTATCCCTTGCTCCGCCAAAGCTACGCGAAGGCGAAGCCGATTTAGTTACACCTGTCTGCTGACAAGGCAGGCTTAGTTTTTGTAAAAAAGTTAGTGGAACTTAATCGTAAACAGTTTAATAGATGAAATTTATTAATTAATTAGGATAGTGCATGCTAAGAAAAATACTATTAATTTTTATTCTTGTCGGAATTTTTACCTGCGGGATTTATGCCCAGCAAACCCTATCGTCATCCAAAAAAAAAGCAGTAAAGGCTTATACGGCCGGTACTCAATATTACCAGGGCAGGGATTTTAATAACGCCATATTGTCTTTTAAACAAGCATTAGTCATCGATCCGGAATTTATTGAAGCCTATCTGGTGCTTGCCGAAGTATATATGGATAACCGAAAGCCTGAGCAGGCTATTGAATATTTAAAAAAAGGGCTGGAAATAAATCCGGATTTTTATCCGCGTGCTTTTGTCAATTTGGGTCTGTTGCAATTTAATACCGGGAATTATTCGGAGGCCAGGGAAAGTTTCAATCATTTTTTAACAACAACAAGCGTAACATCACAGCAAAAAAAGCAGGTTGACGAAGAAATTAAAAAATGTGATTTTGCCCTTTCACTTAAAAATAACCCGGTGGCATTTAATCCCGTGACCATAGGGCCGGCAATAAATTCAACGTATGATGAATACTGGCCAAGCCTGAGCGCTGATGAACAAACACTGGTCATCACAAGGCTTTCCGATAGTGAAACATCCCCCGGTAAAAAGCAGGAAGATTTTTTTATAAGCCGGCACACAAAAAGCGGATGGGACACTTTGAAAAGTGCCGGGTTTCCGTTAAACACACCCGATAATGAAGGTGCACAAAGCATATCGGCAGACGGCCGGATAATGGTATTTACCGCCTGTAACCGTGATGACGGTGTGGGGCGTTGCGATCTGTATTATTCCGTGCGGGAAGGCAGCCGGTGGTCACTTCCCAGGAATATGGGGTTTCCTGTAAATACTAAATTTAAGGAAACCCAACCTTCACTTTCTGCCGATGGGAGAACACTGTATTTTTCAAGCGACAGGCCGGGAGGAAATGGCCAGCTTGATCTGTGGGTAAGCAAACAGAATGAAAACGGTATCTGGTCGACCCCAGAGAACCTTGGGGATAAAATCAATTCTTCGGGCAATGAGATGTCGCCCTTTATTCATCAGGATAACCAGACGCTGTATTTTTCTTCGGATGAATTGCCGGGTATGGGGGGGTATGATATATTCCTTAGCAGAAAAGACAGTACAGGCAGTTGGGGTAAGCCGGAAAATATCGGGTACCCGATTAATACCTACAAAGATGAATTCGGGCTGATTGTAAACTCCGCTGGTACCCTGGCGTATTATTCTTCAGACATCATTAAAGAGCAGGGTAAAGATATTTTTAGTTTTGAATTGCCCCGGGAAGTTAGGCCGATTGAGGTATCTTACATGAAGGGTAAAGTATTTGATGTGACGAATAAGGAAGTACTTTCAGCTCGTTTCGAACTGGTTGACCTGGAAACCGGAGCGCTGATAAACCAGTCGTTTTCTGATAAACAAACCGGAGAATTTTTAGTGTGTATTCCGGTAAATAAAGACTATATGCTGAATGTTTCCCGTGAAGGGTATTTATTTTATTCCGACCATTTTGCTCTGAAAAATACCTATGATAAAACAGAACCTTTTTTGAAAGATATCCCGTTGCACCCGATTCGTGCGGGCGAAAGTATGGTATTAAAGAATATTTTTTATGAAACCGGGTTATACCAGTTATTGCCGGAATCGAAACTTGAACTTGACAAGCTGGCTGCCTTTCTGAATACCAATAGTGAAGTAAAAATTGAGATTGGCGGACATACCGATAATGTGGGATCGCAGGAGTATAACCTGACTTTATCGGAAAACCGTGCAAAAACGGTTATGGAATACCTGGTAAATTCCGGCATTTCAGCCCAACGGCTTACCTATAAAGGATACGGTTATTCAAAATCACTGGCTGCCAATAATACGGAAGAGGGCAGGGCGCAGAACCGGAGGACCGAGATGAAAATAATGGGCAATTAATTTCGAAACTGGTACGTCATCGCAATTCCAAAGTGACATATAATTAAATCCAATTATCTGTTTGTTGCTTTTAATTAATAAAAGATTGCTTCGCCCGCACTGTCCCTGCTGTTCCAAAGCTTTGCAATGACGCTGTGTTGGTCGTCAGCACGAGGAATTATTCCGGGCCAGAAGCATAAGGAAAATTCCGAAGTGATCTAAATGTATATTGCAATATTGGACTATATATTTTCATAGAATCCAGCTACTGCATTCAAAGAGTCCTTAATTATTTTGAATTTCCCTGTTTCCAAAAGGCACTAAAAATCCGAGCCAGGGTATAGCAATAAAATTATCCAAATCTGTAATTAGAGGAATAACCAGACCATAATCAAGCGATACATTACTCCAGACTGTGCGTCCTCCAAAAGAAATCAGGGTGAGACTTTCACTGCCTGCATTGATATAATAATTCTCCGTAATAAAGTATCCCCTTCTGTTTATTCGCAACATGCTGCTTAATGTAATGGTTGGTTTTTTTGCCCAATCACCTCCTGCAAAACCATAACCAACACCCAGGTTCAGATTATTGTTTTTATCCCCTAAAGTAAAAACACCGTAGGCGATACCAAAGTTACTGCTGCTTTCGCCGATAATGGTACCGGCCAAAATCCCGCTTCCCACATTTATTTTATCTTTAACAACAGGTATCGAGAATTTGGGAGTTATCCAGGCCGGTGTGGATGTCCCCGCAAAAAGAAACATAGGAACCATACCCACGCCCACGGAGAAGTAATCGGAAAAACCATAGCTGGCCTGGCTAAAGAGCACCCAGACATTCTGGTAATACCCTTCACCCTGTTTTAAGCCATAACCATTTGGCGCCCAGAAATAGCGTGTAGATTGGGAGTTTTCAACCCAGAGCTGTCCTGAAACTGTTTTTTCAGCCTGGATTTTTACTTTCAGGCGAATATTGTTTTTGTTGATTGTTAACACACCATAATTTTCCGAAGAAAGCTGAAAGGTATTATCAGTTTCGAGTATTATGGTTCCTATAAATTCATTGCCATCCTGCGTTTCGATACGCCATTTTGTAATGGTGTCATTGGCTTCCTGACCCATTACTTTGTCAGTTAAATAAGCAAGGCATAAAAAGGGTAAAATTAAAAAAACTAAATTTTTCATGGAGATAAGGTTAAATTATAGTTTATACAATAATAATACAGCTTTCCATATATTCTAAATAGATATATTATACTTTTTTAATAAACAAATATTGGAAAGATATGCCAAATTATAATCCGATGTTTGGATTTTATATTAGTCTTTAAATATGCTGATTTAATTTCCAAATAACACCAGGTAACATTTTTATTTGGCCATTTTAAAGGTGAATTTATCGAAAACCAGAATTAACAAGACGTTAACAAACTTTTCACAATTTATTTTGTTAATTTGTTTAATATAAGATATACTTTAATTATAAATTAATCAAAATACAATTTAAATGAAAAATAATCGATTTGCACAATTCTTCTTAATTGTAACATTAGTGGTGTTTTTAAACTCATGTAACCAACAAGGCAGTCAGACTGCCGATTTTGAAAAAGTTCAGCATTATCGTCATCTGTTGTTTACAGAAACACCCTGGGATTCTATAAAAGGGGCTTACAAGCTTACTCTTGAAGAAGCAAAAACCATAAATAACTATAAATTTTCATATGATGAAGACCAGCGCTTAATTCAGGTTGAATTCTGCAGAGGCGATTCTTTACTTGACGGTTCCCGGTTGGGAGCAGCTAAAGTGGCTATCAGTTACGAAGACGGCAAAGAAATAAGACATTATTTCAATAAAAATAATGAACCTCAGACCGTAAACGGGGATGTATTTAAAGCAGTATATGATCTGGATGAAACCGGATTTCGCACCGGCCTTAAATTTTACGGCAAAGACGATCAGCCTGTTGAAAACAGAAACAATATTGGCTATTATACCTGGAGTAAAACTCCCCTTGGAATGATCAAAGAAAACAGGTACACACTTGCAGGTGAGGAAACCGTATTAAATCCATTTTGTCCGTTTTACGAGCTGCGCTTTTCTTATAATGAAAAAGGCATTGTAACCCGGATGGCAAATTATGAAAAAGACATGTTGTACGATTGTACCGCCGAAAATTGCGGAAATATCGGCGTGTCGTATTTTGATTTTACGATTAATGATGAAGGCGGATTGTTAGGATTTTCTGTTCACAGTACCACAGGTCAATTGTCGAACCTGTATTGGGGCTGGGCAAGATTCACCCAATCCCTTGATGAAAACGGATATGTTACAGAACGTGTTAATTATGATCAGGATGATGAATTATTAGGCGGTAAAATGGTCCCCATTGTAGAATATTCCTATGATGAATCAGGTTCTCTTGTTGAAGAAAAAAACCTGGATGCCAGCCGTCAGTTAATGAATAACAATGACGGTATTGCCATAAGAAAATATAAATATGACGAATATGGCAACAGGATCGAAACAGTATCGCTGGATAAAGATATGGTTGAGGTAAAATCATAATTACGTAAAAAATATTATGAAGAAAGCTTTAAAAAGCAGTATTGTTTTTATCTTCATCATTTCCTTGTTTTTTGGTTTTACCTCGTGTAAAACAAAAGTAACTCCAAAACAGGAAACAGTCGAAGTATCAATTCCTGATCCGGACGAGCTTGTTGGCGAAGAAACCCGGTTATTGCTTGATTACCTGAACGAATTGGGTGATTATGTAAACAGCCGGAATTTTCCGTCGTTGATAAAAGCTTCGTCTGTGTATGAAGGTTTGGGGAGTAAACAGCTTGTTATAGACATCAGGAAGCCGGAACTTTTCGCGAAAGGCCATATTAAAGATGCCGTAAATATTCTATTTGAAAATATTCCGGATTACTTTGAATTGAAAATTGTACCCTTTGAATTTGATAAGATTATTATTATTTCCGAAGACGGACAAACTTCGAGTTATACTACATGCCTGTTACGCCTTATGGGTTATGGAAATGTATATTCCATGCGATGGGGTATGAGTGGATGGAATAAGGATTTTGCAAAAGACTACTGGAAAAAGGATATAAGTTCTGAATATCAGACCAGACTGGATACCGCAACCTATGAAAAGTTATCACCGCGCAAATTGCCCGAATTAAATACCGGTAAAACAACTGGTGAAGAAATTCTTCTGGCCAGAGTCCGCCAACTTTTCTCAGAGGGTTTGGAACCAGCGCATATTACTGCCGGAGAAATATTTGCTGATGCTCCCGGTTACTATATTATGAACTATGTGCGTAAAGATAAGTACGAAGCCGGCCATATCCCCGGATCAATCCGCTACAAACCCCAGGCTACTCTTGGTATTGTTACAGAAATGAGTACAATTCCCTCAGACAAAAAATCAGTTGTGTATTGTGATACCGGGCATAATTCCGAATTTATTACAGCCTACCTGAGACTGTTTGGCTATAATGCCCAAACGCTGTTGTATGGCAATAACAGTTTTATGTTTGATAAAATGCTGGCCGAGAAAGAAAGTTTGTCCTGGTTACCTTTTACCGATAGTGAGATTGAGGATTATACTTACTCTAAATAATAGAATTTCATTTCAGTCCGGCTAAACTGTCGGGCTGAAATGAATACTTAAAGGTTTCATTTTCCGGATCACCCAGAATTTTAATGTTCTTATATCCCTTGCGGTTTAATATAACCCAGGCACCGGCAGAAAGTCCTGGATTATCAGACCAGAGTACAAGGTTTCCTGTGTGCCTATAAATTTTTCTATATTTTAGATTTAATAATTCCGCCGGTTTTGCCATCAGGTTTTTATAATTTTTTGCTGAAATGCTGTTTTCCACGGGATTTTCAGATAAATAAATAATCAGGGGTTCAGGATTTATAGAATCCAGGGCATCATAACGGATTAAAATTCTTTCATTCTGAGTTATAGTGTAGGCTTCTTCAACAGATAACCGGTAATAGTCACCCTTTATTTCATGAAGAATAATAAATAGAATTACTAATAAGATTATCACACTGCTAAGTAGGTACCCGATTTTTTTCATATTTAATTTCTCAGTTTTTATATTATTCACAGCCTCCGTCAAGCTCAGCTTCTTCAATAATTTTTGCTTCCAGAAAAGTAGTTTTTAATGAATCGGGCAGGCTGTTAATTTCGGTAAATAAATTTTTAGCCTTGCGCCGGTTTTCATAAACAGCATTTTCCCGGGCAGTAAGACGGCCTCCCGTAAACTCCGTATTCATTACAACAGCAAACCACTCATTCAGCCCGCCGTTTAACACGGAATTGTTTTTATATCCCTTTCCGTTTAATAATGTTAATGCCATGTTGCTTTTCAAATCACCGTTTGCATACAGTATATTTATTTTATTCGTCTGATTCAGATATCCCTGCCATTTTATATCCAGCAGTTGTTCATAGGGTATGTTAATAGAACCTGGAATATTGCATACTAAAAATTCATCGGGCGTTCGCAGATCTATAAATTGAAAACCCGAATCGCTATCATTCACATAGCGGGCTGCCAAATCCACATTAATATTATTATTTGAGTTCAGTTGATTCACCTGCTGAACCGGCGTTGGCTGGTCTTTTTTACTCTTGTTTGCCGGAACAACCACCAGCAATATAGCAAGAGCTGCCAGGTTAAGGGATAAAAATACGCGGGTGTTCATAAAAATTATTTTTAAAGTTCTTTAGTTATATCGGGGCGGGCATATTTTTTTTCAGCCTTCTCTGCCAGCCAAAACATTCCAATGGCAATAATAATCAGTATCAGGCTGAACAGGGCAGGACTTACTCCAAGCCATTCATTTATTTTTGCGGGGCCTTTATATCCGCTGTTTGCAAAACCGGAAATTAACGGGTACAATTCAGCAAACAGCCAGGCGCCGGTTAATCCGCCAAGAATATAAAACAGGGCATCTATTTTACCAATAGAAAGGGCGCTGAATCCGGTGCCGGGACAAAAACCGCCCATAACAAATCCGGCTCCCATAATAACACCTCCAAGTATGGCCGGCAATACGTAAAAATGATTTACAAAAACCATATCGAGGTCGAGGAGTCCAAAATAACTTAACAGTTGCGAACCAATTAATGCAACAATGGTGGCAGTAAAAAAAACCTTTAAAACGGTGGTATCATATCCGTAAAACATACCGGCCAGTTTTCTGCTTGAAGAAAAACCAGCCTGCTCAAGAGCAAATCCGAATCCGATACCTATCAGAAGAGCGGTTAAAAGGCTTATCCATTCCTGTGAATCCGGTGATACTAAAATTGGGGCCATAGTATTAATATTTTGTAGATTTTAAATCCAGTTTTTTCTGAAAAACCATGCAAATAAATAGCCGGAGCCAAAAATGGCCACCATGGTAACAAATCCGGCGGTGGATAATACTGCCATTCCCGATAGCGCAGCTCCGCTGGTACAACCTCTTGCCAATTGTGCTCCAAAGACAAAAAACAATCCTCCCAGAAAGGCAAAAAACAGTCGTCTTTTATTTGATATTTTAGGCGAACGTTCTATTTTTATCCCAAGCCTTCCGGAAAGTGCACCAGATATAAAGCCTCCCAGCAGCATTCCCAGTACTTCAAAACTAAGCCATGTTTTAAGGGGTTTTTTACCCTCTTCGAAATACTGGCCGTAATAGGGAGAAGCCTGAACGTGATTTTCGCTGATTGCACCCACGACCGATACTACACAATATTTAATTCCGCCGCTGGCGCCTAATCCCCGTCCGGAGAAAAACATGGCTGATAAGAGTACCAGTCCTAAAAGCGTACCGGCCAGATAAGGATTCATGTATGGTTTTCTTTTCATTTTGGTTTAAGATGTGGATATTAAAATTTCAGAACTAAAAATGAAAAACATTGTTTTATGGCTGCGAATATATCAAATTAAACCCTTATCCGATGATTATAAGACATCCTATAACATATTATTAACATTTGATATAAGACATTTTCTAATTTTTGATTGCGAATCCTTTAAAGAATGTATAGCAAAAAATGCCATCCGGTTCGGCTGTACGGTATAAATCTTTTATACCCCGGTTAAAAGTCAACGGATCCGTTAATCCCAGTCCGGTTGCTTTATCGCCAATACCTTCAATCATGGCCGTAAACGTATTTTTTATAAATCCTTCTACGAGTTCCGGTTTGCCGGCGTCCACATATACCATTCTGGGGGTAACGGAAATATCAGAAAATCCGGCTGATTTTAATAAAGGATATAACTCCCTCCCGATATTTGAATTGCCTCCGTTTTGTTTCTGAAGTATGATCTGGCAATCAATCACTGCATGGGCATATATACTGTCGGGATAAAAAAATGTTGATCCGTGATCACCTTCGATAAGAATCATTGTACCTCCGGTTTTTAAAACACGTTTCAGATTTTTCAGGGCCGGCAAGGGTTTGTCCAGGTGCTCAAATACAAAACAGACAATCACATAATCAAAGGAATTTTCCTGAAAAGGTAAATTAAAGATATCCGCCTGTTTGAATTCAACGTTTTTAATCCCAAGCGAACGTATCGTATTCCGGGCTTCTGATAATGAATCTTCCGACAGATCGATGGAAATAAATCCTGAACCCGGATTTTTTGCGGCCATAATTTTGGTTAGTGCCCCAACGCCGCAACCTGCTTCAAGCACCAGACTTCCTTCAGCAAACAGTGTATCGTTATGAATAATCTGATCGAGTGTATTGGCCTGGTCGTTTAGTCGCAAAGCCTCCCTGCCTGAGTATCCATGCACATATGATGTTTCTTTCATTCAATAAGTTTTGTTTCGGAGTAAGAGGATTAAACGTACAGAAATTCATCCGGTACGCTATTCAGCCTGGCGATATCCTGCATTTTGGTTTTAATATCAAAACCCACGGCACAATTAACAGTACATTCAGTACAGTTTTCACAAACATTTTTTGGAATATTTGCATATCCAAGCGTTTCTTTTGCATGTTTAAAATGCTGATACCCGTATGCATACATGTAACTGCGCATAGCTGTTGGAATATCATAGTTGCCGGGACATTGCGATAAACATTGTCTGCATTGACGGCAATAGAGTCCGGGAACATGCTCAGCAGATGTCAGGCGAAGATCTTTCATTTCCTGATCGGAAAGCTTAATATCTTTCATTAATGTTACATTCTGGTTTAATTGTTCAACCGTGCTCATACCCGAAAGTACCGTGGTGATGTTTTCATTCTGAAGCACCCATTTTATTGTAGCTTTCGAATTGATGGGCAAAGTTCTTTCTTTATCCCAGAATCCCCCGGCCTGTGATTTCATACCAACAATTCCCATCCCTTTATTTTTGGCATACGCAATAGCTTCTTCAATTTCTCCCGTATTTTCCTTCCTGAAATTATAGGCAGGCATGGCAATATCATAGATTCCGGTATCGGCAGCAGCACGAAGCGCTTCTGAGGTATAACTGTGGGATGCTATTCCGATAAACCTGGTTTTCCCCTGTTTTTTGAAATCTTCCATCATCCGCAGAAAGGGCTCAAAAAACACGGATTCACGCTTTGCAACAAAAGGCAGAAAGATAATATCAACATATTCCAGCCCCATTCTTTTTAAACCGCCTTCAACATCAGCAATAAATTTATCTGCTGCCTCAGGCTTGGTAAATACGCCATTCTGATGATCTACTCCATCGGGCATGGAACCGGTGGCGATATAAAAAGAATCACGTGGTCGGTTTTTAAACACTTCTCCCAGCATTACCTCGTTATTTCCTTCGCGGTAATAACTTGAAGTAGTAAACAATCGGATACCCGAATCCATGGCTGAATAAATGAAGTTCGGATTATTTACGTTGCTTGTTCCCAGGCTGATTACAGGCAGTTCAAGTCCGGTTTTACCAAGAGTTCTGTACATTAAGTCCTGTTGGCCGGATAAATCAGAATTTGTTGCGGCAGATACAATCCCGGGGGCAAAGGCAGCAGCAGAAACACCTAGCAGACTTTTTTTAAGGAATTCACGACGTTGTTTATTTTCCATGATGTAAGGTTTTATAGTCCGGTAAAATATTAAATAATTTGAGTCTTAAAAATTATCAGAAGTTTATATGTTGCTGGCAAAAAGTATAGTAAATGTATACAATTCTCTGTTATCTGATAATTACATAGCAGATAATTTAGTGATTTAGTGAAAAATATACAAATTAAAGAATCCGATTTTAAAGATTTCATTTTTGGAATAATTTATGGTAGTGCAAAAAAATTTCAGGATATAAAAAAGAAACCCGGCCGGCGCCGGATTTCTTAAACTAAATGTATGAAGAATTACATCGGCTCTCAAAATATATTTAGTACGTTACATTATACCAGCTATCATCAGCTCCGTCTTTTCTTGAGGGTTTACTGGTGTCCAGTAAAACGGTTGTGCTTGCCTCGAACTTTCGCCCCATAGTGGTAATTATACCTCTGTCGAAATCGCAGGGGTAGGGATTTTTACATTGCATCACCAGCTTTTTTTTAGCGGGATCATGGCTGACTAACTTATAAAAACCAATATCTCCGTTTCTGTGATTCATGTGATAGGCAATATCAATTGCACTCAGGGCTTTTTCAATATTATCGACTTCAGGAGGAAACTTTGCATTTGCAGGGATAGCTTTACCGATTTCAAAAAGTGTATTGGAACCGTATTTTTCAGCAATAACCTGAAAGGAATCCAGCCAGGCTTTCTGGCTATACTAATTGCCCTAATTTTTTTTACAGAATTAGAGGGTATTATTTACAATTAAAATATAGCATTGGATTTTCGATTATTATTGAGAAGTATCTACCTTATAACGCTCCTGGATGTATACTATCATCAAAAGCATAATTAAATTACATAAAAGTTTTCTTTGCTTGATTCTAATTTATTTCTTGTAAGATAATTTAGAAAATATGGATTTTGGAATTATTTACAATGTAAAGAAGTAAAATAATACTATCTAATTCAATCTAAAGCACTTCTGTGTAGCAAAATGGTTTTTTGATGCTTATCAATCCATTTTATACATCTGTCTAAAATTCAGTATTACCGATGTAAATTAATATTGAGGATATATTTAATTTTCATAAGTTTAACTGAAAATATTCTCTTGTAATAGATAATTTTTTCTATGTAAAATAAATAATGGTTTTTTATTTAAAAAAATATCGTAATAAATTCAGTAAGGTACTTGTATGTTTATTAAATAGAGTAATCGGTAATCCTTCAGCTTCAAATTTTAAGACTCGGTTTTTTAATAGCATAAGTCTGATTATTTCACTTTCGTTTCTTGGAAGCATTGTTGTAAATATTTATTTCGGAATTGAGTTGTTTGATTTGTTGATTTGTCATATTTTTTCATTTGCAGGTATTTTGATGGTATACTTTATTTCGCGTTTCAGCAAGAGGCTTTATTTAAGTAAAATTTTGTTCTTAGTAATATTATCGGTTTCTTTTTCCTTTAATTGGTTTTATACCGGCGGTACCTCGGGAATCATGTTATTTTATTATTTTAGTTTATTTGCAGTAGTTATTTTTGTTTCTGAAAAAGAATATCGAATGTTCATTTTTCTTTTAATTCTATTAAATATCTCGATATTGTTTTATCTGGAACATAAGTTCCCCCATTTAATTGTTAATAATATTACAGATCACGAATTGTATTTTATTAAATATATCTATTTTATATTTGCTTCGTTAGTTTCAATTGGTATTCTGCAAACTGCAAAAACTTTATACCGGATTCATAAAAATTTGGATATAGGTTTGAATGAGAATGACGAATTTCAGGATAATGGTCACGAAAAAATAAAGGAAATAAAAATAAGCCTGTCGTTACGTGAAAGGGAAATTTTTGAGCTAATTCTTAAAGGAAAAACAAATAAAGAAATAGCAGCTATTCTATTCATTGATATCTGTACAGTAAAAACTCATATTAATAATATCTACAAGAAAATTGGTGTAAATACGCGAATAGAAATTTTTAACCTGTTCATTTAAGCTTTTTCCTTTTTATAAATCTAATAATACGCAAGTTTAATATTTTCTATTTTTTTCTCAGTCTCATTGTTTAAATATTTCCACCCTTTTTCCACCCAAATATTAATTGGTATTCGAGTTTTAATCTTTTATTTTGTTGAAATTAAATTTGATTTGGGAATAATAATTTCCGGATTAAAAACTTGTTATTTCAGACAATACATTTCAATTGTTACGATTTATCCGCGTAAAAACTTAACTACCCTAAAGTTAGATAGAGTAAACAGAGAGCCGGATTTTTAATAGGAACAGTATTTTTTAGTGGATAAACAAGCAGTTGTTGTATTGGCTTATTTAGTTAAAACTTATTGTTACCCTAAAACCCTAAAACCCGGATTCAAATGAAAAAGTCCTGTTATTTTTTCCTCGTTTTGCTATTTGGCTTATTTTTATCAAATGAATTGTTTGCTCAGTTTACCGGCACCGAATTGCTTGGTAAACCCACTGATAATTCAATAACAGTTAATATTGTTCCTGGCAGTAATTTAGAATATTATTATGAATATGGGACTGTTTCAGGAATTTATGAAGATGCAACCCCGAATGCATCAGCTGTTGCCAACCAACCTGATGAAATAGTCATCAGCGGGCTTACTCCAAATACACGATATTTCTACCGGATTCAATACAGCACCAATGGCGGTTCGTCTTATACTGCGGGTACCGAGCATTCTTTCTGGACTCAGCGTGCAACAGGGAGTAGTTTTGTTTTTACAATTATTTCTGATTCGCATGCCATGTATAATACACAATACCAAAATGCAATCATAAATGCCAGTAATGATCTCCCCGATTTTCATTTCGACCTTGGGGATACATATATGACGGATGGGCTGACCACTCAGACAGCTGTCAATAGTGCCTACCTGGCACAACGGGATCCCTTGTATATGGATGGCATCGGTCATTCAGCGCCAATATTTCTGGCATCCGGAAACCATGAGAATGAAGAAGGCTGGAATTTTAACGATTCGCCCAATCAGGCCCTCATGAGTATCCTTGCCCGAAAGCTGTATTTTCCTACTCCGGTTCCTGACGGTTTTTATTCCGGTAACGAAGATCTTCTTTCATTAATCGATGTTCCAACATACGGTGACCAGTATCGCGAAGATTATTATGCATGGACCTGGGGCGATGCCCTTTTTATCGTGCTGGATCCTTTCCAGTATACTATGACCATTCCATACTCGCCTACAGCAGGAGAAACCAATGATGAGGGTAGTCCTTCAAATGACCGATGGGATTGGTCTTTGGGCCTGGAACAATTCAATTGGTTCAAACAGACCGTTGAAAACAGTAATGCTAAATACAAATTTGTTTTTGCCCATCATATGGTTGGGGGTACCCAGACTTATGTTAGAGGAGGCGCCGTACCCGCCCATATGTTTGAATGGGGAGGAAATAATGCAGACGGAACAACCTGGGGATTCGATGCAGAGCGCTCAGGATGGGGAGATGATCCTATTCATCAGATTATGATCGATAATGGTGTAAGTGCTTTTTTCCACGGACACGACCACCAGTATGCTTATGAAGTTCGTGACGGGATTGTATACCAGAGCCTTCCGAGGCCTAGTACCGGACTTGATTTTAATTACTATAGTGAAAGCAATCAATATACTGAGAAAGTATTGGCCAGTCCGGGACACCTGAGTGTTTCAGTTACGCCGGATGAAACAACGGTTGAATATATCACATCCGCCAATACAAGCAGAACAGTTCAGCATTCTTATACCATACTCCCTAATGCAGTATCTGAAAATTTTAATCTGAACATGGCTGTTTCCGGAAGTGGTACAACTGATCCTGCGGTTGGCAGCCATAGTTTTGCGGAAAATGCAGAAGTAGAAATAACAGCTACTGCTGATCCGGGCTATACTTTTGTAAACTGGACCGGCGATGTAGCCAACCCAACTATCGCCACGACCACTGTAACTCTTGATGAAGATAAAACGGTTACTGCAAATTTTGTGGAAACTTCTGCTTCGAGCCCTGTCACCTATGTTGGTGAAATAGGCAGTATTACGGCGAATGCAGCTGGCACAACCCTGAATATTCCAGTTGGGGCATCAG
>JAFGSZ010000049.1 GCA_016934395.1 Bacteroidales bacterium
ATATAATATTTTTATATTCTATAATTATTCTCTCTATCGGGTGGGGAGATTACTCCCTCTGGTCGTGAGCTCGTCGTCGCTTTGCTTTGACTATGTTACTCCCTTCGGTCGTGAACTTGTCGTCGTACCTCCTCCTCGGTTCGAACTCCCGACACCGGAGTTTACCCCGCATAAAGGCGGTGGTCCCGAATCCCGAGCGGTCGGGACTAGTCTGGCTGCGCCTGCCAGCCGGCAGGCAGCTCGACCCCGAAATTATTGACCTATATTTTTATTGAATCATTGATTCATTTACCAGACAACAAAAATAAAAATATTCTGCTTACTAAAGATTATTTTTAATATGTTTTATATCTTCTCTCCCGGTTTTATTATTATTTCGGAAACTGAATGTTTTCTTCCAGCAACATTTCAGGTGTAATCGGCACCACACCTACTTTTTCGCAAACTAATCCTCCTGCCAGATTCGAAAGATAAGCAATAGTTTTTGGCGGAAGTCCGGCAGCAAGACACAGGGCCGCCATGCTGATTACGGTATCTCCGGCGCCTGAAACATCAGCAATATCCCGTATCTCTGCCGGTATCTGATGATAATAATTATTATCGCTAATTAACACGCCTAACTCTGACAACGTAACCATAACATAATCGATGCTGTTCTCATTATGGATAAACTTTGCTGCTTTATATACGGATTGGATGTCGTTTTTTTCTATTTCAATATTTAAGCCCTCTACCAATTCCTTAAAATTCGGTTTAAAGAAGGTAACATTTTTATACTGATTAAAATTCCGTTTTTTGGGATCCACCAGGGTCGGAATTCCTTTTTCTTTTGCCATGGCTGTGATTTCCGCTATAATTTCGGGAGTGATCACACCCTTATCATAGTCCTGAAAAATTATGGCTTGTACCGGTTGTTTGTCGGTAATTTTACGGATACGTTCTATCAGTTGTGCCTGCAATTCCAAATCGATATAATCAAGGGTTTCATGATCCACGCGGAGTAATTGCTGGCTGCCGCTTATGATCCGTGTTTTTGCGGTAGTAACCCTTTTGGAACTTTCAATAATTCCTTCCCGGGTCACTTTATTTTGATCCAGCAGCTCTTTAAACGCTACCCCGTATTCATCTTTGCCGATTACCGAACAGATAATTGGTTTTGCCCCAAGAGCATGAATGTTTTTTACTACATTGGCCGCTCCGCCCAGTCGGTTTTCCCTGGTTTTACTCAGCACCACAGGAACCGGGGCCTCAGGTGAAATCCGTGTTACTTTTCCCCAGATGTAGGAATCCACCATTACATCACCTATGATTAATACACTGAAATTTTTAAAATCGTCCAGTAATTGCTGTATGTCTTTGTATTTCATTTTCTTATGAATTCTGCACAAATTTTCACAAAGATATAATAATTATCAGCCCCGGCAAATACCCGGGTTTAATCGATAACAATATCCAATATAAATCAATAATTGACAGACACGGGTTTTCATAAAAAAAATTACTTTTATATAAAACTTCTATAGCATGCTTTCTTTCAACCAGCCGGTTGCATTTCATATTATGGCCAAACCTTATGGTCCGGTGTGCAATTTAAATTGCACCTATTGTTATTACCTGGAAAAGAAAAAATTGTATCCCCAACAGGGCAATTTCAGGATGGATGATAGTATTTTGGAGGAGTATATCAAACAATTTATAGAATCACAGGATGTTCCTGTGGTAAGTTTTACCTGGCAGGGTGGTGAGCCTACTATGCTGGATCTCGGTTTTTTCAAAAATGTTATCGCCTTACAGAAAAAATACAGGGGCGCTAAAACTATAGAAAATGCATTTCAAACCAATGGTACCCTTATAGATGCCGACTGGTGCAAATTTCTTCACGATAATAATTTCCTTGTCGGGATTTCTGTCGACGGCCCCCAACATATTCATGATAAATACCGGGTATATAAATCCGGAGGCCTTTCTTTCGGTAAAGTTATTGAGGCTGTCAATCTGCTAAAGCAATACCGGGTTGAATTTAATACCCTCACCGTTGTGCATAATGAAAGCACACAATATCCTCTGGAAATTTATGATTTTCTGAAATCCACCGGAAGCGGGTATATCCAGTTTATCCCCATAGTGGAAAGAATTAAAGAAGATAGCCGGGAACTGAAGCTGGTTGGGCCGGAGTATGAAAACGCCAGGATTACACCCTGGTCGGTAAACCCGGAAGCCTATGGTAAATTTCTGATTACCATTTTTGATGAATGGGTGCGAAAGGATGTATCCCGGATATTTGTCCAACTGTTTGACGTTACCCTGGCTAACTGGACCGGACAACCATCCGGGTTGTGTGTGTTCGACGAAACCTGTGGTAATGCCATGGTGCTGGAACATAACGGAGATTTGTATTCCTGTGATCATTATGTGTATCCGAAACATCTGCTGGGAAACATTCAGACAACTTCATTAAAAAACATGGCTTTATCGACAAAACAATATGTTTTCGGGCAGGATAAACTGTTAGGACTACCGGCTTATTGTATGGATTGTGAATACCGCTTTGCCTGTCATGGCGAATGCCCCAAACACCGTTTTGAAAAAACGCCTGACGGGGAACGGGGCCTCAACTACCTGTGTAAGGCATATAAAATGTTCTTTTCTTATGTGCATCCCTACATGCAATTTATGGGAGATGAACTGGCTGCCAGGCGGCCTCCGGCGAATGTAATGCAATGGGCGCAGCGACTGAAAAGTTATCATTCAAAATGAATATCCTTTAATTCTAAATGATTTTGAGGTTGTTGAAAAAAATCAAAAAGGTCCAAGTGGATACTTGAACCAGTTTTTGATTTTTTTTAAAGAATTACGAATTACTTTATTACATTGCTATAGGCAAATACTTTTGCAATAATGAATCGCTATCATGGTACTTTGTTCTCAGCTTTTCAAGCTCTCCATGCAGGTTTAGTTTTATCTCACCATAGGCAGTATCGTTATATACATTGTTCATTTCATGCGGGTCGTTTTCCAGGTCAAACAATTCCCATTCGTCGATATCGTAATAAAAATGGATTAGTTTATACCGGTCTGTAGTAATTCCGTAATGCCGTTTTACCATATGCCAGCCCGGGTATTCGTAATAATGGTAATAATGTTCCGACCTCCATTTTTTTGGTGTTTTTCCTTTTAACACCGGAAGCAGGCTATGCCCCTGCATATCGTCAGGTATTTTTGCACTGGCAACATCAATAAAAGTTTCCGCAAAATCAAGATTTGAAACCATATTGTTGTTTCTGCTACCCGGGTCAATTTTTTCAGGCCACATCACCAGCAAAGGAGTGCGTAAAGATTCCTCAAACATCCAGCGTTTATCAAACCAGCCATGTTCTCCCAGGTAAAATCCCTGATCGGAAGTATAAATCACCATAGTATTTTTATCCAATCCGTTTTTTTTCAAAAAATCGAGTACCTCACCAACGCTTTTATCAACAGCTGCAATACAGGCAAGGTAATCTCTTAAATACCGCTGAAATTTATACCGCGTTAACGCTTCGCCAGTCAGGCTATCCTCGTAAAATTTTTGAATGATGGGGTTGTATATCGAATCCCATGCCCTCGACTGATCAGGAGTAAGCGTTTTCCCATGATTACCAATCCAGGGATACCCTTCTTTGGAAAGTTTAAGATCCTTTTCCGGTATCATGGTTTTTGAGATGGTCATATCCTGCTCATGTTCCGCTCTTCCGCGGTTGGAATAATCATCAAACAGGGAGGCCGGTTCCGGGAAAGTAACATTTTCATACATCCCCAGTTCATTGGGGCCCGGTTCCCACTCCCGGTGCGGGGCTTTATGGTGCATCATCAGCATAAAGGGTTTATCGGAATCTTTAGCTTTTGACAACCAATCCAGGCATTTTTTTGTAATAATTTCAGTAACATACCCGGTTTCATTGTGCTGCCCTTCCGGTGAAAGAAAATCAGGATTATAATAATTTCCCTGATCGGGAAGCACATCCCAGAAATCAAATCCGGTGGGTAAAGACTTGAGATGCCATTTACCAATTACAGCCGTTTGATAACCCGTTTCCTGAAGTATTTTTGGAAAAGTTTGTTGACTACTATCAAACTTTGTTTCGGGTTTATTATCAGTAAAGCCGTTTAAATGACTGTATTTTCCCGTAAGGATTGTTGCCCTGGATGGCCCGCAAATCGAGTTGGTTACCAGACAGCGGTCAAAACGTATACCTCCATCTGCTATGCGGTCAATATTTGGCGTAGGGGCCAGTCTGGCCAGCTCTCCGCCATATGCGCTGATTGCCTGAAAAGCATGATCATCGCTCATGATAAAAATAATATTGGGGGGATCACTTTTTTGTCCGGCAAACCAGGTACATCCGGTAAGGGAAGTCCCCATACCCAACATGGTTAAAAATCGAAGCTTTAAGTCCATAAAATATTTCTTTTACTATATGACTATTCTATAAAAGCAGCTGTTCTCAAATTTTTCCCTATTTTCCCGGTAACGTTATCCCCCAGATCTTCCCTGGCCTCTTCTGCCATCTGTAAAAGTTTTTCCACCATTTCGGGATATAAATCTTTTACATCATGATCTTCGCCCGGATCAAGCGACAAATTGTATAATGCCAAAGGTACATTTACCTGTTCCATAATACCCGGAAAACCATCCTTTCCCTGGAGGGCTGAATAACTTTGTGACGAGTGGGGCAACACAAGCTTCCAGTGCTTGTACCTTATGCCTTCAAGATTGGGTGGCCCCTTATAACTAAAGTAATAATAAAATACCTCCCTGGGTCCTTCTTTTGTTTCCCCGAGCCAAACCGGTAAAAAATTAATGCCGTCAATCTTTTTTTGGGGTAATGACGCACCGGCAGCATCAACTATAGTAGGTAAAATATCCATATTGGTCATCATACTGCTGTTTATGGAAGCTGCTTCAATCCTGCCCGGCCATCGGACATAACAGGGCACCCTGTTCCCGCCATCCCAGGTAGTGCTTTTTCCTTCCCTGAAACCACCTGTTGATCCAGCGTGGTTCCCGAAATTTTTCCAGGGCCCGTTATCGCTGGTAATAATCAAGAGGGTATTTTCAGAAATTCCGGCTTCATCAATTGCTTTTAAAATTCGCCCTACAGACCAGTCCAGTTCCATAATTACATCTCCAAAAAGTCCGAGCTCACTTTTTCCTTCAAACTTTTCCGAAACTGCAAGAGGAACATGAGGCATTGAATGTGCCAGATACAGAAAAAAAGGACCCGATGTATTTAATTGAATAAACTCAACAGCCTTTTCAGTATACAAGGTGGTCAAAGCCGACTGATCATCAAGAGTTTTTAATGTATCCACAGGAAGATCACCATTATATAAAGTTAGCGGAGGCCAGGTATACCGATTATTATCCACACTTACAGGATTTCCCGAATAATCCACAGGCCACATATCATTGGAATACTTTAAGCCAAAATAACTGTCAAATCCATAATGGATGGGGAAATAAGGCACTTTATTACCCAAATGCCATTTCCCGATCATAGCCGTTTTATAACCTGCATTTTTTAATAATGAAGCAATGGTTTCTTCCTCCGGGTTGAGCGCTATTTTCCCATCAGGCATAATGGCCCCGGATATACCCACCCTGTTAGAATAACAACCGGTTAACAACGCTGCCCTTGAAGCAGAACAAATTGGCTGGGCAGCCATAAAATGGGTTAAACGTAAACCCTGTTGTGCTACCAGATTAAAATTAGGTGTCGGGATACCGGTCATCCCGTAAGGTTCCGTATCGCCATAACCCATATCATCGATATTAATAAGGATAATATTGGGCTTTTTTTGCGCCCTTACAAGATAACATAAGCTTATTGAAAAAAGAGCTGCAGTAATAAACTTATAATTCATGAGTATTTTTTTATTAAAGTAAGTAAAAGAAAAATCCCTGTTTTATTTATTGTATGCCGTATTGTTCCATTTATTCAGCAACCACTCACACATTAACATATCATAGGCATTATATCGTGCTTCGCTTTTGAGTACATCCCTGTTTTTTTCATAAAGTTGTTGAACAGCAGTTCTTACTTCAGAACTGTTTTCGTTTACCGCATCAATACTGTTCAAAACAAAATTTCTGTCGGTCATATGGTAAGTCAACGTATCTTGCAGAATGCGGATATAAATATTTCGGGCGGTATCTTTTTCACCCAAGCCATATAAAGCTTCAGCAACAAGGGTTGCCACAGCTGCAGATTTATCTCCGGCTGCTGCTTTCAGATTTGGGATTGCAGATTCCGCTTCATTCTTGAGAATTAATAAACCTGTAGCTCCCCAGTACCGGATGGTGCTGTTTTCATTTTTCAGATACCCGGTATATGTCTGCAAATCCTTTTTATCTCCAAGTGTGGCAATATCAGCAGCTGCGAGAATTTCTTCAAAAGGACAAGCCTCAGAAATCATATAATCATACATTGATTTGTTTTCCGAAAGTATATTGTATTCCGTTTCAGGAACCAGTCCGGCATCTTTTACCTCAATCATCCAGTTGTGTAAAGCATCCCGCATTCTTACCAGCACATCCTGGTATTCCGGGTTATTGGCAAGGTTATTTATTTCCCATGGATCACTTTCAAGCTTATAGAGTTCTTCAACAGGTTTGGTATTCCAGAATACACGTTGCAAATCATTACATTTTCCCTCCTGGTAAGCCGCTTCCCATGATCGGGCAGATGGCGCCCTGAACAAATAATCCAGATGTTGCCCGTAAATCCGGAAAGGCATATAGTTTCTGATATATCTGTATTCCTGGTCTCTTACAGCCCGGGAAAGATCAAATCGTTCATCCATTCTGCTCCGGGTCATAAAAGCATATTCCGGGTTCCTTGCTTTTTGTTTCCCAAGAAAAGCTTTGCCCTGTATGTAATCAGGGATGGGGATATCAACAATACTTAAAAGTGTTGGAGCAAGATCGACAAAACTTACAAGGCGTTCTACCTTTTTTCCGGGTGTTTTTTCGGGGAAAAGGGATTTATATTTTTCTGGAATACGAATTACCAGGGGAATCCGGGTCCCCGATTCATAAACATAACGTTTGCTGCGGGCCAGAATACCCCCATTATCACCATAATAGAAAACGATGGTATTTTCTGCTTCACCGCTTTCTTCCAGTTCTTTAAGTAACCGGCCCACCTGGGCATCCATATCCTCAACCTTATCATAATACTGAGCATAGTCGTGGCGCATTTCTTTGGTATCCGGGTGATAGGCTGCTAAAACAACTTTTTCAGGGTCGTGCCGGAGTTGTTCTCCGGGGATTGACTCATGAATACAACTTTCGTGACTGGTGGTTAAATTAAAAACAGCAAAAAATGGTTTATTTGCCGGCCTGTTCTTATAATGAGCCGCAGAGCTGCATTCGTCCCATATTTTATCCGGATCGATACTTTGAGTATTGTAATCGGTTTTGGAATTATTGGTGCAATAATATCCGGCTTCACGTAAAAATTCCGGATACACGCGGGTTTGTTCCGGCTTTTTATACCGGCTCCGCATAGGTTCATTGCCGTTTGAAGCAGCGTACATTCCGGTGATGATGGAATTTCGTGCCGGAGCACAAACCGGACTGTTGGCATATGCATGGGTATATAAAAAACCCTGATTGGCCAGCTTATCTATATTGGGAGTGGTAGCAAAAGTATTCCCGTAACAATTTGTAAAATAGGCACTATTGTCTTCGCTGGTAATCCAAAGTATATTAGGCAATTCTTCGGGTACCTTTGATTTCACACATGATAAGGGAAGTACGGATACAGCAGCTAGTCCAATTGTAGAATACAGGCTTAGACCTTCAATTTTCATGGGGTTTGCTTTTATTATCTGAAATTTACTGTATTTTATATTCAGAATCAATTTAAAAAAGCATACAAAACAGGTGAAAATTCATCTACATTGGATCAACATCGTTGATAACCAACACAGATTTAAACTCCTGCATTGAGAGAAGAATGTTAACCTGATCCTGAATAAAAATTTTTATCTGACTAATCGACTTATTCCTGTCGAGTTTTAATAAAATACACTTCTGATACCAGTTTTGTACCCTGCTAACCAGCGGAAATTCCGGCCCCACTACCCTTTTCCCCAGTTTTGTCCTGAGTTGTCCGGCCAATTGCCCGGATGCCTGGTTTACCACATCCCTGTTTTTATGTTTTACAGTCAATTTGATCAGCCGGTTAAAAGGGGGATAAAAAAAAGTTTTTCTTTCAGCCAGTTGTTCCCTGTACATTGAAATAAAATCGTTTTTTACAACATGTTGCAGAATACTGTGTCCGGGTTCTGAAGTCTGGATATATACTACACCCCTTCCGGTTTTTCGTCCGGCCCTTCCGCTAACCTGTGCCATAAGCTGGAAAGCCCTTTCAAAAGAACGGAAATCGGGAAAATTCAGCATGTTGTCGGCATCTAAAATCCCCACGATTTTAACATTATTAAAATCCAGCCCTTTGGAAACCATTTGTGTTCCGACAAGGATATTTACATTCCCGGTTTCAAATTCAGAAATTATTTGTTCATACGACTTTTTTTTCCGCGTACTGTCAAGGTCCATGCGGGCAATTTTAGCCTCAGGAAAAAACAGGGATATTTCATCTTCAATTTTTTCTGTTCCGAATCCCCTGGTCAAAAGATCGGCAGATCCGCAGGCGCTGCATGTAATAAGGTTTCTCAGGGTAAATCCGCAATAATGGCATACCAGCTGATTCTGATATTTATGGTAAGTAAGGCTCACATCGCAGTGTTTGCATTTTGGAATCCATCCGCAGGTTTCGCATTGCATGTAGGGTGAAAATCCCCTGCGGTTCTGAAACAGAATAACCTGTTCGTTTTTTTTCAGCGCCTCAGAAATGCCATCTATCAATGGAGGAGAGAAAAAGGACTTCATTTGTTTTTTTCTCCGGGCTTCTTTAACATCTACAACTCTTATCTCTGGCAATTCCATATCGAGGTATCGCTCATTTAATAGAACCCGGGCATATTTACCGTTAGAGGCATTATTGTAAGATTCCAGCGAAGGTGTTGCCGTGCCCAGTAAAACTTTTGCCCCGTGAAGCCCGGCAAGCACAATGGCAGCATCACGCGCATGATACCGGGGTGCCGGATCGAATTGCTTGTACGTGTTTTCATGTTCTTCATCCACAATAATTAATCCCAGGTTTTCGTAAGGAAGAAAAACAGAAGACCGCACCCCAAGAATTACCTCATAGCGATTTGAACCGGAAATTTTTTCCCCCAGTAGATTATACCATATTTCAACCCTTTCTGCATCGCTGAATTTTGAGTGATAGACCCCTACTTTTTTTCCGAAAATATGCTGCAGGCGCTGAATAATCTGTGTGGTTAATGCAATTTCAGGAAGCAGGTAAAGTACCTGTTTTTTTTGTTTTAGCTGTTCTTCAATTAAATGAATATAAATTTCTGTTTTGCCGCTTGAGGTTATCCCGTGTAATAATACAACATCGTGCTTTTCAAATCCCGCAAGAATTTCATGATATGCCTGATGCTGGGATTTGTTTAAAGAAACGGGTGCATTTATATCTCCTGAAGCAGAAGATAATCGTCCGGTCTCTTTTTCTTCAATAAGAAATACACCTTTTTTTTCGAGTGCCTGCAGGACAGTTGAATTAGCCCCGGCTTTTTTTATCACTTCAGCAGCTTTAACTTCTCCATACTTTTTCCCGGAAGAATAACCAGCCAACATCATATAACTCAAAACCAGCTCCAGTTGTTTTGGTGCACGTTTTAACTGATCGAACAAGGTATTCAAACTTTCATCCGAAGAAATAGAAGCGTGAAGTTTGATATATCGTTCCGTTCGGACAGTATAAGCTTCTTTAAGTTGCTCATTAAAAAGAATATGCCCTTTTTCATGCAATGATTTTAATACAGGCATTATATCTTTTTTGTCGGTAATCACCGACAGGCTCCGCACATCCATTATGTTTTCTTTTTCAAGAATATCCAATACCAGTGTTTCCGTTTCATTTAAAAACTCGGTAACCTCTTTTTCCCTGTAAATTACACGGGTTTCACTTTCGAGTTTTAATCCGGACGGTACGGCTGCTTTAAAAACTTCACCCTGCGTACACATATAGTACCCTGCAATCCATTCCCAGAACGCTAACTGAATACCATTCACAATGGGTTTTTCATCGAGGACTGATAGAATTTTTTTTGTTTCGTAATCTGCAGGCGCCTTTTGATGAACTTTTTTCACCAGGGCAGCATACAATTTTTTTTTGCCGAATTGAACGGAAACACGGATTCCCGGAACAATGTTTTTGCTAAAAAGAGTATCCCCAACTTCATAAGTATACAAATTGGGCAAAGGCAGGGGAAGAATTACATCAACAAAGTTCCGGGTGTTTTTCATGATACAAATGTATCTAAAAAACTTTCAGAATTTATGCCGTTATCTATTGATGATAGTTTTTATGCGACTTCTCAGAAGTGTAAAAATAAATTTTCCTGAGAAATTAATGATGAAATTATTTAGGATGAATTGTAACGATGAAGCTTGATATTACATTTTAACAATAAAAAACTACTGCAGCATATCCACAATTTTCATCAGGTCCCGGTCGATATCCTTATGTAACTTTACAGTTTTATTAATAGGCACATGTACAATTTCGTTTTGCATAATGCCAACCATAATACTTTGCTGGTCATCGAGTAATGCTTCCACGGCAGCCACACCCAGCCGGCTGGCATTTACCCTGTCCACAGCCGAGGGGGATCCTCCCCGTTGTATATGGCCAAGGATTGTGGTACGAATGTCGAAATCCGGGAATTCTTTTTGAAATCTAGCAGCAATATCAATCGCCCGGCCCTCATCTTCCCCTTCAGCCACCAGAATAATACTTGATTTAAATTCTTTGCTTCGCTGTACAAGATAAACACGCAATTTATCCAACTGCCCTTTAACTTCGGGTATTAAAATACCTTCGGCGCCACAAGCGATTCCACTGTGAAGGGCCACAAACCCGGCTTCTTTCCCCATAACCTCTACAAAAAACACCCGGTTAAGTGAACTGGCCGTATCGCGGATTTTATCAACAGCGCTTACAATAGTATTCAGCGCAGTATCGTAACCGATGGTATATTCAGTTCCATACAGGTCATTATCAATTGTTCCCGGAATACCAATAAAAGGGATATCGTATTCTCGCGACATTAGGGTTGCCCCGGTAAAAGACCCGTCACCTCCAATTACAATAACTCCATTAATATTAAATTTTTTTAGCTGATCGTAGGCTTTTTTTCGCCCTTCAGGAGTCCGGAATTCTGCACACCTTGCAGTTTTAAGTATTGTACCGCCTTTCTGAAGAATACCGCTCACGGCCAATGAATCCAGTTTTACAATGTCTCCTTCTATCATTCCCTGGTATCCTCTTTTAATCCCATACACTTCCATTCCATGATGAATAGCAGTGCGGGTAACGGCACGAATCGCAGCATTCATACCCGGAGCATCACCCCCTGAAGTTAAAACACCGATCCTTTTTATTGTATCCATAAAATATATTATTAACTAATTCTACACAAAGTATATATTATTTCTCCAGATTTGAAAATACTGAAATTGCAGTTTATTCAATCTGATTCTTTTAGCTGCCTGATAAATTCTGCCACTTTGACCATTAACCATTGAGGAGTTGAGGTTGCTCCGCAAACACCAATCTTACCGGCATTCTCAAACCAATTTTTTTGAATATCTTCAATATCAGAAACAAAATAACTGTTTGGATTCACCAGTTTGCATTCCCCATATAAAAATTTTCCATTTGAACTTTTTTTACCACTTACAAAAATAATAACATCATGGGTGCGACTAAATTCAATCAACCTTGGAGCCCGGTTAGTAACCTGTCCGCATATGGAATGGGAACATTTAAAAGATTCTGCCTTGCCTCCTGTACTTTCGATTCTGTGTTTTATTTCCGATTCAATTTGAGCATAAATTTTTTTATCCTGGGTGGTTTGAGAATATAAATGAATGGGGCGGGTATAATCCAGTTTATCCAGATCACCCGGAGATTCGATAATAATTGCCAGGTGATTAGCCTGACCTGAAAGCCCTTCTACCTCTGCATGTCCCTTTTTACCGTAAATTACTACCTGCCCGTTGCTGGATTTAATTTCGTTGTAACTAAGCTCGATCCGGTCCTGCAATTTTAAAACCACAGGACAGGTTCCATCAATTAATTCGATATTATTTCTGTAGGCAGTTCGGTAAGTCTCTGGCGGCTCACCGTGTGCACGAATCAGCACTTTACAATCGTGAAGTGTATTAAATTTTTCCCTAGAAATGATTTTTAACCCCAGCAAGATTAATCGCTCTACTTCTTTTTCGTTATGAACAATATCACCAAGGCAATACAGTGTTCCTTCTCCTGAAAGTATCTCCTCAGCCTTTCGAATGGCATTGACCACGCCAAAGCAAAAACCTGAATTTTTGTCAATTGTTACTTCCATTAACTATGGCGGTTAATTTAACTTTTCAAGCAGACGTTCAAACCAGATCATTTGTTCTTCAGGAGACATAAAAGAATTATCCAGTTCAATGGCATCAACAGCTTTTTTTAAAGGGCTTATTTCACGATGTATATCAAGCCGGTCACGTTCTTCAATGTTTTTCTTAATTTCATCATACGAAACCTGTATTCCTTTGGCCAGGAGTTCATCGTAACGCCTTTTTGCCCGGATTCCGGGATTAGCAGTCATAAATATTTTAATTTCAGCATCAGGAAAAACAACCGAGCCGATATCCCTGCCATCCATAACAATCCCTTTGTTTTTACCAATACTTCGCTGAAGGGAAACCATCTTCTCCCGAACCTCTTTAATTTTACTAATAGTACTCACTACATTTGATACTTCAACACTACGAATTTTTTCTTCCACATTTTCCCCGTTTAAACAGGTTTCATAGGTATTGTTTTTTTTATTCTTTATAAAAGCTATAGTTATTGTCTTCAGGCTATTTATTAAATCCTTTTCGTGCACTTTACCATTAAGAATTAATTGGTTTTTTATGCAAAATAAAGCTACGGCCCGATACATAGCGCCACTGTCGATGTACAAATAATCAAGAGAATGTGCAATAGCCTTTGCGAATGTACTTTTCCCGCAAGAAGAAAAACCATCAACAGCAATCGTTATTTTTTGATCCGGAATTTTCATGAATTTTCAGCCGCTTTGCATGCCAAAGTTACTAATTGTTCGGAGAGTATGTTTAACATCAGAAAAAAAGCCTAAAACTTTTTATTTAGCTCATAAAGATTGGTGCTGATTGAGAAATGGTTGGATGCCCCGGCCAGGTGATAGGTAGCCCTTCCATAGCTGATATGAAATTTTGAAATTTTTAATCCGAATCCCCATGAAAATCCGGCCATGGCTGTTTTTGATTCAATCTTCATTTCCTGGCGCCGTTTGTAATTATAACCAAAACGCAGCATAAAACTGTTTAATGGAACAAATTCCACTCCTACAATAAAATGCCTTAACAGATTATCAAAAAAAACATCTACCGTATTCTCTTTTACAGTTTCACCGGTAAATGGGTCAATTTCATCCTCCAAGTCCTTTTCGGTTTTATAAGTAAGATCCCATTTTTCAAGGTTCTGGGCCACAACAGAAAACCTGAAAGGGGCATATTGTAATTTCTGTGAAATCCCAGCCTGGATCTCAAACGGCAAAGGTTCTCGTTCTCCGTTTTGACAATATGTAGAAAGCTGCATTCCCATATTCTTTAACACCAGGGCTGCAGTAAACAATTTTTCAGGATTATGGTATGTAATACCTGCATCTATGGCAATGCCCGTTGATTTATATGCTTCAAGATGGGAAAATATAGGTTTTACATTTATACCAAAATGTAACAGACTATCAATTTTATGCGAATATATTAAGTTAAATGCATATTCAGCAGCTCTGAACATACCGGTAATCTCTCCCGAAGAATTCGCTTCGATAAAGGAACCATAATTCAGGTAATGCAGTCCTATTGCAAAATTACCGATACTGTCAAGATCTTTGGCATAAGATACATACCCGTAATTAATCCCGGCAAAATAATTTACATAATTTAACACCAGATTTTTATCCATGGTGGCATTCAGCAATGCCGGGTTATGAAAGGGCATGTTCAGATCATCATCGTAAATGCTTATACTTTTGCCTCCCAATGCAGCAACCCGTGCTGAATTGGTAAGATTCAGAAAATCATAGGTATTATTTCCTCCTGATTGCGAATACACAGATGTGCCACATAAATACAGGATAACTAATCCGTAAAATATTTTAATTCTGAAATTCTGTCCTGCTTTACTAAATATCATTATTTTCAGCCATCCGGCAAAGGTGAATATCTTCAAGTTTTTTAAATTTATCGTATCGGTCCGGAATTTAAAAACCCGATTAATAAAAAACGAAGATAGTTAAAATGTAGTATGCTAAAATGGGGTTGGCTAATTTTTAGAAGTCAGACAATTTATGAATTCTGATAAATTTTTTTTAATCCATCCACAATTTGGTTAACCCCCGGGCAAATAAAAGTATTTAAATAGGTTTTTTTCAGTACCTGGTAAAATCTTTTTTGGTCTGTATGCGGATACTCCCTGCAAGACTTTGGCCTTTGGTGGTATACTAAACAATTATTTTCTGTATCAAGCATCGGACAAGGAGTTTCTTTAAAAACATAATCGTTATCCTCATCAATGGTTACATATTTTTCAACAAATTCGGAATACCTGATTTTTAATATGCCGGCTATCCGCTCCATATCAGAGGGATATAAAATGGGGCTAATGGATTTGCAGCAATTGGCACATTGAAGGCAGTCAATCTTTGAAAATGTTTCATTATGAAGCTTCAACACGACGTTGTCTAAATCCCTCGGTCGCTTATTTTTCAATTTGTCCAGTAGATTTTTATTCACCCGGCTCTGACTTTCCGCCAATTCTTTATTTCGTCTGAGAACTTCAGGATCTATTAGCATATCGTGTAATAAATTTTGGGATGAGACCAATATTTTTAGCCTGGGATAAAAATAAACCGGCTATTACAATACCGATGCCGGACATTTTAAAAATATTCATGTTTTCCCGAAGCACATAAAAAGCAAATAGTGCTGTAAATACAGGTATGGTATTGGTAAAAACTGTGGCTTTGGCAACTCCCAGTTGGTTAACTCCGATTGTAAATAGTAAAAATGCTATAGTTGATGCAAAAACAGCCAGCTTCATTAATGGAATAAGCATCTCTATACTAATAGAGAAAAGATTTATTCCACTAAAATCGGTTAAAATAAATACCGGAAGAAAATAAATGACCCCAAGTGAATTTTGATAGGTAACTATGGTAAAAGGATTGTATTTCTCAGATAATCGTTTTACCATCACAGTATACCCGATGGCTCCAAAAACAGCTAAAAACATAAGCATCATACCCGCTATTTTTGAGCCACCGTTCGTCGGATCGTTAGACACCACCATAATTACCCCTATAATTGAAATCAAAATCCCCAGGTAATTGCTTTTTGATAATTTTTCCTTATAAAAATAATATCCCGCAACAGGAGCAAATAAAGGGATTGTGGCAATGATTATTGAAGCCAGTGAAGATGAAATTATCCGTACACCAAAACTTTCGCCCAGAAAATATAAAAAAGGTTCAAAAAATGCCAATAGTAAGAAAGGAAGAATATCTGCTTTCTGAACAGGTTGAAGTTTTCTCATAATAAGCGAGAAAACTGCAAGCAGTACAGATGAGATTAACAATCGAAAAAAGGCAGTGGAAACCGGATTAAAAAATACATATACTTCTTTGTACCATACAAAACTCAATCCCCAAAACGCCATTGCAAATACTACACCCAGATAAATCCAGAAACGGTTTTTCATCAACATTCAATTATACATTCTGGCGGCAAAATAAACTATTTTCATTTAATAATCAGTAATATTAATACGCTTATTTCCAATCCCTCAATTTTTACAATATCTGATTTTACTATTCCATAAATTAAGTTTTTACGATCTATATTATTTTTATTTTGATTTAATAAATATTTTCCTTATTTTAATTTTAATTATTTCGCTTTCAGTGTAATAATCTCAATACTTTTTTTTATAACCATCACAACATTTTATATAAATAAATGTTATATGGATGGTATTATTATTTAGATTAAAAATTTGTTGGAATCATGAGGCAGTTAAAAATAACAAAATCAATTACAAACAGAAATAGTGATTCATTAGAAAAATACCTTCACGATATTGGTAAAGAAGATCTTATTTCTCCTGAAATGGAAGTTGAATTGGCGCGCAGAATCAAACAGGGTGACCAGGAAGCGCTTGAAAAGCTTACAAAAGCAAATCTGCGTTTTGTGGTATCTGTAGCAAAACAATATCAACATCAGGGTTTAAGTTTACCCGATTTAATTAATGAAGGCAATCTTGGATTAATAAAAGCGGCAAAGAAGTTTGATGAAACCAAAGGATTCAAATTTATTTCTTATGCTGTTTGGTGGATACGCCAATGTATTTTACAAGCCCTGGCAGAACAATCACGAATTGTTCGTTTGCCATTAAATAAAATTGGCGCTCTGAATAAGATAAATAAAGCTTTTTCTCGTTTGGAACAGGAACATGAACGTGATCCCTCTCCCAATGAAGTAGCAGAAATTCTGGAACTTCCGGAAGATAAAATCGCCAGCACTCTGGAGCTTTCAGGAAAACATCTATCCGTAGATGCTCCCTTTCATGAAGGAGAAGATAATAGTCTTTTGGATATTTTACATAATCCTGAAACTCCGCATACTGATGAAAAACTTATGAGCGAATCGCTTAGTCAGGAAATTGAACGTACATTAAATACACTGCCCGAAAAAGAAAGTAATGTAATCCGGTCATTTTACGGAATCGGGAAAAAAGCCATGTCGCTTGAAGAAATTGGAGATTCTATTGGCATATCGCGTGAAAGAACACGTCAAATTAAAGAGAAAGCGATAAAACATTTACGTCAGCGTACAAAAAATAAATTATTACGCACTTATTTAGGCTAAAGAGAAAAATTTATAACCTTAAAAACCAGCCATATATGAGCTGGTTTTTTTATTTTATTTTTTTTTCAGATGATATTAAACCTCGGCCATTTGTTTTCGTCTAAAAAAGCAAACCACAAAAATTCAGGTTTGAGAGTTACTTAATTCATTAACAAAACAAAAATGCTATGAGAACAAAAAAAATTGAAATCATTGTATGGGGAGTAGCGATAATATTTGCTTTTTTTATGACCTCATGTGAAAAAACTGACCTGGTAAAATCCATATCAGAAAGTGATACCGAACTTGCAACCAGCGAAGCATTTGCCGATGTCGTGTATGAAAATGTTGACCAGATTACTAATGAAGTTTTAATTAATCTTGATGCCAATTCATACAGCAACACCGGCTTAAAATCTACTGATGATAATGTTTGCCGTGTGGTAACTGTTGATCACCCGGATACAACCTGGTTCCCTAAAGTAATTACCATTGATTATGGTGACGGGTGTACCACTATTATTAATCATGATACGATTACCATAAAAGGAATAATTCAGATTACAATTACCGGAAGATATTTTGTGGAAGGATCTCAGCGAATCGTTGAACTTATTGACTACTATGTGAACGATGTAAAAATTGAAGGCACACGAACTATTACCAACCTTGGATTAAACGATAACGGTAACCTTGAATTACAAACAGAGTTAACTAACGGTAAAATAATTGTAAATGATACACTATTTATGACCCGTGAAGCTTTATATACCAGAGAATGTATTTTTGGGGATTCGTTTGATATGGCTGACGATGAATTTTATATTACCGGCGGGGCCCAGGGAATAAATTTCTTTGGTGAACAATACGCCCGTACCATTACTAATCCGCTACACAAAACCTCGTGTTTGTTTTTCGTAAGCGGAACCATCGTATCGGAGGTTGAAGGACAATCTGCAGTAACTCTGGATTATGGTGACGGAGAATGTGATAATATCGCAACCCTTACCAAAGATGGAGAAACAATTGAAATTATTCTGGGATACCATTATCGATTACGTCATAGAAATAGAATTATCAGATAATCACAAATATTAAAAAATAGTAAAAGAGGGCTATATAGTCCTCTTTTTTTTAAATCTATTGCACTTTCAATAAGAAATTATGCAGGATATATAAACCTTAAAACACCTTAAATCGAATTCTTATAGCTGTGGTGTAACTGAGATTTAGGTTTAACTATCATAATTCGTTCAATATTTTACTTTCAAAAGAAAATAAGAAAATAGTTCTATTTTTGCAGTACAAGACAACCAAGAAAACAAAATATGTACGAAGAACTTAGAACTATTATTGAAAAAACCTGGGATGATAGAAACTTATTAAAAGATAAAGAATCTCAAGGAGCCATAAGAGAAGTTATTGAACTGCTGGATAAAGGAAAAATAAGGGTTGCTGAACCAACAACAGATAGATGGAAAGTTAATGAATGGATAAAGAAAGCTGTTATTCTTTATTTTCCTATACAGAAAATGGAAGTAATAAAAGTTGGCCCTCTTGAATTTCATGATAAAATAGCATTAAAATCAGAATACGATAAGCTGGGTGTGAGGGTAGTTCCCCATGCAGTTGCCCGATACGGAGCCTACCTGGCCAAAGGAGTAATTATGATGCCCTCGTATGTAAATATAGGCGCTTATGTTGATTCCGGGACTATGGTTGATACATGGGCTACTGTGGGTTCCTGTGCACAAATTGGCAAAAACGTTCATTTAAGCGGTGGAGTTGGTATCGGAGGGGTTCTTGAACCCGTGCAAGCGGCACCTGTAATTATCGAAGATGATTGTTTTATTGGTTCCCGATGTATAGTGGTTGAAGGGGCACATTTAGAAAAAGAAGTAGTACTTGGCGCCAATACGGTAATCACCAAATCCACCAAAGTAATTGATGTATCATCGGAAGAACCAATAGAATATCGTGGTTTTGTTCCGGCTCGTTCTGTTGTTATTCCAGGAAGTATCAGAAAAAAATTTCCTGCAGGTGAATATAATGTACAAGCTGCACTGATTATTGGAAAAAGAAAAGAATCTACCAACCTCAAAACATCACTCAATGATGCCTTGCGGGAATATAATGTAGATGTATAATATTCACAATATATTGTTACATTACCCAGACAGAAAAAGCATGTAACCGGGTATTGATATTATTTAGCCTGTGAAAAAAATTCTTATTATACAGACTGCGTTTTTAGGAGATGTTGTTCTTGCTACTCCTGTAATTGAAAATCTTCGTATAAAATATCCTGAGGCTCGTATCGATTTTTTGTTGCGAAAGGGCAATGAAAGTCTGTTTGAAAACTCTCCCCGAATTGATACCCTGCTGATATGGGACAAAAAAAAGAATAAGTACAAAAACCTGTTTAAGATTATCCGGAAAATCAGGAAAACCCGGTACAATAGAGTAATAAACCTCCAGCGGTTTTTTTCTACAGGATTTATAACATGGCTGTCCGGGGCCAGAGAAAAGGCTGGATTCGACAAAAATCCTTTCTCGTTTTGTTATACCCTAAAGGTTAAACACGAAATAGGAAACAACATTCATGAAGTAGAACGAAACTTAAAATTAATCACAGATATTGCAGATCCCATTTCCATAAGACCTGTTTTATATCCTTCAAAAGGTCAATTTGATAATATCAAACCTTATCAAAACGGACCTTATATTTGTATTGCTCCCACATCGGTATGGTTTACCAAACAATACCCACCCGAAAAGTGGAATGAACTGATTCGTCAGCTGGATCAAAAATATACTGTGTATTTATTGGGAAGTAAAGCTGACTATATAGCCTGCGAAAATCTGAAAAATCTCAGCACCCGGGAAAATCTAATAAACCTGAGTGGCGCCCTAAATCTTCCTGAATCGGCTGCACTGATGAAAGATGCGGCTATGAATTATGTAAACGATTCTGCTCCCCTGCATTTGGCCTCAGCAGTAAATGCCAAAACTACAGCCATTTTTTGTTCTACTGTTCCTGAATTTGGTTTTGGCCCGCTCTCTGACAATAAAAAAATCGTTCAGGTAAATTATCCGCTTGAATGCAGACCATGCGGACTTCATGGTTTAAAAAAATGTCCCGAAAACCATTTTAAATGTGCTATGGATATTTCTACCAGTGATTTATTATTTGAAGAATGACAGAAGAAATTAAAAAAACAATTCAGGTTTTAAATGAGGGCGGGATTATATTATATCCCACAGACACGATCTGGGGTATTGGCTGCGATGCCACCAATCCCGAGGCTGTAAAAAAGATCTATAGTATAAAACAACGTGAAGATACCAAGAGCATGCTGGTACTGTTAGATTCTGAAAACCGGTTATCCCAATATGTTCGGGAAATTCCTGAAATCGCGTGGGAAATACTCGAAGTATCAGATAAACCCCTTACTATTATTTATCCGGGGGCAAAAAATTTTGCGGCAAATCTAATTGCCGAAGACGGATCGATTGGAATACGGATAGTACGCGATGATTTCTGCAGTAAATTAATTAGCCGGTTTAGGAAACCATTAGTATCCACCTCAGCTAACATAAGCGGAAAACCTGCTCCTGCCAATTTTTCAGAAATCGATAATGCGGTTATACATGCTGTAGACTATGTAGTGCAATGGCGACAAGATGACCTGAGTAAATCACAAGCTTCCGGAATTATAAAACTTGAAGTAAATGGGGAGGTAAAAATAATAAGGGAATAAACGGAAATTTGTTTGGTATTATTCCGTTTAATTCCCCTATATAATGCAAAGGTTACTATAATGAAATTGTTTTTCCAGATCCTGTGGATGAAGCATTAATTAAAGGCTGTCCTTTATAATAAACACTGCCGCTTCCGGTTATCCGGGTATCCAGTTTATCAGTAACAAATACTTTCGCCTTGCCTGAACCTGTAATTGTGACATCAGCTTCCTTAGCAGATAGTTGTGTGCTGTTAAAATCACCGGAACCGGTAATATTTACATCCAGATCTTCTACTGAATCTCCATTGCCGGAAAGTGAGATATTTCCTGAACCTGTAATCGTTGACTCAACATTTTCTGCTGCCAGTTTTTCAAAACTTATAGAGCCACTCCCGCTAACAACAAGGTCTAATCCAGATGTTAAAATTTTTCCCTGAGATATAACATCGCCGGAACCAGAAACATTAATGGATTCAATTTTTGGAGTAGTAACATAAATGGTAACTTTCCCATTCCAGTTACCCGACCAGCTTTTTGATTTAATTACGAGCCGGTTGCCTGAAACCCTGGTTTCAATATTTTCCAGAGCCGATTCACTGCCTTCGATTATTAATTCATACTTATCGCCCTGGGTAAGATACAAATTCCCTGATATAGAAAGACTGATTGCATCAAATGCAGAGACATCACGATTTTCTTTTTTATCCTGCAATTCAGAGGTAAATGAATCGCAAGCATAAAGATTAACGAATGAAAGCAGAGTTAATCCAATTAACATTGAGGTTAAATAATAATTTTTCTTCATAATATTAAGTTTTAATTTGACCAGACTTTTTTTCAAAGACGGCTCGAATTTCTAATCGTTGCATATTTTCAAATATTTCTGAAAATCTTTTTAAACAATAGGGTTATCCTGATGGATAGGGAAATTAAAATATAATACACTTGTTATTTAAAACTAATCTTAAGAAAAATTGTACGTGTATACTGGTATATTTGGAAGAAACTGCAATTATTTTCCCTAAAATCCTTAATTTGTGAGTTTAACCATTTCTTTTAAACCACTGTAATTAATGAAAATAGCCAGATACAACCGTCGAAACTTTGTGAAATTATCGTTGACCGGTATGGGAAGTATTTTACTTTTGCCCCGGTGTGCCCAACCTCAATCGAAGTGGAGATTTTTTAGCGATAATGAAGCCAAAACGATCGAGGCAATTACAGAACAGATAATTCCTGCTGATGAAGATGCCGGCGCCAAAGAAGCCAATGTAATTAATTTTATAGACAAACAACTTGTTGGGTATTACAAAAATCACCAGGAAATTTATCGCAAAGCTGTGGTTGGAGTGAATGAAACCAGTACAATCATGTTTAATAAAGAATTTATTCAATTAACCTGGGAGGCACAAACAAGCGTATTAAAAACATTAGAATCCGGGGAAGCCCCGGGGGATACATGGAAAATCATTTCTTCTTCCGGATTTTTTAATCTAATCAGAGACCATAGTATGCAGGGATTTTATGGTAGTCCCAGGCACGGAGGAAATAAAAACTACGTGAGTTATAAAATGCTCAATCTGGATTATCCCTATTACCTGGGGCGAAATAAATACAATCTAAATACTTAATCCGCAAAATTCTCTTAAATGGCAAATAAACATGTGAATGTAGTTGTAATTGGCGCCGGAGCAGGCGGAGGTATTGTTGCCAAAGAATTGAGTGTTGCCGGTCTTAGTGTAATACTCTTTGAACGTGGAAAATGGCAGACTTTTTTCGATCACGATAACGATGAACTGATATCCCAGCGGTCCTTTCCTTTAAAATGCGCATATGGTCCGGATAATGAAAGGTACTGGCGGGTTGTTCAGTCCGGAATAGATTCCTGGCGAATTGCCTATCCCAATGAATGGCCCTATGGAAATAATGCAGCCTGCGTTGGCGGCGGCACACTGAGTTATGGCGCTATGGCGTGGAGGTTTATGCCCGAAGATTTTACTCTTCGTTCCACATACGGCCATGTTGAAGGATCAACTATCGAAGACTGGCCCCTAACGTATGAAGACCTTGAACCTTATTATGAAAGAGCCGAATATGAAATCGGAGTGTCCGGAGATGAAGGTAGCAATGTTTTTGGTCCCCCAAGAAAAAAACCGTTTCCGATGCCTGCCTTTAGTTTAAATAAAGAAGGTGAAATCCTGGAAAAAGCTGCCTTATCATTGGGGTACCATCCCTTTCCAATTCCCATGTTGCGCAACTCTGTATCTTACGGCGGAAGACCTGCATGCATCAGAATGCGCACCTGCGTGGGATTTGCATGCCCGGTAAACGCAAAATGCGGAACACAGAATACAGTATTGCCCATCGCTTTAAAAACTGGGAATTGTGAGTTACGCACAGAATCTAAAGTAAGCGAAATACTGTTAGATGATACGGGACGGGCCAGGGGTATTAAATATTTCGATAAAAACGATAAACAGCAAACACAAACCTCAGACATAGTTGTACTGTGTTGCTCTGCTACCGAAACAGCAAGATTATTATTAAACTCAAAATCAAAATTATTCCCTAATGGCGCCGGCAATTCCAATGGCTGGGTAGGCCATAATCTGCAGGATCATACATATTGTGGTGCCGAAGGTTTATTTGAAGATGAAGTATATGATGATGTAGGTCCGGGAGCTTGTATTGCCATAAAAGATTTTGTACATAATAATCCGGGTATAATTGGTGGCGCCATGTTAGCCAATGAATTTATCCGTATGCCGTATTTATATGCCAACGACCGGCCGCCGGGAGCACCTTCATGGGGAATAGAGCATAAACAATTTCAAAAGAACTATTTTAAAAAAAATATTTCTGTTAAAGGTCCGGTTCAGGAAATGCCTGTATTTGAGAACATGGTTGAAATTGATCCGAAAGTTAAAGATTACTGGGGTATCCCTGTTCTGAGGGTATCTGGTTACAGGCATGAAAATAATTTTATTGCCGGACGTTATGTTGCTGAAAAAGCTGAAACCTGGTTAAAAAAAGCAGGTGCCAAAGTAACCTGGCAAACCATTCCCGGACAATATGCGGGAGCATCTCAACACCAGGCAGGAACCTGCCGTATGGGTAACGATCCGAAAACCTCTGTAACCAATAGATACGGTCAATTACACGAAGTAGACAATATATTTGTGGCTGATGGCAGCCTGCATGTTACAAACGGGGGATTTAACCCGGCGCTTACGATTATGGCGCTTGCCTATTGGGTATCAGATTATATTAACGATCAGTGGAAGGGTTCAAAATTTAAGTAGCATTTTTGTATCTATGAAAAAAAGAAAGTTTATTATTTATCTTGTAATACTCATGGTTATTCTTCTGCTGAGTTTTTTATCACTTGGAGGAGTTTATGTGTATTGGAATAATTCCAGTCCGGCCAAAACATGTTATTCCTGCCATGAAATTCAGCACTCCTATACATCATGGTCAGCATCTGCCCACCGCGAACTCCACTGTATATCTTGTCATGGAACTGCATTAAGTAGTGGATTTCATAGTCTAAAAGAAAAATCACGCATGGTGATGTCACATTTTTTAAAAAACTACCCTGAAGATATCCGTTTAAATGAGCAACAAGTAGTAACTATGACAGAACGCTGCAAAACATGTCACCAGCAGGAATATGCACAATGGCTTTCCAGTGGCCATTCCCTTAGTTATGCAGATGTTTTTTTAAATGAAAAACAAAACAGCAAGGAGCAGCTAAATGAAGATTGTTTGCGGTGTCACGGAATGTTTTATGAAGGAAATATTGCCAGCCTGGTTGAACCTGTTTCTGTTATAGGCCCCTGGAAACTGCTTTCAGAGAATCACTTCGTAATGCCGGTTATTCCTTGCCTAAGTTGTCACAGTAATCATATACAGGGATATCCGAAAATTTCGCCCGAATATAATGCTCCTGATAAAGTATTTTATAATAAGCCTGATCCCTATTCCAAAATCGGAATATTTAACAGGCAGGAGAAAAAATTTATCCTGGTTGATTATCTGCCACAACCAAAAATTTTCGCCGGAAAACGCCAGGTAAATACTTCTCAGGATCCCGTTGTGCGAAACTGTAAACAATGCCATGCTCCGAATGTCTGGCACCAGTCAGGAAGCAGTGATGACCGGACACCAACCGGTGTGCATGAGGGGATTTCATGTATGGCTTGTCATGAAAAACATTCGAACAATTCTAAAAGGAGTTGTAAATCCTGCCATCCTGCCATTTCAAATTGTGGATTAGATGTAACTACCATGAATACCAGCTATGCCAGCCCTGAAAGTAAGAATAATATTCATTTTGTGAGTTGTGAAAGTTGCCACGCAGATAAATTCATGAATTAATTTTTAAAAGATAAAACTTTTCTATTTATTTGGCGTGAAATTATTTTCAGGACTGGCCTGTGTTTAACAAATACCAGCAGAGTTTTAATTTATGGATCAATATGACACATTTTCATATTTTTTAAATAAAATGTGCCAAAATCAAATTGGTACGATTTATGTATGCAAATGTCTACATATGTTAATTTATAAAATAATGAATTCCGGAAAATGAATACGATTGTAAAAATTCATTCTTATGAAGAGTTGACAAGTACTCTTGCACAAAACAAAAAGACGTATCTGCTTTTATATAAAAGCGGAACAGAAAAAAGTGATTGTGCTTTGGATCATCTTGCAAAAGGAACTCATGATATCAATAATGTTCAGGTTCTTTCGGCAGATGTAAACCAGGTTAAAGATATTCACGGCCAATATTCAATTACTTCAGTACCATCACTGCTCGAATTTAATGAATCCCGGTTTATAAATGTGATAAAGGGGTGCCACGATACTACATATTATCATGCAGTTCTGGAAAACGCGGTGTATATGGTCGAATCAAAAAACAGTGATAAACCGCGTAAAAGTGTAACGGTTTATTCAACGCCTACCTGTTCATGGTGTAATACACTTAAAAGTTACCTGAGAAAGAATAGGATAATATTTACAGACATTGATGTTTCAAGAGACGAGCAGGCAGCCAAAGACATGGTAAACAAAAGTGGGCAGCAAGGTGTTCCCCAAATGCTTGTGGATGGTGAATTAATTGTTGGTTTCGACCAGAAAAAAATTAACAGATTATTAGAAATTAATGCTTAAATTTTATATTATGAAAAAGTTTTTATTTAGTGTCGCAATTTTAGCATCAGTTATGGCTATAAGCTGTAACAGCCAGACTTCTAAAAACGAAAAGTCTGCTCCAAAAATTGAAAAACAATCAGAGACAAAAAGCACAGATCAGAAAATTGTAAATACAAAACCTGTAAGGTTAACAAAACAGGATTTCTTAGCCAAAGTAATGGACTATGAAAGTAATCCTTCTGAATGGAATTTCAGAGGTGAATTGCCCTGTGTTATTGATTTTTATGCAGACTGGTGCGCTCCCTGCCGGATGACTTCACCCATACTGGAAGAACTGGCAGCCGAATATGCCGGTAAAATAAATGTTTATAAAATAGACGTGCAAAAAGAACAGGAATTAGCAGCAGTTTTTGGCATACAGGGTATTCCTGCATTTTTATACTGTCCTGTGGAAGGAAATCCCAGTATGTCTTCGGGCATAGCTCGTTCAAAAGAAGAAACCAAACAAATGTTTATTGATCAGATTGAGAATGTGCTGTTAAAAAATAATACGAATACAAACCTTTAACAATTAATGTTTTTTAACAATGAAAGAGTTACAACCAGTAAATCAAAATGTATTATTAGATATTACAGAAACTGAAAAAGAATTTAAAACTGCCGGTGGAATAATTATTCCCGATTCGGCAAAAGAAAAATCAAATATTGCCAGGGTAACCGGAATCAGCAGCATTGATAATCCGGAAGTAGCTGTTGGCGATACGGTATTATATAAAGGTTATTCGGGTACAGAAACAGAATTTGAGGGCAAAAAATTTCTGGTATTGCCTTATGCAGATATTCTGGCAAAAATAGTGGAAACTGATGAAATATAATTTTCCTGATTTAATAAGGATTCATTAAGAAGGGGCTCCTGGCCCCTTTTTATGTTAATTTATGAATATACTTTTTTAGATAAAAAACAGAAATACTCCTGCTACACTAATTATTGCACCAATAACTTCTTTTACTGTAACTTTTTGGTGAAAAAACAAGGCTGCAGGAGCAATAATTAAAACCGGTACTATTGCCATAATAGTAGATGCTACACCGGCTTTTGCATGCTGCACTGCAAATAAAGAGAATGAAACGCCAAGAAAGGGGCCAAAAAAAGAACCAATCCATATACCGCGCATACCTTCTTTATTTTTTATTGCTTTACCTACCCTGTCCCATTTTCTGAAAAAGCTAACAATAATTCCAAAACCAAAAATTCCGGCAATAATCCTGATTTGTGTGGATGCAAAGGCATCGTAAGTTCCCATTCCCAGTTTACTAATTACAAGACCAAGCGCCTGTCCCACTGCTCCGCCAAAAGCAAATAATAGTCCTTTCAGGGGATGATTTAATTTAAATTTATCCTGCTTTGTTTTTCGGCTGAATATGGCAAGGGAGATTCCGGTAAAGGTAAGTGCCATACCTAAAAAATTCAATAATGTTAGCGTTTCTCCCAAAATAATCCAGCCCGCTAATGCTGCAATGGGCGGGACAAGAGTCATTACCAGCATAGAAATCCGTGAACTAATAATAGTATAGGATTTAAATAAAAAAAGATCACCAAAGACAAATCCGATTAAGCCCGATAAAGAAAGCCAGAACCAGGCAGATGGTGGTGCATCTAAAGGGATAGGACTACCCAAACGTATCCAGGTAAAAATTCCAAGAAAAATAAATGCAAAAACCAACCTCAGAATATTCACCGACAAAGAACCGACGCGAATACTGGCAGACTCAAAAGCCAATGCTGTAATTGTCCAGAAAAAAGCAGTCAGAAGGGCTGCAAATTCACCTACATGAGATTGAACCATAAGATCAAATTAAAAAACAAATGTAAAATAAACATTTAATGAATCCTGTTGTAAATTCTGTTTTATTAGTGAATTTTACTCACTAAATTTGTTTATACCAATAACCAAAATTATGTCAGCCTCCCAATCAGCAAAAAATTATTTCCTTGAAGGATATAATTGTAGCCAGTCTGTTGTTGTAGCTTTTTCAGATCAGTATGGACTTGATAAAAATACTGCGCTTCGTTTAGCCAGTGGTTTTGGAAGCGGAATGAATGAAGGAGAATTTTGTGGTGCAGTTACAGGAGCTTTAATGATCCTGGGACTTCGGTATGGTTATATAAATTCAGAAGATCCGGAAGCTAAAGCTAAAATAAAGGAAGCTACCGAGAAGTTCAAATATGAATTCAGGAAAAGTTTTGGTTCTTTAAAATGTAAAAAACTTTTAAATATTGACGTTACCAAAGATTACGGAAAGAAAATAGCAATAGAAAAAGAATTATTCAGAACTCAATGCCCAAAATTTGTAGAAACAGCAGCCCGCATTCTGGAAAAAATTGAACATGAAGAATAACCATAGTATGTTCCGGTAACTTCATAAATAAAATTTTCCGGTATATTTTGGAACATCTATTATTCTATTCTTACAGAAAGTAGTTATTACTTCCCACTAAAAATAATTCAATGTTTCATTGCTTTTTAGGGAAGAATTAATATTATTCTGGTATTTTACAGCAATTAGATTTATTTATCTGTCTGCATTGTAATTTGTATAATAATAAAAATAAAAAAAAGTTTTATCTTTTACGGGAACTTTTACTCATTTCAACTGTCTAATAATTGTCTGTTGTGATCTCAGAAGAAATTCTTATACGGGAGTGTAAAAAGCATAACAGGATTGCTCAAAAAGAGCTGTATGAAACATATACTCCGGTAATGTTTGGCATATGTATCAGATATGCCGTTAATGATGCTGAAGCAAAAGACATTATGCAGGAAGGATTTATTAAAATCTTTTCACACATAAAACAATTTAAGGGGAAAGGGACTTTTGAAGGATGGATGAAGCGAATAATGATTAATACAGCCATTACGCATTATCATAAAACCAGAAAAAGCAGGACCAACCGCAATATTGATGAAGTAGATGCTACAAGCATTCATGAGGAAACGCAGCAGCAAAATGAAATTAGTGACGGCATTGACCGAACAGATATAGATGAGAAAAATATAAATTTTGATATTGTTGAGCAGGCCGGATTAAATGTTAACGATCTTTTAAGTGCATTAAATACTATACCGGAAGCTTTTAAATTAGTATTTAACCTGTATTGCATTGAAGGATATAAACATAAAGATATTTCTGAAATGCTTAGGATTGATGAAAAAACATCACGAACAAGACTTTCAAGAGCACGAAACTTGTTGCAAAAAAAAATATATGAATTAAGTATTAAAAAGGTTGGCAAATAGTGAGTAGAGAAGAATTAAATATTGAACAATTATATCAGGACGCTTTTAAGAATTATAAGCCTGAAAGAAATGATTTATCCTGGTTTGATATAGATAGTAAGGTAGCGCGCGTAAACTTTTTTAAATTTAGCCTTACTTCATTCAATATTTATTATGCTGCATTAGTTGTAACTACTTTTACACTGGCATCATTTTTAACTGTAAACCAAATCACCGGTAATTCTGAAAAGATACCCTCATCACCCGATAAGGAATTGTTTTTACCGGTTGTCAATCCATCCGCAGATGATAATTTACAGGTATTCGAAAACGAATCTGTTGTTTCAGAAGATGAAACCTCAGACAATCTAACAGGTAAAGAAAAATTAAGCAAAGAGCAATCTGCAGAAAAATCCCCCGGAATAGAAAGTTCGACGGGTAAAAATAAAATTCCGGCGATTAGGAAAATTGACAGTTCATTATTAAACTCTCCCGAAATTAGTATTGTACATGAAGACCTTGCACCTGATTCTACAATAATTCTTAAAGAGGATGATGTAATTGTAAGGGATACAATATTAAGATTTGAAAAATCTTCACGTTCTAAAAGGAAAAAACGCTAAATTTGGTTATCCGAAAACCAAGCTTCCTTCAGGATGGCCAGATTGTATTTTTTCAATTTTCTGTTTTTCTGTTGTGTAATTCACGCATACAGCATTCCTGATACTTATTTTTCCAATGCTGTTCCAAATGATACGGTAATTATCAAAGCCGATACAATTCACCTTACCGATACAGTTTATATTTATATTGAAGAGGAATCGAAATGGCAAATGAGTTTTGAACTCTATATGAAACCTATTTTCCCAATTGGTAAGTATGGGGCTGTTTCACCTTTAAATGAAGAACTAACCAGCTACTATAATAAAGAACGAACCGGAATGGCTTCTGTTGGATTAGGAGTCAATTTCGGAATTGAGTATCTTAACTGGAACATTCGTCTTGGATTAACCTATTCAAATTATAAAGAAAAAGTAGCGCACGAACCCACAAATGTGGTAACAGAAAATAAAACGCTGGTAGAAATTATTACTTTCCCTCCTTATCCGGTGGTTTATCATGGAGATACAACCTGGTATTATCCGGAACAGCGCAGGGAATATCAATCGGAGGTTACAACCTATCTTAACAAACCCTATACAAATAGTTATTTATTTTTTGAAATACCCTTTTCTATTGGATATCATTTTAGATTTACAAAATTTTCTTATTTAATCAATACCGGCTTTAGCCCCGGATTTTATATTCGACGTGTTACTAATAAAAATATTGCACTTTTTGAAGAAGATAACCTTCAGTATATTGACGAACAAAATGATATGAAAATATTCAATTTGTCTGTTTTTGTAAGTGTTGATATCAATTATTATCATTCCGAAAAACTTGATTTTTTTATCGAACCCTATTTTCGACAACATTTGAATTCTTTTTTTAAAAGTACTTACATGTACCAGTATTTACCTGCATCTGTCGGTATAAACCTGGGCATTAAATACTATTTTTAACATATTAAAAGAATGCCATAATTAAAATTATAACTTAAATTATTTACGGAAAATTAAGGGGATTTTTAATAATTCCCATACAGTAAAAAACTTAAAATAAAATTACTATAACTTTGAAATAATAAATTACAACAAATTATTGTATCCCTCAAAAACTATGAATATCAGAATAGTTATATTTTTTGTTTCACTCTCTTTAACGGGATATAATACGTTTATATTTTGTTCTGATCCTGAGCCCGGTAATTTAATCAATACCTCAACAGCCATAATCCCGGGTAATCTGGTGATAAACTCCGATACAACCTGGAATTCGGATACAATTAAAGCCTTTGGAAACATTACAGTCAGTTCAGGTTTCTCATTAACCATAAGTAAGGGTGTTTTTATTGAATTCCAGGGATATTATGCGATTATTGTCCAGGGAAAATTAAATAGTTATGGAGCAATTGATGAGCCTGTAACTATAACTATAAACGACACCACAGGATTCTCAAACTGGAGTTCTCAAACCGGCGGATGGCAGGGTTTAAGATTTCAGAACAATGTTTCGGCAAAATCAGTGGTTCAATATACTATTATAGAATATGCAAAAGCTACCGATCAGCCTTTTCTTGGCCTTGGCGGAGGTATATATATCAGCGATTATAAAAATGTTGAAGTCAGCAATTGTATTATAAGGAATAATTATGCCAGAATCGGCGCGGGTTTATTTTGTAATAATACCGAAGCTGAAATTTCACATAATCTTATTCATTCAAACCGATCGGATGATGGAGGCGGAGGTATTTTTTGCGTAAATGCAAATACTAAAATTCTGAATAATGTAATTGTAAAAAATATATCCTCAAAAGGGGCGGGATTGTTTTTTCAAAATTCGGTTAGCCCAAAATTATACAACAATACTATATGTGAGAATACTGCCTCCGAATTTGGCGGAGGAATTTACTTTTACCAGGGATCAAATCCTACTCTAAGAAATAACATTTTTTGTAGCAATACGGCCGATGTAAAAGGAAACCAGGTTTACATTCTTCCGGATTCCAGACCATCGTTTTATAATTGCAATATACAAGGTGGCTTAAATGAACTATTTGAACCTCCGGATACTGCATATCCCGGAACGGCAGTAAATATTATCAATGTGCCTTCAGATTTTGTAAAAGAAACTGAATTTGATTACAGTCTGTCTGAAACCAGCCAATGTATTGATGCAGGTGATAATACCGATATTAATTATGATCTCGATTTTCAGCACAATATCCGGATTTGGGACGGAAATATGAACGATACTGCAATAGTCGATATCGGAGCTTATGAATTCGGTGCCCCGCTGGGTTTACGGGTAACCTATAAAGTTAAAGATGTAACCGTAGAGGGAGCAAGCAACGGAGAACTTACTATTAATATTGAAGGTGGTGTGCCTCCATATCGTCTTCTGGTGACCGGCTTGTTGTTTTCAGAAAATTTTGACGATCTGGATACCAATGAAGTATTCATTGATAACCTTAAAACAGGGAAATATACGATCAGGGTTTGGGATAACAGTGACTTCTATTTTATTACTGATGCCTACATTGATTTTAACGGTATTGTTGATTTTTCTATCTCCGGAAATGTTTACACTCGAAACGGCCCTCTGGATAACGGAATGGTAATAGCCTTTTTAAAAAATAACAATAATTATATCCCAACAGATATTGTGCAGGTTTACAAAGGTGAATACCTGTTTGAAAATATTGATTCGGCACAATACATTTTATATGCAATTCCTAATCCCTATATATATCCCGAACATTTACCCACATTTTTTCCGAATACACTCTACTGGGATGCTGCTAATGTTATTAAAGCCTACGGAAATGCATACAATGTAGACATATATCTGGAATACTTTGTTGCCCAGACCACCGGATCAGGAGAAATAGGCGGATCTTCAGTGTTTGAAGATACCTTGAGCTACGAGACCCCTATATTTAAAATTCCCTGGTTTGGGTCAGAAATTACCAATCCAATAAATACCGAAGACGCAGCCCGGAATATACCGGTAATCATTTTCCAGGAAAATAAACCTGTGGGTTGGGCTTTATCTGATGAATATGGGGATTTTGGATTAAAGAACCTTCCGGAAGGTACCTATCATCTGATTATTCAAAAACCCGGCCTTCCCATGTACAACACCCCTACATTTGACCTAAATGAAGAAAATCCGGATGAAAAGACCATCAAAATCTTTATACGTTCTCGTGACATTTTTACCAGTATTGAAAAATTTAAAACGGATTGGTTTATTGAAATAGGTCCAAATCCGGTAAAAAACTCACTGAACATCGATTTAAATCATTACGATGGACTTTTTGTAAATCTGCGACTTACAAATATGCTGGGACAGATAATTTATCAAAACAATTATTATAAACCACAGGGAGTAACTAATTTGCAAATTTACCTTGGAAATCTGGTGAGCGGAGTATATTACCTGGGTATTGATGTGGAAAATTATTCTGACGCATTTAAAATTATTAAAGAATAAAAATTCTTTGCTATAATCAGGTTGTTTTCGTTTTAAAAAATTTTCCAAACTTATCAACATCTCTGTTTTTTTGATCCGGATTGAAGTAAATTTATCCACCTAAACTTAGTTTGTATTAGCTTTAATGTACTTCACTAATTTCTAACGACTTATTCAGCTGTTCATGTATCTTATTTTCGACACAGAAACTACAGGATTACCAAAAAATTCATTTGCCCCAATTACAGACTTTGATAATTGGCCCCGTATGGTGCAATTAGCCTGGGAAGTACATGATAAACTCGGAAACCTTATTGAAGCTAAAAACTACATTATTAAACCTGATGGTTATACAATCCCTTATTCTGCTGAAAAAATTCATGGTATATCCACTGAAAAGGCAATGAATGACGGGCTTGATCTGATATGGGTGCTGAAAGAATTTAATCAGTCTCTCGATCGTTCCGAGGTTTTAATCGGCCATAATATTGAATTTGACATTAAAATTTTAGGAGCAGAATTTAAAAGAACAAAAACTCAAACAACTTTTTTTGAAAAAGTAACGATATGCACCAAAGAAGAAAGTACAGAATTTTGCGCCCTTCCCGGAGGAAAAGGGGGGAAATTCAAATGGCCAAATCTTTTTGAACTGCATAACAAACTTTTTAATGAAGGATTTAGTGAAGCCCATAATGCTTCTGCCGACGTAGCAGCTACCGCAAGATGTTTTCTCGAGCTTATGAGGCTTGGTGTTGTCACTCCGGAAAAGTTAAAAATTGATGGTGAAACATATACAGCCTTTTTAACCAAAAATACCGGGCCTTTCCCCCCCATTGATATTAAAATTGAATCCAATAAATCCCTGAATTCTTCAATGGATTTATCCTCTTCTATTGAAGATGCAAAGATCAGTTCTGATCTTAATAAAAATATTCCCTTTACTCATTTGCATATTCATACCCAATATTCTATTCTGGACGGAGCTGCAGATATTTCAGGATTAATAAATAAGGCCAAAAATTACGGAATGACTGCCCTGGCCATTACCGATCATGGAAACATGTTTGGTGTTAAAGAATTTCATAATATAGCGCTAAAGAACAAAATAAAACCCATTTTGGGCTGTGAGGTATATATTGCCCGGCGCTCAAGATTCGATAAATCAGATAAATCAGATGGCGGTGGATATCATATGGTTCTTTTGGCTAAAAATGCAGAAGGATATCATAACCTTGTAAAACTGGTATCTTATGGCTGGACCGAAGGTTTCTACTATAAACCCCGAATCGATAAAGAACTTCTGAAAAAATTTGCAACAGGTTTAATTGCTACCTCAGCATGCCTTAACGGAGAAATTCCATATATTATAAGAAACGAAAATAAAAACGAAGCTAAAAAGGCCATCGAGGAATATAAATCAATTTTTGGAGAAGACTTCTACCTGGAATTGCAGCGACATCCTTCGGGTGATCCGGAAATGGACAAAGAAGTATACGATGACCAGGTTTTTGTAAATAAACAGATACTGGAACTTGCTGTTGAAACGCATACAAAATATATTGCCACCAACGATGTGCATTTTATAAATAAAGAAGATGCTGCTGCACATGATCGGTTATTGTGTATAAGTACAGCTTCTGATGTGGACGATCCTAACAGGCTAAGATATACACAGCAGGAATGGTTTAAGACACAACAGGAGATGGCCGAATTATTTTCCGATGTTCCTGAAGCATTGTCTACAACGCAGGAAATTAGCGATAAAATAGAAATTTATGAGTTGAATTCTAATCCGATAATGCCCGACTTTCCTATTCCCGAAGGATTTGAGGATGAAGATTCGTACCTTAGACATATTACCTATGAAGGGGCGAAAAAACGCTACCCGGAGCTTCCGGATAACATAAAGGATCGGATTGAATTTGAGCTGGAAACCATTAAAAAGATGGGATTCCCGGGCTATTTTCTGATTGTCTGGGATTTTATAAAAGCAGCACGCGAAATGGATGTTTCCGTCGGCCCCGGTAGAGGATCGGCCGCAGGATCGGTTGTTGCTTATTGCCTTAAAATTACAGATATTGATCCGATAAAATATAATTTACTGTTTGAACGATTTCTTAATCCCGACAGGATATCCATGCCTGATGTAGACATTGATTTTGATGAAGACGGACGGGATAAGGTACTCCAATGGGTGGTAGAAAAGTATGGGAAAAAGAGGGTAGCCCATATCATTACCTTCGGTACCATGGCGCCAAAAATGGCTATCCGTGATGTGGCCAGGGTCCAGAAACTGGAACTTCAGGAAGCAGACCGGCTCGCTAAACTTGTACCGGAGCGTCCCGGAACAAGTTTTGAAAAAGCCTATAAAGAAGTTCCTGAATTGTCGGAAGAAAGGAATTCCCCAAATGCCCTGATTTCATCCACATTAAAATATGCTGAAGTACTGGAAGGTTCTGTTAGACAAACCGGAATTCATGCCTGTGGAATAATAATCGGTAAGGATAATCTGGAAAATTATATTCCCATTAGTACAAATAAGGATGCCGAATTATATGTTACCCAGTATGACGGGAAACATATTGAGGCAGTGGGTATGCTAAAAATGGATTTCCTCGGGTTAAAAACATTATCCATCATTAAAGACACTGTTGATAACATAAAAGTTTCTAAAGGGATTATTATCGATATTGACAATCTCCCTCTGGATGATGCTGATACCTTTGAACTTTACAGTCGTGGGGAAACCACAGGCCTGTTTCAGTTTGAATCTGACGGGATGAAAAAACACCTCCGTGCTTTAAAACCCAACCGTTTTGAGGATCTTATTGCCATGAATGCCCTTTACCGTCCGGGACCAATGGAATATATCCCGCATTTTATCGATCGAAAACACGGCAAAGAAAAGATTGAATATGACCTGCCCGAGATGGAAGAATTCCTGAAAGACACTTACGGAATTACCGTTTACCAGGAACAGGTGATGTTACTTTCTCAAAAACTTGCAGGATTTTCGAAAGGTATGGCGGATTCGTTAAGAAAGGCCATGGGGAAGAAGATTAAATCGATGATGGACGATTTAAAAGAAAAATTTGTTGAAGGTTGCAGAAACAATGGCTACGAAGAAAATAAGATCATTAAAATATGGCGCGACTGGGAAGCCTTTGCCCAGTATGCCTTTAATAAATCGCATTCCACATGCTATGCGTATGTAAGTTATCAGACTGCGTATTTAAAAGCACACTTCCCGGCAGAATTTATGGCTGCCGTATTGAGCAGGAACCTGAATGATATTAAAAAAGTATCATTCTTTATGGATGAATGCAAAAGAATGGGATTAAAAGTCCTTGTTCCAGATATAAATGAGAGTTATTTGCGTTTTACTGTTAACAAAGCCGGAAATATCCGGTTTGGGCTCGCAGCCATAAAAGGCGTGGGAGAAGCGGCAGTGGAACATATTATTACTGAAAGGCAAACCAATGGAGCTTTTAAAAATATTTTCGATTTCGTAGAAAGGGTTAACCTGAGCACGGTAAATAAGCGTAGTTTCGAAGCCATTATTATGGCCGGGGGATTCGATAGTTTTGAAGAAATACAGCGACACCAGTTTTTTGAACAAAATGACAAAGAAGAACCCTTTTTAGAAAGTCTGATTAAGTATGGAAATAAAATTCAGAATGAAAGTAATTCGGCACCCACGCTATTTGGCGATATCGTGGATATAGAAATTGCCATACCCACAATTCCCATTTGTGAGGAATGGCCTCATCTGGTAAAATTAAATAAAGAAAAAGAGGTTATAGGCATATACCTCTCAGCCCATCCCCTTGATGATTTTAAACTGGAAATCGATACTCTTTGTAATACTTCCCTTACTGAACTTAAAGATCTGCCCGAACTTAAAGACAAAGAAATATGTGTTGCCGGAATTGTGAGTAGTGCCAATCATGCGATTTCCAAAAAGGGCAATCCATACGGTGTTATCACACTCGAAGATTATTCAGATTCGTTTCGAATGACTCTGTTTGGAAGGGATTATGAACAGTTTAGAAACTATATGTACCCGGGATATTCATTATTATTAAAAGGTAGTGTTCAACAAAAATCCTGGCCAAAAGACAATCCTGAACTTGAATTTAGAATAAAAAGCATTGCTATGCTTTCAAGCGCAAAAGAAGAATTAATAAAAAGTATTCTGATCCGTGTACCCCTTGAGAATCTTACAGGAGATTTAATAGAAAATCTGCAAAATTATATCCCGGAAAACGGAGGAAAAATCGATTTAAAATTTTACATTTATGATAAATCGGAAGGCATAAGCATTGAGATGTTCTCCCGAAACCGGAGGATTGCTTTAACAGATCAATTGGTTGATTTTTTAAAAAGAACTCCTGAACTGGATTTTAAACTAAATTAATCTGTTGCAGTGCTGGCTTAATTTTTATAATTTTGGCAGCGTAAATATTAAATACTAATTATTTTTAAAAATAAATGTTATGACAATAGAATTGACTGATGCCAATTTTGATGAAGTGGTTCTAAAATCAGACAAGCCGGTAATTGTTGATTTCTGGGCCGAATGGTGTGGGCCATGCCGTATGGTGGGTCCGATTGTGAAGGAAATTGCAGAGGAATATAAAGAAAAGGTAGTGGTAGGGAAACTTGATGTAGACAGCAATCCCGGGGTATCAGCAAAATTTGGTATCCGTAATATTCCCACATTATTATTTTTTAAAAACGGTGAAGTTGCAGATAAACAGGTAGGAGCAGTTCCTAAATCAAATATTTTAAAAAAACTGGAAGTACTATTTTAAGTTTTGAACTTTAAAAAAAAGCACAAGAAAAAATCTTGTGCTTTTTTTATTTGATTTTCCATAATCAAAATTCCATAACAACATTTCTGATGTTAATAAGACTTTTTAAAAGCAATAATCCTTTAGCCTATCTTATTATATTTTTAATCGTTATTGTTTCCTGGATTCCATCGATAATACAGCATCAATGGATGTTTTTTCACTTTGACTACTCTCCCGGAATTTTATATAAAAATATTCAGCCCTTTTTATTCTTACATAAAGATTTTAGTATTGTTTTTACTTTTATTTTAGTAATAAGTATCTCGTTTCTCTTAGTTCGGCTGAATATTCAATTCTTTTTTATAAATGTTCGTACTCAGTTGCCTGCCCTTTTTTACCTGGTTCTTGTGTGCGCATTTTTTCCCCTGAATCGTGCAAATCCGGCCTTATTGGCTTCTTTATTTATAATCATTGCACTGTTTAAGATATTTAATTCCTATAAACAGGACCAATTATCCTACCAGTATTTTGATAGTGCAATTTTAATTTCAACAGGAAGTTTATTTTATTTTAACCTTATATTTTTTATTCCTTTATTATGGACAGGACTTGCAATTTTAAGAAACTTTAAATGGAGAGAGTGGGTATTTACGCTTGTTGGGGTATCTTTGCCGTATGTTTTTTTATTTTCCTACTACTATCTTACCGATAGAAGATTATTTATTTTATGGGAAAATCTATATGCACAACTTACTGAAGAAAATATAAATTATAATTTCAGTACCTACTTTCAATTGTATTTATTGTTTTTGCTGGTTTTAGCAGCAGTGGCCAGTTTTATGATGATCCGTAAATTTGGAAGTAAAAAAATTCAGGCTAGAAAATATTTCACTTTTTTACTTTTTTTCTTCATTAATTCAGTATTGATATATTTCCTTGTTCCTTCGGCAGGAATTGAAATCATTTATTTTTCAGGAATACCCCTTACCTATTTATTCTCGCATTATTTTATTAATGTACAAAATAATCTTATCAATAATTTCTTCTTCGCAATAACTGTTTTTGGGGTAATTATTTTCCGGTTTATGTTTTGAAACGTGTAAGTCGCTAAATAAAAAAACCGGCGTTTAACCGGTTAGTCAGAGTTTGAAAAATTCTCATTATAGTTTTTTCACGAAAGACAGAATACCCACACAATCTCCGGGTTTGCCGTCTTTGAAAGATATAAATACATGATAAACGCCCGTTTTCTGGCATTTAAAATCGAAAAAAGGATAGTCTTTTCCAGTAGCAGTCATAAAACTGCTACCCAGCATATTATTCATTTCCCATAATTGCAATACTCCTTCACCTTCTGAACTTGGAGATGTACAAATGGAAAATCTATACACTGTACTTTTACTTAATACCATTGAAAATTTCGCTGTAGGAGCTTTTCCTCCGGGCGTGCCGGCATCCAGCTTAACAACAAAATCTTTTAAATATGTAACATTACCTGCATTAGCAGCACACTGGGCAACGAGTTGTGCATTATCTTGTGCCGACAGGTTTACACCAAAAATGATTAATAATATTACAATTAATTTAATAGTAAGTTTCATATTTATAAGTTAATTAACCTATTTCGAATTTCTTCAGTTTTATTTATTATGCTCTTTAAGCGTTCATCCGTTATATGAACAATACTTACATCATTTTGCACAATTACCAGCATTCCGTCTTCTTCTATTGCTTCCGGCTCACCCTTTTCAATGGTAATGGTAACATCTTTAAACTCATCTTTGATAACTTTTAGGTCGTCAATCAGAGCTTTAAACTGTTTATCGCTTTTATAATTTTCCAGGATAAGAATCAGGTCGTTTAAAAGAATCTTTTGGTCGCCAATACGTTCAGCCAGTTGAGGATGAGGGGCTTCTTTTGCAACCTGGGTAGCAAGGTATAAACCTTCCATCCAAACCCCCGCAACAATTAAAGCGCTAAGATTGCTGCGGTTATTTGTTCTTAAATATTTATCCATCTGGTTAAAGCTATGAACAGAAATGTACATTAGCGAATCAAGGTTTTGATTATTCTGTGCCAGCCTTTTTAAAGTAGTAAAATCAAAAAACTGCCCTACCTTTAATGCATCCGATAAAACCTTTATCGATGAAATATAATCAATTACAATACTGGTTTTATTATACATATTCAGGTACCCAAGATCAGCTCCGTATATTCCCAGGTTAAAAGCTTGCTTAAAGCTGTTATTCATATCTTCCAGATTGTCGGTTGGGGACAGATATTTATTTGAAAAAGGCACCCCGAGTTCCTTAACAAGATAAGCCATTTCAACCGGTGAAGATATATTCTGCACTATATCCTGCATTACTTCTTCGGATATTTCCAAAACACCTTCATTTAATACAGAATCAGGAATTTCAAGTAAAGAATCCTGAGGTTTTTCTCCTCCTGATCTGCACGAGTATAATACTGTTATACCAATTAGGATGTAAAAAATTCTTTTTATCATAATGATGATAATTTTTTTCGATGTTAACAAAAATAAGAATTTATATAAAGATATTAAAATCTAGTTCAAACTTAACTTCTCTTTTTCAGATTTTGCCCAATACTCAACAATTTATTCAGTGCATTAAGGTATAATGTAATGTAAAACATTAGCGTAAGTACCCATACTACCAGAATATTAAAGGTATAGGTGTCAAAATATCGCCCTAAGAAATACTTCTTGGGTGCAAAAAAATGAGCTCTGAAATTAAAGTAACCGGTTCCGATCGGATCGAGATAAATCGGATCGATATGTTGAATCAGCTGATGATTATATTCCAGGATCTTATCTTTTTCGTAAACCTTTTTAACAATATCAGCAATTCCTTCATTATGATATTGGTCCCTGTACTCCTTGTACACTTCCGGCCTTTTATCAAGTAAAAAATTAATCTTATTTTCCTTTTTCCGGTTTGCTACCTGAAACTGATTGGTATAAAATGCATCCAGATCGTCCAGGAACTGATATAATTTTCTTGCAATATCCTGATTATAATCACGGGGATTCAGCTGATCAAGGTATTCAAATTCTAAAGTAGGAACATACCAGTTTTCTTTGGCTATTTCGTTAGCAAGAAGCTTCAAATCATCTGCTTTGTTATTTACCGATCCCGTGGTATGCAATTCATTATTTACCCGTTCGAGCCTTTCCCGCATTTCGGGTAAAAAATATACCTTTTTAAAATCTGCCTGGCTTTCGAGCTGTTCCAGTTCATAAAAAGGTGCGTTATATTTGTTGTCTTTAAACTGCCGAACCATAAGGGCTTCGTAAGTCCAGCGGGTTACCATAAATTCTGCGATAGCAGGTACCTTATCAATCCTTCCAATAGTCCGGTTCATTTTATCGAAACTAAACATCGCACCGCTTAATATCATCATCGGGATCATCAATAGCGGAATGAGTATGTAGATTGTTACAGCTGAATTAAATGATGCGGAAATATTTAATCCAAGAATATTGGCAAAAGCAGCTGTTGAGAACATTGCCAGCCAATACGAAAAATACATTCCTTTTATGCCTAAAATAGTATTGGCAATAATTACAAACAAAAAAGCCTGAACAGCTGAAATAAAAAATAAAATAATTATTTTGGACAATAAATAGCTCGACCGGCTAAGGTTTAGAAACGCTTCGCGTTTTAATATTTTTCTGTCTTTAAATATTTCTTCTGCGCTTACCATAAATCCCAAAAACAGGGCAACAATAAGAGACATGAAGATGTAAATATGGATATTTTCGTTTTCTCTGAACAGATAAACATTGGAGTTGGGATCGGCAATAAAATAAATGATGTAGGAAAGGATAAAACCCAGTACGGGGGCTTCCAGAAGATTTAATGCCACATACTGTTTGTTTTTAATTTTTGAAATAAAATCCCGTATCGAATAAATATAGAACTGTTTTAACCATCCGGGTATATTTAAGTTTTTAGGCGGCGATTCTTTAACAAGATCAATTTCTTTATATTTTATCTCGTTTTGAAAATATTCTTCCCATTTTTCCGGAGACACCTTACGTGAATCTGTATAATTGCCGAATTCGTCAACAACCTTAGCCTCTATAATATTAAATATTAATTCCGGATTTACATTTCCACATGTTGGGCATTCGCCAACTTCGCTGTTAATCTGAGCATCAAGCTTTTTAAAATACATTACGCTTTCTACGGGATTCCCATAATAAATCATATATCCTCCCGTATCGAGAATAATCATCCGGTCGAACATTTTGTATATTTCGGATGAGGGCTGATGAATGACCACAAAAATTAGTTTTCCCTTAAGCGTAAGTTCCCGCAGTAAGTCCATAACATTTTCCGAGTCGCGTGATGAAAGTCCTGAAGTGGGTTCGTCAACGAATAAAATAGCCGGTTCACGAATAAGTTCCAGTGCAATATTTAAACGTTTGCGCTGGCCTCCGCTTATTGTTTTTTTAAGTGGATTCCCTACCTTCAAATCACGTTTATCAAAAAGGCCCAGATTAGTAAGTGTTTTATTTACCAGCGCAGTAATTTCCTCTTCCGACTTATTTTTAAAGCATAATTTTGCATTATAATAAAGGTTTTGAAAAACTGTAAGTTCCTCAATAAGTAAATCGTCCTGAGGAATTAAACCAATAGCTCCTTCAAGCTTGTCTTTCTCTTTATGTAAATCTATCCCATTAATCAGTACTTCGCCCTTAGAGGGGCTGTCAACTCCTGAAAGCACATTCAACAAAGTTGTTTTTCCTGCACCGCTTGCACCCATTATACCAATCAGTCTTCCGTGTCCTTCGGAAAAACTAATATTCCTGAATCCCATATTCCCGTTAGGAAATTCAAATTCAATCTTTCTTGCTACATAAGAAACTTTGCTGGCAGAAATATCCACCATAAAGTGAGCTACCACGTCACTATAATACACGGGGGCTCCTTTAGCAAGCTTTACTGCACCACCACTGGCAAATGTGTAAATTCTTGCATTGTTAATAGGAAGACCGTTGAGAAATAAATCTTCATTACCTGTATATTTTAAGAAATAAAGATCTACACTCTGAATTCGTAAAATAAAGATATTGGTATCGAGGCGCTTGGTATGAATATATTTGGCGTGTTTATACTTAGTATTTTTATCATCAATAATAAGTATGTTACTGTTATCAAGTTCCTCAGGGCTGTTTTTAATCACAAAAGACTCAATACTTTCAAATTCTTCCTTTGTAACCTTAAATACATCAGCCACAGTATTAATAATAGCCATGCGCTGGTCAGTAAATTTCCGATCAGCGTTTACAATCTCGAATAACCGAACCAGAACAACAATTTTCTGCTTTTGAGTAAGAGTTTTATTAATTTTTTTACATAAACCCAGAATCCTTACCGAATCTTTTACAGAAGTTAACCGACCTGTTTTTTTTTCTTCATCCGAGTCGTTTAACGCTGCATGTTCTTCAAAAAGTGAAAAATATTCTTTTACCTCATTTTCGCCCAGTTGCTGGTTAAGAAAATTCCGTACATACTCTATCTGTGTATTCTCAACCCCTTCATCTTGTTTTGCAATAATTGCAAACAATTGCATCAGGGCCTTTAATATTTCTTCACTCATTTATATCCGTTGGATTATAATCTGAATAATGATACTATGGCAAAAATCTGAGAAAATTATCCTGAATAGGCCACTTGCTCAAATGGTACATCTACTATATCGGAATATTCTTCACCAGCTTCTTCCATATCTTCGTCGTCTTCCGGATAATGCCAGCGAATAAGAACATCATTTCCATTTTCATACATCTCTTCAAGCTTCATAAGAATGTCGAGCAGAATCTTCGAAGAAGCAGTATTAAAGTATGTAAGTTTAAAATTTACAACTGTTTTTTTATTTGGATTCTTTTCATATTCAGACAGCCATGTTAATACAGGTTCATAAAACGATGCCACATCTTCCGGCAACGATCTTCCTGCAATTTCCATAATTTCGTTGTCTGCATCTAAAATTATCTTTGGTGTATCTTCTGTTCCTTGAATTTTTATTGTTTCCATAGTGTTATTATTTAAATTCTCTAGGTATTGTTGATGTTAATAAAAAGAACGATGTATCGTCTGATATTGGGAGAAAGTGATATTCAAGTTCTTTACCTGTTTTTCTCTTTATATCAATAAAACCAAGCCCGGCGCCTCCCTTTTCAGAAAGTCTGCCTTCTTTCATTTGTTTTTTATACAATTGTTTTAACTCTTCCTTATCCATCCTGTTAATGGTTTCAAGAATATCTGTAAGTTCTTCAATCCTGTCGTTCTCAACAGCATTACCGGTAGTAACACTATATTCGTTATCGCCTTTACTTACGAGAAAAATTCCTCTGCCCGAGAACAAATAATTTTGCGAGGTAAAGTCATCGGCATGTTTGCTAATATTTTGCAAACATTCTACCATAACGTGAAAGACTTTCCTTTGAACGCTGCCAGATTCATCATCCTTGGCCATATTTGATTCCGTTAAGGACGTAAAGGCCTTAGTAATCTGATGGGTAATTTCACCTTCATAGACTAAGGTTATCTCGTGGGCTTTCATAGATTTATAGAACTCATAGACAAATTCCAAAAAACCCTTTACATCTTTTTTATTGTCCATATTATGCTAATTTATATTTATTATATTAATTTTTTTTAAAATTCAATTCCAATTAATAACACATCATCAATTTGTTTATGTGATCCTCTCCAATTTTCAAAATCATTATAAAAAAACTCATTTAGTTCTTCCATAGTTAAATTATTCTGCTCAACAATAGCTTCTTTAATCCTTTTAGGGGAGTATTTTTTCATATCTTCTCCTCCCAGCTGATCGGGTAATCCATCAGAGAAAAAGAAGATCCGGTCGCCACGTTTATACTTTACTACGTGATTTGTGAATTCTTGTTCCGGTTTTTTTCTATGAGGAATACCTCCAATGGCTTTTCTGTCGCCCTTAAATTCTTCCAGCTCTCCGTTATTAATGTAATATAAAGGCCGGTGTGCACCTGCAAACTGCACTTCTTTCTTTTTGTGATTAATTTTACACAAAGCGATATCCATTCCATCACGTGCTTCTGCGTCGTCCCGGTCTTGTTTTAATGTTTTTCTTACATTATAATGCAGCTGGTTGCATACACTGGCTGCAGTTTGTTCTGTATTATGATCGGCAATATTGTTTAGAAGGAAATATCCGATAAATGAAAGCAAAGCTCCCGGAACACCATGGCCGGTACAGTCAACCACGGCAATATATATTTCATCATCTTTTTTGAAAAACCAGGGGAAATCGCCGCTTACCACATCTCTTGGTTTATAGTAAATAAATGATTTTGGCAGGTGTTCCCGGATTATTTTATTATCAGGAAGTATTGAGGTCTGGATGCGTTCGGCATAATTAATAGAGTCTTCAATTTTTCGGTTCTTATCCTGTATTTCAAGCTCGATACGTTTTGCTTCTGTAATATCATGGCCTACAAACAGAATTGTTTCCAGTTCGTTTTCATTAAATTCCGGGATTGCATTAAAGCTCATGATCCGTTCCTGCCCTTCATCCTGCATCCGCACCGGAATAGTAATTTCAGCATTCAATTTTTTGGGTGAAGCTTTTATTTCATTTATGGTGGATTTAAAATAATTAAGCAACACCGCAGATATTTTTATATCTGATAATGTTTTATTAATAATATCTTTAGGTTCGTATCGAAGAAACTGTTCTACCACGGGATTGGCATAAAAAAACTGGCCTGCCGTGCTTAACCGGATAATCATATCGAGAGAGTTTTCTGAAAGCGCCTGCATTTTACTTTTCATTCGCTCCTCTTTCTCGGCCCTCTTTCGTTCTGTGATATCTGTAGAATTTACTATTATTCCATTAATGGCTTTATCTTCGAGAAGGTTTCTTCCGGTTGATTCCATAAAAATCTTCTGACCATTCTTTTTCATATAGGTATATTGAATGGTAATCGGCGTTGAAGGATCTTCAAACAACTGTTTAAATAAATTTTTAAAACTGAGTTCTCCTTTTCGAGTCAGCCGGTCAATATCCTTTCCGGTCATCATTTCCTCAGGAGTATATCCAAGTATTTTAGTTACCGAAGGACTTTCGTAAACCATCTGCTGTTTTTCATTGTAAATAGAGATAATCTCAGAGGCATTTTCAAGAAGGGAATATAATCTTTTCTGGGCATTTTCAACTTCCTGAATTTTGGATTCAAGCTGCTCGTTAGAATTTCGCAGTTCTTCCTGTGTAGCCCTCATTTCTTCAGCATTTTGCTGAAGTTCTTCTTCGTTTTCCTTCAGTTCCTGGGTCATCATCTGAGATTCCTTCAGCAACTGCTCCGTTCTTTGGTTAACTTTTAAATTAAAAACGGTACGGGCAATAATTTCACCCAGCTCCTTAAGATATCGAATGGTTAATTCGGGTATTTCGGGTTGAATGGTAGCAAATTCAATTACTCCCTGCAATTTTTCATCTGTGATAAGCGGAACAAGTAAAATACTTTGTGGTTTCTGATCACCAAGAATTCCTGAAGTAATGGATACATAATCATCAGGAATTTCTGTACGGTAAATATAATCCATCTCATATGCACATTCACCGATAAGTCCGTAGCCAACCTTAAATTCCTGGTTTATATATTTCTTTCTATTGTATGCATATGTGGCCACATTTCGAAGTAATTGATTTTCTTCGTCGTATATGTAAAGGGCACCCTGTGTTACGTTTATATATTTAACCAGTGAAGCAATTACCTGATCGGATAATTCATCAATTTTATTATTAATGCGAAGTATATTAGATATAATATCTTTCCCTTCGGTAATCCATCCCTGTTCGGATTCTTTTTGGAAATTATTTCTTAAATTTTCCCTCATTAACAATAATGACTGGGCCAAAACATCATTATTGGAACGAATATCAAGATGTGTTTCGTAATTTCCTTCTCCTATTTGTTTGGCAAAATCTGCCATTTTATTTAGCCTGGCATCTCTTTCTTCAATCTGTTTATCAAAAGCCTTTTGTTCCTGTAAATGTTTTCGGGACGTTAAATAAACACTCAACACAAATATTAACGGCATAAAATCCATAATCCACAATACAGGATTATCTTTATGTAACTGAAGAAGACCGGCAAATGTTATATGAGCATTACTGTGGAATATGGTTATCAGCCACGAAATTATCGGAAAAAACAACCCTAACAAAAAAGCTTTTACGGCTGTATTTGATTCAAAAATCTTAAAAATTCTATTTCCTAATATTTTAGCCATTTACAATAATTTACTTAAATAATTTCCGGCTTTTTTGCATAGCTCCGAAATAGTATCTATCGTATTTTTATCAACAGTTTTAAATGATGCCAGTTCAATAATTCCAATTACTTGTTTATTCAATAATATTGGAGATATAATTAAATATTTAGGGGCCACTTTTCCCAAACCCGATTCTATCTTGAAATAATTTTCAGGAATTTCTTCAACAATAATAGGCTCCCTGGATTTAGCCACCTGTCCGGTTAACGCTTCACCCAATTTGAAGTTTTTTGGTTCTTCTTCTCCCGTATATGCAAACCTTGCAAGACATGTATAATTTTGGCTCCGGGATTTTTTGCCATAAAACAGTCCCTGAACAAATCCGTATCTGTTTGCTATTTTTTTCAATAATTTTTCACCAAACTCGCTATTGGTTTTAGTAGATTTTATCTCTTTAAGCACCAAATCAATAAATTCGGCTATATCGGATTCCTCTTCAGATTCTTTCTCTACTTCATCATTTTCTGTCATTTGGGCAAGAATTTCTGATTTTTCAATTTCAACTTTTTCATGAATTATAGCTGAAATCTTGCCCGAATCTGATGTTACCAGTGAAGAATAAAATATTAAAATAACAAGGGCTAACATTAAAATGGTAAAAATAATCAGCCAAAATTTATTTTTGATTTCTCCTCCATCTGCCTGTTGATTCCATGCAATGGCAAAAAAGATAAATGAAATTATCAGAAACAGTATAAAACTTATAATTGCTATTTTTCGATATTTATTATATAATTCCATTGACATCTTATAGTTTTAGCAAAAAGCTGATAATCTGATCGGTGGTATATACGTAATCAACCGGGGTAAGTTGCAGTGCCGATTGTGTCATAGCTTTAACTTCACATTCAGCCGGATCCTGCACAATAGCAACACCTCCATTGTCGTGAACTTTTTTTAAACCAAAGGCTCCGTCTCTATTTGCTCCAGAAAGTATGATGCCGATTAATTTATCACGATAGGCATTTGCAGCAGTGATAAACGACAGGTCTATTGATGGCCTGGAATGATTTAACGGATCTTCAGTGGATAAGGCTATTCTATTAGATAATTCAACAAACATGTGGTAATTTGCAGGAGCAAGATAAGCCTTACCGGATTTTAATATATCCTTATCATAGGGTTCTTCAATTGGTATATTCGACTTAATGGATAAAGCTTCGACAAAACCAGATCGAACATGCTTTAATCTGTGTAAACATAATAATACGGGCATTGGAAAATCCTTAGATAAAGAATTCAGAATTTTCGTTACTACCTGAAAACTCCCGGCTGATCCTCCAATAATTATTGCTTTATACTGCATTTTTTAAAGCTTCTTTTTATACACCCTTTCGAATTCATTTATTATTTCAAAACCCTTATAGGTTGAAGATTCTCGAATCTTTTCCCGAATCCCGATAATCAGCAATCCTGTAGCGGAAAGGTTTTCATACATATTTGCTAAAACCTTTTCCTGAAGAGTAGGATTATAGTATATTAAAGAATTTCGAAATATAATAAGCTTCACATTAATAGGTGAATCATCAAAATTAATATTTTGTCTTCGAAATTCAACATTATTAATTAACGACTTATTACGAATAGCAAAATACCTGTCGATGGTATAATAGGATTGAAAACTCCCGCTTCCCTGAAATCTTTTATAATTTTCGGCAGAAATTTCAATTTTTTTCAGATCGTAACTTCCGTTTTTTATGTTGATAATATTTGCTTCGCTCGCACTTGATGCAATAATTTTTACCTTATTCAGTAACCCGATCTCATGCAATAAAATACAAAGGCTATAGAGTTCGCCTCCGGAAACACAATTGGGCAGCCAAATTTTATAATTCATCAAATCATGATCACTCAAATTTGCAAAATGCACTTCTCTAAGCCATCTCCAAAGTGAAGGATCCCGAAACATCTCTGAAGACGGAACAGATATTTCGTGTAAAAAAGTATCAAATTCTTCCGGGTGTTCTTTTAACTTTTTTAGTAAGCCATTTGCATCAATAAGGCTATTACGGATGATAAACTTTTCAAGACGTTGCTTTAAGGAAGTCAAAGCATAATTAGAAAAATCATACTTATATTTTGTTTGAATCGTCTTTAAAATTTCGCGTATGTCAACAATACCTAAATCTATCATGTAATTGCCGTACTAATTTTGAATATTTTCAGTAATATCTGTGGCCAAATTAAAAATTCTTGATTCCCGGCCTGATTTTTCTTTTATTATTGTAAAATATTCCTTCAGGAATATTTTTTTATTTTTTATTTTAAATTCCTCAATAATAGATACATCAGATCCTGATTTTAATTTTTTTAATACTGAACTTTCAAATTTTTCAAAAGACCCAGAAGTTGTTAAATCGGAGTGTTTTTTCCCTTTGATTTCTTCCTGATTTTTCCCCAGAAGTTTTAAAAACTTTTGATTTGCTTTTATTATTTTACCTTCCAGATCGTATTCCATTACATGGGCAACGCTATTCACAGCGTCAATTGTGATCGCCATTTCATCTTCCCTTCTTGTTGAATCTTCTTGTGTAGCCTGTAATTCTTCCATGTTCTGACGCATTTCTTCTTCCTGTTCCTGCATCACCGCTGCCTGGCGCTGGGTTTTTTCAAGCAATTCACTGGTTTTTGTATTATTCTGGGATATTTTAATAGAAGAGGCCATAGAATTGGCCACCTGTTGTACTAAATTTAGTTGAAAATCAGTAAAGGCTTTTAAAGAGGCTATTTCCAGCACACCTAATACCTGTTCATCTTCCAGCATTGGAACAAGCAAAAGGTGGTTTGGCGGTGCATCTCCAAGCCCGGAAGTAATAATAATATATTCCGGGGGAACATCTTCAATTTTAATAATTTTCTTTTCAATTGCGCAGGTACCAACAAGTCCCTCTCCAAACATTATAGATTTGGTGATATATTTTTTACGGTTATATGCAAAGGCGGCTTTTAACTCAAGAGTATTATTCTGGTCTTCGTTAATAAGATATAATCCGCCTTGTACTGATTCTGTATATTTAACCAATTCACGAATAAATACATCAGTAAGCTGTTGAATATTATTACTATTATTGTTGATTATTTCAGAGAATTTTGCAATCCCTTCATTAATATATCTTCTTATTTCATTCTCTTTCGAATATTCAACATGTTCTTTCAGGGTAATATTTATTTTATCCTTAAGTTTCAATAGATTTATTCCCAACTGGTCTTCCTCATTAACTTTTAACTCTGCATTAACATCATCTTCAACAAGTTTCTGTGTAAATAGATTTTTTTCCTGTAATCCTTCAGACAGGATATTAATGCTGTCTGCAATAGTATCATATTCAATTGTAGATTTATTAAGTTCAATTTTATCATCAATAATTCCGAGACTTATATTGGAAATATATTTCAACAAAAATTTTACAGGCTCAACAAAAACAGTTCTTACAGATCTAAAATAACCAATAACTAAAAAACATATTATCACAAATACGATTATCAGGCCTATAGCGGCAAAATTTCTCCTGGAAATTTTTTGATTTTCAACAACAGCAAGTAAATTATCCGAGGCTTCTAAAAGTTTGCTATCAGACAATTCTAACGCGGCAAGGTCTCCATCAATGGTGTTTCTGCCTAATTTATTATATAAATCGGTAAGTTGCTGCCCGATATTTGTATATAAATAAATGTTCTCGTTAAGTTCAATGCTGGAAAAATCGTCAGAATTTATATTAGATAAACTATATTGAAGGTTATTCAATTGATCTGAAATATCCTCCATTATAGAAGTCTGCCCATGAACTAAAAATTTGTTTTCTAATATCCTGATTTTTGAAAATTCCAGAATCAATTTCTCATTTTGAATATTTATTATTTGATTTTCAAGCTTATCTCCTGTTTCAATCCAATCGGAAATCAGGCCAAAATCTATATTCCCAATCTGTTTGTATGCGTAAATAACTCCCTGAAAAATATCCTTATTTTTAGTCAAATCCAGAATAATTTCTTCGGCAAGTGTATCTGATTTTTTAAGATACCGGGATGAAAACACGGATAAAGATTCGGTTATATCCTGATATTCTTTTTGATAGATTTCAAGATAATTGGTTTCTCCTTTTAAAAATAATTTAATGTCTTTATCGGCATTTAATAAAAATTCAGCCTGCAAAACCTGAAGCTTATCCATCTTGGATGTAATGGCAATTGCATCAACTCTTGATTTTTCGTAAGAATAATAATTACGAACTATTAAAATTATAAGTATAGACGATAAAAGAAAAATGAATAGTGAAACAAAAATAAGGTTAAAAAAATGCCTTCCAATTGTTTTTTTGTTACTTTTCATACTAAAATTGACTTAGTTGGTGTTTTTATACTTTATAATATGCGTATCCTTTTTTACTAAATTTTACACTATGGGGGCCAAGTATAGTTTCATGCATTCCCAAAATCACACTTCCGCTATCATACAGGTTACTATGAAATAATTCGAAAATCCGGTTCTGCAAATCATAGTTAAAATAAATAATAACATTTCTGCATAAAATTAAATCAAATTTAACATACATGGTATTCCCGTCCTTCACCAGGTCATGCTTTTTAAATATTGGTTTATCCCGTAGAAATTTATGCATTTTAATTGTATCTTTTGTTTTATCGATACTAAAATATTTATCATACGGAATATCATAATATTCTTCGTAATTATAAGGATTTTCTTTTACAACTTTATCAAAATTATCGAGATAACCTATATTAAACCTGAATTTATAGGTACCATTGGCTGCCGCATTTAAAACATCTGAATTAATATCTGAGGCATATAATTTTGTTTTCTCAAGAATTCCCATCTCGTTAAGAAGAATCATCATGGAATATACTTCCTGGCCTGTGGAACATCCGGCATGCCAAATATTAATTACAGGATTATTTTTTAATTTCGATAAAATAGAATACCTGATGTATTGCCATACCTGTGGATCTCTGAATAATTCTGTAGTATTAACCGTGATATCCTTTATTGTCCGTTCTACAAAATCACTATCTTCTTTTATCTTTTTAATGAAGCTGGTAACATTAGTGTTATTATCTATAAGAACTTTAGTTAATCTCCGCTTTAATGATTTTTCAGAATATTGGCTAAAATCATAATTTGAAGAGGTTTTTAGGGTATAAATAAACAACTGAAAGTCCTGTTCCGAAACCGTCATACATCAATAATTAACAAACTATCTATCTTTACCTGAAATATCTTTATTAAATCTATTAAAAGTTCCTGAATTTAAAAAAAAATAAATGAATAACATTACCAATGAATAATCTTATCCTAGAAATTAATGATTTTAAAGACCTAAACAATTTAATGTTTCCAGTCTACGTACACGATCATGTTTGGTTATATTTTTAGAAAGTAAAATATGTAAATATATGCCATGAGATAGGATTTGGGGAATTAAAAATGATTTTATATTTTTTACTGACTATATTAGTCTTTAAAAAATGCCCATTTCAGAATCAGATTTATTTAAATTTTGATTTTTTTACTACAGATTAATTCATTAAAAAAATAATACTCTGTTAAATCTGTATTTTAAAGTATACGGGGTATATTTTCATAAAATTTCTTTATTCTAAAAGATGTAATTAATTTTACACGATAATAAATTATAATATGGAATTATCCGACGCTATTAAAAGCCGTACAAGTATTCGAAGTTTTACAGATGAAAAGATCAATCTGGAAGACATTAAAAACATTATAAATCTGGCCGGTTATGCTCCAAGTGTAAATAATTATCAGCCATGGAAGTATATTGTAATTACCAATCATGAACTCATGCAAAACATGGCAGGTCTGGTAATAAAAAAAATTACCCAAATTCCGTTAAAAAAAAGTATAGCTGCTGAAAATCTCCGTTCGCAGGTTACCTGGTATTCTACTTTTTTTAAAGATGCTCCTGCAATTATTGCTTTAGCAATTATTCCTGATGAAACCGTATTAGAAAAGGCTGTTCAGTTATCGCATGAGGAAATAAATAAAATTCGAAACTACCCTGATATCCAAAGTGCAGGTGCAAGCATACAAAATCTTCTGCTTGCAGCAACAGAAAAAGGATATGGGACGTGTTGGCTAAGCGGGCCGATGTTTGCAAAAACAGAAATTGAAACCATGCTGAACATTACGGCTCCCTGGAGCTTATTAACATTTGTAGCTATTGGAAAAGCAAAGAATATTCCCAAACTTAAAGAAAAACTTAACCTTGCCGATTCAATTGAAATTTTTGATTAGAAAACCGGAAATTATTTTTTTTTCAAATACTTTTCCAGAATCTCCTGAAGCTTTTCGATTTTTAAAGGTTTTTCAATATAATCATCGCAACCGGCCTGTAAACATTTATTTTTTTCATCTTCGCTGGCATATGCCGTTTGCGCAATAACCGGCAATTTTTTTTGAATTGATTTAATTTTAGCTGTGGCAGTATATCCGTCAATATCCGGAAGCTTAATATCCATTAATACCATATCGATATTTTTACTATTTTTCACAATTTGGATAGCTTTCAGTCCATCGGATGCATGCAAAAGTTTAATTTTTTTATCCTCGAACAGGGTTTCTAGCAACTGGTAGGAAAACTCATCGTCTTCAACCACTAAAATTTTTTTATCTTCCCAATTAATAGATATCTGAGAAATATCTAACGGGGATTCTGCTGGTTTCTGACCTGGAATGAAAGGAACAGTAAACCAAAACGTAGATCCTTTATTAGTTTTAGATTCCACCCATATTTCCCCTTCAAGCAATTCTATCAGACCCTTGGATATAGCCAGGCCCAGGCCGGTACCCCCGTATTCTCTAGCATATGAGCTGTCTACCTGGCGGAATCTTTCAAAAATTTCTGACTGAAGCTTTTCTTTTATTCCTATCCCGGTATCTTTAACAAAAAATGTTAAGTTTTGATCAATCCGTTCACAGCCAAAAATAATTGATCCCCTATTTGTGAATTTCATTGCATTTGATAAGAGATTTATTAGTACCTGCTTAATTCTCAGTTCATCAGAAACAATAAATGTGTCCAATTCAGATAATGTTTTTTTCAGTTCTAAATAAATTCCTGTTTTCTTTTGTCTAACCAATTCTTCTTTAAAATAAACATACAGTTGATTTAATAAATTATTCAAACTGAAACTATTGCAATTAAGTCTTAGTTGCCCGGAATCAATTTTCGATATATCTATAATATCATTTATTAGTCCCAGGAGCTGATTGCCACTCGACAGGATAATATCCAGATACCTGTTTTTTTTATCTACGGAAAGATCTTTATTTCTAAGAAACTGGGAAAATCCCAGTATTCCATTTAATGGTGTACGAATCTCATGGCTCATGTTTGCCAGGAACGAAGATTTAAGTTGATCGGCTTTCTCTGCCAGTCTTTTGGCCTTTTTTAGTTTTCTTTGTTCTTCTTTTAAATCAGTAATATCAAGTCCAATTCCAATAATTCCAATAACATTTCCATTTTCATCAAACCAGGGCATTTTTGAAGTGGAATACCATCTGATGCGTCCCTTTTTGGATATCAATTTTTCTTCCATATTTATTTTGGGATGCCCGGTTCGAATAATCTCCTGTTCGTCGTCGTAAAGTTTTTTTGCGGTTTTCTGCGGAAAATAATCAAAATCAGATTTACTAATCAGCTCTTCTGGATACAAATGCCCCAGTTGTTGTGCCATTGATTTGTTAACATATATAAACTGACTATTGATATCTTTTACATAAATATTTTCCGGAATACTGTTTATTAAATAGTTTAATAACTCTTTATCTTTTTTATTCTTCTCTTCAGATTTTTTTATGTCGCTAATAGAATGAATTTGTGCAAGATAAACATCCTTCCCTGATTGGTTTTTTTCAATTTTTGATATGCTTACTATGCACCATATCAATTTTGAATCCTTTCTTTTTAACCTCACTTCATGCAAATTGGTATTTGCTTTATTATGAGTACTTTCAATTCCCATTAATTCACCGGTAAATTTATCTGTAAGCAAGCTGTTAAAATTTAACTCAACCAACTCATGTTTTGAATATAAAGTAAGGCTTTCAAAAGCTTTATTCACAAGCAATATTTTCCCATATTCATCCATAACAAATGTACCTGCATATAATGCATCGAATAAATATTTATAATCTATGATTTCGCTGTTGTTTGTTTCGTTAATCTGATGGGTCGACGATTCAGAAACATAGTCTGAAGATCCGCCAATTACTGTCGTTTTCTTCGTTGATGTTTTGGAAGATTTTTTTTGTTCCTTATGCATCAGGAAGTATATTAATTATAATTTATAAAACTACAACAACCAAAAAATAATGATAGTTGAGAAAGTATGAAGATAATAACAAATTAGTCAATATTTTATCTCCGGATTCAAACCAATAATAGATGAATAAAATTACAAGTTTATTCTGTTAAGTTGATTTTTTAATAAATACTATTTCAGTTAAAGGATTAAATATTTTCCTGTAAGGCCTTTATATTTAGTTTATATTGTGTACCCTTATCCGATAATTCAACAGATATTATATCAAGAGTAGCCAGATTTATTAATGTGCGTTCCGCTCTATATCTTCTGATATTAGCTATTTTCATAAACTTAGAAAGAGATACCGACTCATATGTGCGAAGATAATCCAGTAAAATTTGCTCTATTTTCCCGTACCGTAAAAGCACACCCTTTTTACTTTTTTTCTTTTTCCAAACTTCAAGAAGAATTCTATTTGCTAAAAGATTCTGATCGCCTTTACGAATATAAACCATCCATTTGTCTCGGGTGTCTTTTGCAGAATGGGGCATTTTTTCGCTTTTAGGAATGGCGATTTCAAGAACCGATTTTCGATCAATTATCCATCGGTTTGTTACAAAGTTTACCGGCGGTTTACAATACAAATGTGCGGCCAGCTCAACCATATAAATTTCTTCTTCGGTTCTAACGCCGGCAATTACACCATTATCTTTTACACCAATTAATAGTTTTCCCCCATCCGTATTTGCAAAGGCAGCTATGGTTCGTGCAATTTTTTTTGCATCGGAAATTTCGAATTTAAAATCAAGCTGCTGATTTTCTCCCTGATGAATCAGATTTTTAATATAAGTACTCAAAGGATTGAGAATTTCTTGTATTACAAGCAGCGAAGTGCACTCAATTCAGAAGTGTACAGTCTAATATCCTGTCGATTTCTGAAAAAAAAGTGGAGACTAGGGGAGTCGAACCCCTGACCTTTTGGCTGCCAGCCAAACGCTCTAGCCAACTGAGCTAAGCCCCCATCTGACGACAAAAATATTAAAAAATATTGAATTTAATCTTTTTCTCAGAATAATTTAAAAAAACAGATCTATATAAACACAAACAAAACAAAAAACAAAACATTTTTGCTTTGGAAAAATATTTTATATTGATTCAATTTTTGTTTTGTCAATTCAAGCATTATTACTTAACTTTATGCGCTTAAAAAATTTTTCGAAACTATGGAGACCAAAAAATCAAAAAAAGCAGACCTTGAAAATAAGCGTGGGTTGTTTTTGGAATTAGGTATGGTTATCGTTTTATCAATTGTTCTGATTGCATTTGAATGGACAAGCAGGCCATCTAATACAAACTCACTGGGTCAACTTGATGACTTGAATCTTGAAGAAGAAATTATACCAATCACCAGGCAACAACAGGATCAACCACCACCACCACCTCCTCCTCCACAGGTTATTGATGTGCTAAACATTGTAGAAGATGATGTTGAATTAGACGAAGAACTTGATTTGGGAGATATGGATGCCGATCAGAATCTTTCTTTGGAAATTGTTCCTTTCGAAGAAGAAGAAGCCGGAGATGAAACCGTATTTTTTATTGTTGAAGATATGCCTACTTTCATGGGTGGCGGTCAGGACGAGTTCCGGGTTTGGATACAGAAAAATTTACGCTATCCTGAAATTGCCGCTGAAAACGGTATTAGTGGACGTGTATTTGTTCAGTTTGCAGTAAATTCAAGAGGTGAAGTAGTAGATGTGAAAGTTGTCCGTGGTGTCGATCCTGCATTGGATGCAGAAGCAGTTCGGGTTATTAAATCTTCTCCCAAATGGTCGCCTGGTAAACAAAGAGGAAAACCTGTAAAAGTACAGTTTACTTTCCCGATAATTTTTGTGTTGCAGTAATTTATATAAAATATGTTCAAAAAACCCTGGTTAAATTAACCAGGGTTTTTTTATTTTTATAACCTTATTGATATTTTTTCCGTATTTCCCTTAAATTTATTAATTAATATGAGGTGCCATGAAGATCAAAAATTTAACTTATTTATTAATTATATTATTAGTATCATGTACTTCTTCAGAAAAGCTTGTAAGAAAAGGCAATTATGATGCAGCTATAAATAAAGCTGTAAAGAAGATTATGAAGAATCCAAATTCAACCGATGATATTGAAATGCTGGATAAGGCATACAAATTAGCAAATGGCAGAGACCAGGAAAGAGTTAAATATTTAAGGCTTGAAGGAAATCCGAATACCTGGGACGAAGTATTTATGTTGTATTCGAACCTGAAAAACCGTCAATCCATGGTTCAGAAAGTATTACCCATGAACCTGAATGGAAGAACGATTACCTACGATTATATTGATTACGACAGGGAAATTGTTGAAGCTAAAGGCAAAGCTGCAGATTATTATTATGCCCATGGACAACAATTAATGAATGAAGGCACAAAAGAAGGCTATCGTCAGGCATATTATGATTTTGTTAAAGCAAGTGAATATAAAGGCGGATCTTACCAGAATATAAACTCACTGATAGAAGAGGCCAGACTTAAAGGTATTAGCAGGGCGCTGATTGATGTAGTTAATAAAACCCCGATCCGGCTAACGGAGGATTTTATTGATAATATTCTTACTATAAATACTGATCAGCTAAACAACGATTGGGTTGAATTTCATCTGAAGCATGTTAACGATGCAATTGAATATGATTATTATATTGACGTAGTTTTGAATATTATCGATGTGTCTCCCGAAATTGTTGAACAGAAAGAAACCTTGCGGAAAAAGACCGTGGAGAATGGTTTTGATTATGCTATCGATGCCCGGGGAAATGTAATGAAAGATACCAGTGGTAACGATATAAAAATAATAAAGTATAAAGATTTGCAGTGTACGCTGATTGAAAAGCACCAGAAAAAATCAGCCAGGATTGAAGGTGAAGTTGATATTTATTCTGAAAATCCACGCCGTTTACTTAAGAAAGAACCTATTGGTGCATCTTCTAATTTTGAACATGTTTCAGGCAAGGCAATTGGCGATCTCGAAGCTCTTAAGCCGGAAGATAAACAAATTATTGAAATTGAAGCAGTACCATTTCCTGACGATTTTATGCTGGTACAAGAATGTTCAGAAGCTTTAAGAGGAGCAATAGCAGGGGCAATAAGACAAAACAGGATTCATATAAAATAATTTAAATACTGTAATTTAAAACCGGTCATGTACCGGTTTTTTATTTGCATAAATACCTATCTTTGTCAGCCTATTTGAACGGATAAGTTACATGGCTGAATATATTACCGGAATAGAACCAGAGAAAGCAATTCTTGTAGGAATTATTACCCAGAATCAGGAGGAACGGGAGGTACAGGACTACCTTGATGAATTATCTTTCTTAACTGAAACAGCAGGAGCCATTCCTGTTGCCTCATTTACACAACATCTTGATGTGCCCAATCCGCGAACATTTGTGGGTACAGGGAAACTTGAAGAGATTAAACAATATGTTCAGATACACGAGATTGACATTGTTATTTTTGATGATGAATTAACCCCAAGCCAGTTAAGAAATATAGAAAGAGAACTTAATTGCCGTATTCTTGACCGGACAAACCTAATTCTTGATATTTTCGCAACCCGGGCAAAAACAGCACACGCTAAAACACAGGTTGAGCTTGCCCAATATCAATACCTGCTTCCAAGGCTTACTCGCATGTGGACCCATCTTGAAAGACAACGTGGAGGTATTGGCTTACGCGGACCGGGCGAGACAGAAATCGAAACAGACAGAAGAATTATTCGCGACAGAATTTCAAAGCTAAAAGCTCAACTGGTAAAAATTGACAAACAAAAAGCCACTCAGCGTAAAAACCGCGGACAACTTGTAAGGGTTGCCCTTGTCGGATATACTAATGTAGGAAAATCAACCCTTTTGAATCTAATTAGTAAATCGGATGTATTTGCAGAAAATAAACTTTTTGCCACCCTTGATACTACAGTTCGAAAAGTGGTTATCGGCAATTTGCCCTTTTTACTTTCAGATACTGTAGGCTTTATCAGAAAACTTCCTCATCATTTAATTGAGTCTTTTAAATCTACGCTTGATGAAGTAAGGGAGTCAGATATATTAGTGCATGTGGTAGATATTTCGCATCCTAATTTCGAAGAACAACTCAATATTGTAAACCAAACCCTCGTAGATATTAAAGCTTCGGATAAAACAACGATTAATATTTTTAATAAAATTGATGCTTACACCTATATCAAAAAAGAAGAAGATGATCTTACACCAAAAACCATTGATAATTTTACTCTTGAGGAATTAAAAAACAGTTGGATAGCACAAACCAATTCATCGTGTATATTTATTTCTGCTAAAGAAAAGGTAAATATTGAAGAATTTAAAACCATGCTTTACAACCTGATAAAAAAAGTTCATATTTCACGTTATCCATATGATAACCTTTTATATTAAATTTCTATTTTCTTTATCAAAAGAATGTGACAAAATCCATCGCAATTTAATTATACACATTATTAATGAAGCTCTGTTATTGATACCCCATTAAAATGTTGTTTTTAAACAGCTACGGTGAATAATTATTTCGCATACACTCGAATGTATTTTATATATTTTCAAGAATTTTACCTTCATATATATTTTATACCAGAATAAATTTAGATTTTCTTAATGGATATCAGAAAAACCAATTTTTCATCAAAAACACTTTTATTCATGAATATTTTATCCGGGATATATAGTTTGAACTATAACCTTCCATAAATTGTTAATTTCACATACTCGGTAACAATGAGAAACTTTGATTTTAATGAAAAATATGTAAAAAGCCATTGGAAGGAATTATCACTTAAGAATTCTGATGAACTGAAAGAATCATTTAATATTGTTCATCATGCTATCCAGTTCCTTGCGATATCCGGAAAGTATTTATTACCTCCCAGGGCCGATGACAGCCATACTTCTATTGAATGGATATCAAAGCATGAAGTTTTTGCAGGAGAATGGATTCATGCTGATAAAACATTTCGCGTGAGTTTAGAACCCAAAAAACTACTTCTGAAATTATACGATTATGGATGGAATTGTATTGATGAATTATTAATGGTTAACAAAACCAGTGGAGATATTTATGGCCTGTTAAAATCAAAATTAATTAAACTGGGAGCCGATGTTTCAAAACTTTCCTTTGATCTGCATTACGATATCCCTTCACATCCCACAGACAATGGCGGAATTTATTTATTAACAGATCCCATGCAGTTTAATGAAATTGCCAATTACTACAGTAATGCAAATCTAATACTATCTCATTTAAAAGCTAATATATGGGATTCGGGAACTGTACGTTGCTGGCCACATCATTTTGATCTTTCGTTTCCTATTCATATCCCTGATAAAAACAATAATCCTGCAGATGTACTATCCGTTGGATTTGCTCCGCCGGATATGTATTGCCCCGATCCATATTATTTTATTAATACAACATTTAAGAAAAATTTTAATAATACCTCCCTTACAAAACTCGAACATGGTACGTGGATAAATAAGGAATGGCTGGGAATTATTTTACCTGCTTCAAAAATTTTACAAGCCAATAATATTAACGATCAGGTTGAAATTCTCCTGTCATTTTTAAGAGCCGGTTTAAAAACCATGCATAACCAGGTGTTACAGGTATAATTTTCAGGATTTTTTGGGCAATGATTTATAATAAAAAAAGATGCCTGGACAGATCAGGCACCTTTTTGAAAAATCTAAAAAAAAATATTATAAATTAATCCCTCTTCTTTTAAGCAGTGGATCAATATTCGGTTCAGCTCCCCTGAATTGAACATACAATTTCATAGGATCATCGGTTCCCCCTTTTTCGAGGATATTCTTCCTGAAAGCGAGAGCATATGACTGATCAAACAAACTGGTTTCCTTAAATGCGTGAAAAGCATCTGCATCCAGCACTTCAGCCCAGATATAACTATAATAACCTGATGAATATCCCCCGCTAAAAATATGCTGGAAATACGTGCTTCTATAGCGAACGATAATTTCAGGAATAAGACCAATCTGATTCAGTGCATCAGTTTCAAACTCCTCAACATCAAGTTCCTTTGGTTCGGTTAATGTATGATAATTCATATCGAGAAATGATGCCGCCAGATATTCGGTTAGCTCAAAACCCTGATTAAAGAACCTGGCGTTACTTATTTTCTCAATAAGTTCATCAGGAATGGGTTCGTCTGTTTTGTAATGTTTTGCATATACTTTCATCACTTCTGGTTCGGTAGCCCAGTTTTCCATAATCTGAGAGGGAAGTTCAACAAAATCGCGTGCAACAGAAGTACCCGAAAGACTGTTGTATTTACAATTGGATAATAATCCATGCAGGGCATGTCCAAATTCATGAAATGTAGTAGTTACTTCTTCCAGACTGAGTAAAGCAGGTTTGCCCTCTGTTGGTTTTGAAAAATTAAAAACATTGGTAATAACAGGTGTAATTTTAGTCTCTCCATCAAAACGCTGTTTTCTGTAACTGCTCATCCATGCTCCTGCTCTTTTGCTTGATCTTGGGAAAAAATCCATATATAAAATCCCTATGTGAGATCCATTTGCCTCCTGAACTTCAAAAACTTTCACATCTTCCTGGTAGGTGGGAATATCTGTTCTCGGGACAAAGGTTAATCCATATAGTTTATTTACCACATAAAAAACACCATCTATTACATTATTAAGCTGGAAATATGGACGAAGTGACTCTTCATCAAGATCATATTTTTCTTTTTTAAGTTTTTCGGCATAATACCACCAATCCCATGAAGCCAGTTTAAAATCACCGCCTTCTTTATCGATCAGTTTTTGTAATTCTGCAGCCTCGGCTTTTGCATTTGGCAATGCTGCATCCCACAACCGGTCAAGAAGTTGATATACATTTTTAGGTTCTTTTGCCATGTTATCCGAAAGAATAAATGCAGCATGACTTTCATATCCAAGCAATTTTGCACGTTCCAATCGCAAATTTGCCATTTTTGACAATACCTCTTTATTATCGTAATTGTTATTATTATCTCCTCTGCTATAATAAGCTTTGAATATTTTTTCACGCAAATCCCTCTTTTTAGAAAACTGCAGGAACGGGATCATACTTGGTTTGTGCAGGGTAAACACCCATTTACCTTCGAGACCGGCTTCCTTTGCCGCTTCTGATGCTCCTGCAACAACTGATTCCGGAAGGCCTGCAAGATTTTCCTCATCCTCAATTACTAATTTATAATCGTTTGTTTCAGCCAGTACATTTTCTCCAAACCTGAGTGATAGAATTGATAGTTCTTCGTTAATTTTTCGGAGTTTGTTTTTGTCCTCATCTGAAAGATTTGCTCCCCCTCTTACAAAACTTTTATATGTTTCTTCGAGCAATTTATTTTGCTCTGGTGAAAGAGATAGCTGATCCTTTCTATCATTCACTATTTTAACTTTATTAAACAATTCCTCATTCATTAGAATATCATCCTGGAGTTTCGACAATAATGGTGCTATTTGTTTAGCAATTTCCTGAATTTCTTCATTCGTATTTGCTGAATTCTGATTATAAAAAACAGAGGTTACATTATCCAGCATCCTGCCAGTTTTTTCAAGCGCTTCGATAGTATTTGCAAAATCAGGTTCATCCTGATTACTAACGATATTTTCTACTTCTTTTTCCTGTTGCCTGATTCCTTCTTCTATTGCCGGCAAATAGTGCTGGTTTTTAATCTTGTCGAATGCAGGAACCTGAAAAGGCGTGTTGTAATCCGTATAAAAGGGATTATCCGATTCATTTTTAGATTTCATATTACAAGAACCGATTAGAATACCTGTTAGAATAAAAAGACTAAGATATTTTTTCACAGTCAAAAATTTTAAGTTAAACGTATATATATATATAATTTTCGAAGTTAGTAAATCAGTTAATAATAAAAATGATATGTTTCAGTGTTTTAAAATATTCGAATACTAATGAAATAATTACAAACGTATTAAATTCTTGATAATGAAAAGTATATCCGATTATAACCGTTTACAACCGGATATTAAACGGAATCAAACGGCTAACATACGAATAATTTGATTGATAGGGCTTTACTTTGTTTCGTCAATCTGAGTTCAGAGGCAATTTAGAAATCACTATTAATTTAAAATTTGTTATCATGAGTAATTTAAGAAACACCGTTCAGTTAATCGGAAGATTAGGAGACAATCCTGAAGTTAAAGATTTAAATGGCGATAAGAAATTAGTTAAGTTTTCTTTGGCCACTAATGAGACCTACACCAGCATGGAAGGTAAAAAAGTAACCAACACTCAATGGCACCAGCTTGTGGCCTGGGGAAATACAGCAAAAATTGCTGAGAAATATTTGAAAAAGGGAAAGGAAGTGGCCATTGAAGGCCGGTTAAACCATCGCAATTATGAAGATAAAGACGGCGTAACCCGTTATTTTACTGAAGTTGTAGTAAACGAAATTGTTATGTTGGGATCCAATCAGGATAAAAAAGACTAGAAAAAGCCCCTAAATACAATCAAAAAAGCCGCAAATTTTAATATGCGGCTTTTTTGTTATATCTAAACAAATTATGGATTAAACTTATTATTTAAAAATTCTATCCAAAACTGCAAACTCACGCACAGTTATTGGTAATCAAACACAATATGATATATACATCGCATATATAAACTTGTACTGCATTATTTAATTGTTATTTAATCAGGATAATTGCTCCATTTATAAAAAAATTTCGGATTAATGTCACCATTATAATTAAGATGCGTATAGTATACATCGATAATGAAGGATATTGAAGATGGAGAGAAGACGAATACTAGTTGTGGACGATAATAAATCCATTCATGATGATTTTAAAAAAATTCTTATTACAGAACCCACCAATAATGAACTGGAAACAATTGAAAAATCGCTTTTTGGAGCTAAAACTCAAAAAAATATTCAAGGTTATGAATATGTGATTGATGATGCCTATCAGGGAGAAGAAGCCCTTTTGCTTATTGATAAAGCGGCTAATGAAAATTTCCCGTATTCACTGATTTTTATGGATGTAAGAATGCCACCTGGAATTGATGGTGTTCAAACTATAGAGAAAATATGGAAAATCCATCCGGATATCGAGATTGTGATTTGTTCAGCTTATTCCGACTATTCATGGCAGCAAATACTGGAGCAGTTCGGCAGAACAGACAAATTACTCTTTATAAAAAAACCGTTTAATTCTATTGTTATACAACAGCTGGCCCTGTCGTTAATTACCAAGTGGGATATATCAAAAGAAAACAGGGAGTATACAGATCATCTGGAAAGTGCAGTTGCTGAACGCACAAAAGAATTAAGCCTGCTAATTAAACAAGCAACGGAATTAAAAGAAAAAGCTGAAGAATCGGATCGTCTAAAATCAGCATTTCTTGCTAATATGAGTCATGAGATCCGTACGCCAATGAACTCTATAGTTGGATTTACCAAATTATTGAATTACGATGACAATTCGGAACAAAAAAGAAAAGAATACCTCGGTTATATTTCTAATAGCAGTAATATGCTGCTTAAACTTATAGATGATATTGTAAATATATCTAAGATAGAAGCCGGAGTTTTAAAAGTGGAAAAGTCCGAATTTAATCTGAATCAATTCATGCACGAATTATTGGAAGTGTTTGAATTAAAAAAGAACAAAGACAACAAAACAAATATTCAACTGGAAGTTTTTTGTGGAACAACAAACAAAAATTTCAGGTTCATCACAGATATCGAACGCCTGAGACAAATATTCATTAATTTATTTAATAATGCTCTTAAGTTCACAAAATCAGGCTACATCCATTTCGGATATACTGTTGAAGATGATAAATATATTGTATTTTACCTGAAAGATACCGGAATTGGAATTCCTATCAACGAGGTGGATTCAATATTCGAGCGCTTTACACAGCTCGAGCACACAAAAAAGCTCACTAAAAGTGGAACAGGACTTGGACTTACCATTTCAAAAAACCTTGTTGAACTTTTGGGTGGCAAAATATGGGTGGAATCTGAAATTAATAAAGGTTCAACGTTTTATTTTAAACTACCTGTAACAGATCCCGTTGAATTTAAAAGTCAGAAAAACAAAAAATCCATGCCAAATAATACTGAATATAATTTTAAAGACAAAACCATACTGGTTGTTGAAGACGAAGAATTTAATGCAATTTTTCTCGATAAAGTTCTTTCAAGATATAATCCCACTATTTTATGGGCAATAAATGGTCAGGAAGCTGTCCGGATATTTATTTCGAATAAGAATATTAACCTGGTTTTAATGGATATTAAAATGCCGGTAATGAATGGTGTTGAGGCCAAAAACCATATTAAAAACATAAATAAAGACATTCCAATAATTGCGCAAACTGCTTTTGCCATGGCAAATGAAGAAAAAAAATACCGGGCTGAAGGATTTGAGGATTATGTAACCAAACCAATTAATATTAATGAATTATTAAAGAAAATAGATTTCTGGCTGAATAAAGCTCTTTAATAAAACTTCTATTATCAATGCAGCTGAATATTTATTCAATTATTGCTCTTTTAACTTTTCTTATTGTGCTATTTGTGGGCGTTTTTGTATACGCACAAAACACAAAAAATCGTCTCAATAAGGTTTTTTTAGTTTTTTCCGTTGTTGGTGCGTTATTATCTTTTTTAGATTATGAGGTAGCATCTTCGAATACTTATTATACCGCCTGGTTTTGGATGAATATTGAAAAAGTTTGGCCGTTAGTGCTAACCTTACAACTTCATTTCCTTTTGGTTTTTACAAAAAAGATCGACAGCTTTTCGAAAAAATGGATGTATATACTTTACGGGATTACTGGTTTTATAATTTACGTTTCTTTTAACTATACTTCATTTGATCTTATAAATGTCAGAGGATTTTGGATGCGTTTGCCTGAAAACTTTCAAATAAATATATCTATTATCCTGGTTCCGTTTATGTTGTTTAATCTGATTATAACAAATTACATAGGTATTGTTTTTTTGTCTAAATCTTCAGATAAAAAAATCAGGATACAGACTTTATTAGTCCTTTTGGGAATAATGGTCCCGACATTGCTTAGTATTCTAAAAAACGGAGTATTACCCTCATTTAATATTTCGTTGCTGGTACCAGAATCTCTGGGTATATTTTTTGGCTGGATATTTATCGTAACTGCCACCTGGTTTTATAAACTGTTTAATATTACACCTGAAACTGCCGCAGATAAAATTATTTCAACAATGAATGATGCGTTGCTTTTATTGGATAATAATAACAAAATAGTACATACAAATAAAGCGTTTCAACAAATATTTGGGACAAAGAATACTTTAATTGCAGGAAAAACAATAGATACACTTCAAACTGTGGATAAAGATTTTGCCAAATCTGTAAACTTGCTAATAAACAAAGAAGAATTAAAAAATAAAATGTTTACCATAAAAAGCCCTTCAAATGAAATATTACATATTAATTTTTCAAATTCTCAGTTGTATGATGATACCGGCAAAACGATAGGAAATGTTTGTGTTATCAGTGATGTAACAGAACTTATTGGTGCACAAAAAGAACTTGAGGTTCAGCATAAATTAATGCTAAAAATGGCCCACCACGCAGGCATGTCAGAAATTGCCACAGATGTGATTCATAATATTGGAAATATATTAAATACGATTACCATTTCAATTGAGAATATGAATGCTATTATTTACAATTCAAAGATTACAGGATTAAAAAAGGCAACCTCACTTTTAGAACAAAATCGTTCCAGCAGTTTAGATTTTAAAAAAAATAAAAACTGTGAGTTACTTATGGATTATTTTATAAAATTAGACCCTGAACTTGAAAAGGAGCAAAAACAACTTTTAACTGAAAGCAAATTATTATTAGAAAAAGTAAACCTTATTAAGGAGGTTATTGACACACAGCAGGAATATGCAACAGCCAGAGATTTTATTGAATCTGTAAATATAACTTCTTTGGTAGATGAAGTAATTCATATTCATGAAAACAATTTTATTAGGGCAAATATAGCCGTTCGAAAATCAGTTTTAATAAATGAAAATTTAAATATTGAAGCACCAAAATCGAAACTTGTGAATGTGCTGTTAAATGTAATAAAAAATGCATACGATACTTTGCTGGAAAAACAAGGAGAACGTTTTATTGATATTCAAATTAATTCGACAAATAATGAGCGGATTATAATAAAAATATCAGATAATGGAAAAGGAATTTCAGAAGAAATCCTTAAAAATATTTTTAATTACGGTTTTACAACAAAACCAAACGGACATGGTTTTGGTCTTCATTTTTGTGCTAACGTGTTAAAAGAAATGGATGGTTCTATTCACGTTGAAAGCAAAGGACCTGGCAAAGGATCAAGTTTCATTATTACTCTTCCTGTTCATTTTGCCGGAAACATAAAACGGAAGGCGGGCTGATCGAACCTTTCAATCATTAACTATTAAAGGCACTTCAATACATAATATTTGTGCTTTCGATTGTGCTGAAAATTTAATTTCAGAAACATCCCAGATTCCAATACCGTCTCTTTTACTTAATACCTGGTCGGCTAAACTAATCTCACCCTCAATAATAAATAAATAGACACCGCTTTTCTCGTTTTTTAAACTATACTGAAATGTTTTTCCCGGATCAAAAATCCCCAAACTTAACCAGGCATCCTGATGAATGTACAATCCTCCTAAAGTATCCGGATTTACCAGTAAACAAAAAGTATTTCGCATATCTTCTTCCACAAAAGTTTTTTGATCATATCGTGGCTGCAGCTGTCCCTTTCGGGGAAAGATCCAAAGTTGTAGGAAATTCACATCTTCTGATCGGGAATGATTATATTCGGAATGACGCACACCGGTTCCGGCAGACATTACCTGCACATCACCTTTATTAATTATTGAAACATGGCCCAGGCTGTCTTTATGTTCCAGAGCCCCTCTAAGAGGTATGGATACAATTTCCATGTCAGCATGAGGATGTGTTCCAAATCCCATTCCGGGTTGCACAATATCATCGTTTAGTACACGCAATGCCCCAAAATTCATACGCTCCTTATCGTAATAATCCGCAAAGCTAAAGGTATGATGTGTATCTAACCAGCCATGATTTGCATGTCCCCTGGTTTCTGCCTTATGTATTTTATAATTCAATTTGTTTTCTCCTCTTACTTTATTTCTTATGAAGAATACAATTATTCGGGCCTTTTGTTTATTTTCCCTGAAAAAATCCCTAAATTTTTTAGCTTAGTTTATTTTGATTCAAATCATGAAGCAATTGTAACTATGATAAATTCAGTAATGTGGATCAATTCCATTGAAGAAGCAAATTTCTCCAGTTGAAAAAATTATGTACTTTTAGCTTTAAAAATTCCGGTTATGTATAAATTATTCCCGATCCTTTTACTACAACTACAATGTACTATCAGTTTTACCCAGGAACTTCCTGTTGGATATATGCTGCAATCTGAACTGAATTTTACAAAATCTTCTTCAATAAACGAATTTGAATTTTCAGATGCTGAAACCTGGAAAATAAGCAAGACCGGAAATAACAGCTATCTAGAACTAACCGGTACAGGAAATTACACCCCGCCTTTTCGGTCGCCTTTTAGCATTGCTTTAATTTCAAACAAAATGTTCGGAGATTTTATATTGGAAGCGCGGTTAAAACAAACCGGTAATGAATATAACCACCGCGATATGTGCATTTTTTTCGGCCTCCGGAATGCTTCAAATTTTTATTATGTTCATTTGGCCTCTGCCGCAGATAGTAATGCTCATAATATTTTTGTTGTAAAAAACGCCCCTCGCGCGCCTGTTGCTGATCCGTTAACATCGGGCATAAACTGGGGAGAAAATGTTTGGCATAAAGTACGCATCGAACGCAACATTGTGCAGGGTTTAATCAAAATATATTTCGACGATATGAAAACACCTGTTATGGAAACCATAAACCGTACTTTCGTATTAGGCTATATCGGTTTTGGCTCATTCGACGACTCAGGTTGTATTGATGATATAAAAATCTGGGCACCTACAAGTATTGAGCAAAAGGCCGGTATATTCCGTTAGAATGATAAATTAGCCTAAAGTGCCAAAGACATTCTTTTTTGATTACCGGTTCCATCAGAATTATTTGGAAATAAACTGATCCAGCCGTAATTCTCTTTGGTTACCAGCCAGCCGTGAGTGTACATATCTTTTTCATTAATAATATTATAAGGTCTGGCAGGGTCAATTGCATCCAGAAGATACATTTCACCACCTATTGTTACCTCAGCAATTACATGATTAAATTGGTTATTAACCGGATATACTGTTTCAGGCTGTCCCATATCGTTTGTGCGAATTAATACCGGATTAGCTTTAAGTCCGGTTCTTCGCAACAGATTTATCAAAACCATATTTACCTCCCCGCTATGCCCTGTTTTTTCCTTAAATGTTTCGGATAGATCACGTTGTAAATCATCAGCATAAATTCCATCCCATTTCATGGTTGTTTTTACATAATCATAAACAGAAATCATTTTTTGTAAATCAGTCATTCCCGGTTGAACTATGTTATCTTCCATTTCAGGACAATCCAGGTGTTTCACCAATTGGAAACCAAACAATTTGCTTTTTAGTAACCGGTCGTTTAATTCCTGGTAAGTTTCCAAACGATAATGAACATATCCTGCAATGTCATTGGTAAAATAGGGATCAAATTTCGATCTTTTATTATAATCGTCGAGGGTAGTATATAACAATGGCCTGAAATCAGGAGGAAGATTACCGGACGATTCAAACAATTGAAATTTAATTTTAGGAACATAATCGCTGACAGCAATATAATCCGGATGGCTTTTTACTCCAGGAAGGTTACGCATTACAATTTTTTTCTTCCTGTCATTAATTACATATACTGTGTAATTCTTTTGTGGAGCTTTGTACAAGACATAATTATTTTCAGCAAGCTCGAACCGGCTAGCTCTTCTCTTTGTATCATATAACCATTGAAGCTTCGAGGCAAACTCCGCTTTTTCTTCAGCAGAAAGGTATGGCCCTCTCTGAAAAGTAACCAGATACATAAAGGGCCGTGGAAAACTCATCCGTATTTCACTCCAAAGCGTTGGAATCTCATGCTGGAAAACCCAGTCTTTTAACCTTATAAAATCAAGTGAAGCAATAGTATAGGAATATTCTATTATTGAACCCACTTTTACATCCGGGAAAATAAACTGTTTTTTAAAGGTATTTTTTCCGGATTGAATCTTTTGAATTTCCTTTGCAGTAACCTTTGATTTAATTATTTTGCCGTTTTTCAGGTTATAGGTCTGGGCCCTGAGAGACATAATATCATCGTGATCTTTAAAGGTATTATAGGGTATTACCACTTTTGCAAACTCAAGTCCTTTTTCATTTAATATTTTTATTCTCACATGCCGCTTATAAAAAGTGCGGTTGGAAATTTCAATTTCTCCAAAATCGCACAAGATAACTGCAGAGGCATTCCTGTCAAACGATGGCGCTTCAACTAAAAATTCTTTTTGAGAAATATTGTTCCATTTAATCGGAGGTTTACCTTCAAATGCGTTTACTGGTAACGCCAGTAAGGTTATCGAAATAAATATTATATATTTTTTCATTTTATTAATTATTAGGTGAGGTATATGAAAATTACAAATTTTATGCCATGGTAAATAAAAATAGATATATTATACAGGCAACATTCAATAATTCTTAATTTTGCAGACAAATTCCTGAATTAATCTTTTCTCATTTATGAAATATAAATTTTTTCTCGTGTTATTTCTAATAATCCTTCCCATGAACCGGGGACTAAGTGAGAGAATGATTTTTCACAGGAATTCTATTAAACCTCCGGTATCATTTCTGAATAAAAATATAGAAAATTTCTACAGTAAAATTCGTGAGCCGGAATTGGACTCAGCGGTTTTTTCGATTGCATATAAAGGATATGATATATTCCGCAAGCAGAACAGGGTTTTAAACGATAGTATTCTCACCATTATTGATTACAGCAAACCTTCTGTTGAAAAACGATTATTTGTTATTCACCTAAAAGATTTTCGGGTTTTATATAAAACTTATGTATCTCACGGTAAAAATTCCGGTGAACAATATGCAACTGAATTCTCAAACAAAATGCAATCCCACAAAAGCTCATTGGGGTTTTTTATTACCGGTGAAACGTATTCCGGAAAACACGGGTACTCGCTAACCTTAAACGGTATGGAGGAAAAATTTAACAGCCTGGCCCGAAAACGAGGTGTTGTGGTTCATGGGGCAAAATATGTAAGCCAATCTTATATTGATAAATATGGCAGACTTGGACGAAGCTTTGGTTGCCCGGCTTTACCAATAGAAAACACCAGAGAAATAATTGACCTTATTAAAGACGGATCATGTTTTTTTTGTTATTACCCGGATCAGGAATATTTTAAAAAATCGGATATAATTATAAAGATCAACCAGGCAGAATAAACCTCAGTATTAATTAAACCATTTCTCTATTACAGGTAAATCTTTGTTATATATATCATTGTAAAAATAAATATTCAAGTCTTCATCGGCTTCACAGGTCAGATACCTGATCCTGATGTCGACATCTTCCTGTAATTTAATCTCAGTATTTTCCCCGGCTTTGAGCAAATTATTGACAGAATGATTCGAATTGTCATAATCTAAAAGATATTTAGCCAGTTTATCCGGATCCTGTAATCGGATACAACCATGTGAAAATGCCCTCAAATCTTTAGAAAACAATTGTTTGCCGGGAGTATCGTGAAGATAAACGCTATATGGATTTGGAAATAGGAACTTGATGAGTCCAAGTGCATTTGATCTGCTGGCATCCTGCCTGAAAAAATATTTGAAATCTCTTGCATTAATCGTAGTCCAGTCAATACTTTTTTCATCGATTATATTTCTTTCACGATCAATAATTTTGAACCTGTTTCTGCTAAGGTAGGTAGAGTCGTGTTTAATTTTAGGAATAAGTTCATTAATAGTGATACTTTTAGGAACATTCCAGTACGGATTTGTTACTATCTTTTCAATCTTACTATATACTTCAGGAGTAGGTGTTTTAGGATTTCCTACAATTACATTAAAAGTATTTTGAATTTTATTATTTCTAATCACCTTTAATTTGTAAGCAGGAATATTTACATCAATTAAAAACTCGGAGAAATGATTTTCTTTTCTTAAACGTTCTAAATTTACTGCCACCTGCTGAAATTTTTGCCAGGCAGATTGAGCAAGTGCAATTTGAGTTTTACTATTCAATTCACCGTCAGGAGTAATCCCGTGAAATCGCTGAAAATTTCTTAATGCTATAGAAAAGATTGAATCATTTTCTGAATCGATACGGTTCAGATAACCTAAATCCGTTAATCGTTTTCTTATGGTATTATCTTTTGCCGGCAAATCTTTACCCGGTTTAATAATTAAAAATTCTGATTCGGATAATTCTGTTTGATCCAGATATTTCTCCCAGGCTTTTTGAAGCCACACATAGTCGTTACTTTTAGGTTGAACATCAAGGATTTTAATCTTTAAATCAGATTGCACAGCATCGTTTAGTAACCGGGGAAGTGAGCTGACAAAATAATTATATTCTGCTGAAGAATCAACAGGGGCTAATCCTTTGCTAAGATGCAATATAAAATTTAATGCAGACTGCGTATATTCCAGTTCCAACTGTTGCCTTAGTTGAAATTTTATTTTCTGGTTGCCTGATTCAGACAATGCATTTTTTATTGCATTAATTTTTTTAACATTATAAAACTCCGGATTTAAGCCGTAACTATGAGAATTTTCAAACAAACTCATTAATTCTTCAGCCATGGGTGAAGGCATAAAATTAATCGTCCACCATGGAGAATAATCAGACATCCGGTAAAACTCTTCAACCAGGTTTGAAGTATTTGAATGCATTGTACTTGTTGGCTGAAAAGTAATTTTTTCAGAAAAATAATTCTTCAGCTGGTCCTGAAACACCTGCAGATAATACTCATTGGAACCCTGTAAAGTTGTTGATACAGGCCTTTCATAAGCCGTAGCAATTATAAACAGGCAAAACAAAACGGCGATCTTCAGAGTATAGGCTATTTTCCTCTTCGAATCCTTTCCGGAAACAGTAATTATTGATAGGTTGGGGTTTGATAAGGTGTTTTGATGAAAAATTCTATTTATTATTGTTCTCATCATGTGAAAAATTTAACTCCAACATACCACCATATACGGTGATAAATTTTGTATGTAATTTTTATTACATGAATGAGATTAATCTATTGATGAATTTCTTCAATTGAAAAGATTAAAAAAATAATGTTGCGGTAACATTTTGTTTATATGTATTTTAACCGAAAAGGTCAAAAAAAAGGAAATATATTATCCTCAAATAATACTTAAGATATTCTTAGTAAAGTACGGAGGCTATTTTGGGTTTAAGAAAGTTTTAACCTGAGAATGCCAATTGAAATCTTAAAGGCTTTTATCAATTTCACTTAACTTTTCCCATATTTTATTTAATTCTTCAGGATTTACTTCTTCGATTACTACCCTGTTTTTTTTATCTATTTTTTTACTATAATTTTTTGTTTTGTTCATCCCGGGTTAATTTAAAAATGAAATAATTGCCGTTAAATTACATATTAAACAACACTAAATATATGATTATTTGATCAATCTTAAAAAAATGAACTTTAATTACCGATCTTCCACTACAAAAGTTAATTGTCTGCTGGAAAACCAGATAGCCGTGCCTGAGGGGTTCCATGCCCAAACAGCCCAGTAATATTTATTTAATGGTATAAGGGGTATCGCACTCCCCTGGTATTCTCCCAGTGATACGGAAATCCCATCGCTATATTTAACATATCCGTCACTACCTGATTCCATTCCCGAATGCCAAGCCCATATCATTGAATTACTATTTTGAATTCTGTTTTGCGAAACCTGAATTTCTTCTGTAAATATACCTATGTGCAATAGTGCCACGTTTACCGTATCCCATGCAAAAACAGGTTCAACAGAAAGAGTATCAGAAACAGGTGAAAAATATGAAGTGTCACCACGAACAAAAATTTGAGTGCCTTTACCGGAAATATAAGAATAGGATGGAATATTAATTTTAATACTTCTGGTAAAAATCAGGTCTTCATTATAAATGTCCGTAGTTCCTTCATCTTTTTCACATGAAGAAATAAATAGTGCGATAAAAATTATAGGTAGTATTGATTTAATCATTCCTTTCAACTAATTAAAAGTTAACCTGAATTCCAAGATTTAGCAATAAACTTTCGTTAATTATTGTATTTACAGATCGAGAGGCATCACCAAATTCTGAAAATGTATATTTAACCACCTCAAGATGATTTGAAAAATATCTTACTTCCAATCCGATTGATTTATTCATATCCACAAAAAAACGTGTGCCGATAAAAGGCTGAATTCCAATTTCAGGGTTGTTGAGATAAACTCCAACGGTTGCACCGGCATAGGTTGAAAAATATCGCCTATGGGGTTTTGTAATCCAGGCTATAACAGATGGACCGATAAAACCACGCAAATAAACACTATCAGCTTCTGCATCCGGCAGCCCGGGCAATGTTGTATGAGATGTTTTATACGTTGTAAGTAAAATTGAAGCTTCTGCTCCAAAACTTAACCTGTTAAAACTCCCTATATTTAATCTGTGATAATAGGATAAATCAATAAACCACTGGTCTTTAGTTAAAAATGGGAACGAAAGCCGTAAGCATAGATCATTTTTCCCAAGATCAGGAATAGAATCTGCATATTTTAGTTTAAAAAGCAGTAATTCCCCAGTATATTCTGAAAATAAAAATGAATAATTACGGGATTGAAAACCTTTTTTATTCATCGAGATATATACTGAATCAGTTGCATATTCAGATGATATTTCAGATTTAAACATTCCGTTATATAAACAATTCCAATAATCCTCATCATCGTAATAACAACCGAGTGTTTTTAGCTCTTGTACATTTTCATTATGTCTGATAATAACATTTACTCCCTCCAAAGGATTGCTCCCTTCAAATACGCGGCCTTTTACTAGAATTTTATATTTTGGAACCATATTCAATTTCAGATTACCGGTTTCCTTATTACGGATATATAATGTCGTATCAAATATCCTGTAATCCTCATGAATCAATCTGAGGGTAATTATTCCTTCAAACAGTTTTCGCGGGATCGCAAGAGCAAAAACTCCAAAACCGGCTGAATGTGTAAAATATTTATTCCCGTTAGAAATAACTTCTATCTGAACATTTTCAACATATTCATGAAATATACTGATTATCTGACCCCGTAATAAAAACTCAGAATCAGGATTGTAAACAACCTCATAAGCATTTATTATAGAATCGTTAAAGTCAACCAATTTTGGTTGTACATTATCATCCGACTCAGAAGAAATCCATTTGTCGGTTTGTTGAGCAAAAACATTTTGCACAACAATTATTGCTAATAATAAGTATCTATATTTTAACAACTTCATAAACAATCCCGGGTATTACAACGTCTTTCCAATTAAATATATCTATTTTTTAGCAATTTTTTGATTTTAAATGTCTTTTAATACGTGATTTAAGCAAAATTGTTAGGAAAGACATTTTTTTTAGCCAAATAATTAAAATGTATTTTTTGAATAAAAAAAAATAATTACTTTTGTCGCTCCTTATAAAAAGGATACTAATTTATTTTAAGAATAATAAAATGGCAAATCATAAATCGGCAATAAAGAGAATTCGACAAAATGAAACGAAAAGGGCACAAAACAGGTACCATGCAAGAACCGCTCGAAGTGCTGTGAAAGAATTACGTGCATCCAGCGATAAAGAAGCTGCCCGTGAGTTATTACCAAAAGTATCTTCAATGCTTGACAGGATGGTTAAAAGGAACACCATTCATAAAAACAAAGCAGCTAACCTGAAATCAGAACTTTCAAAACACGTTAACAGTTTGTAAATATTTTTTTTTAATATTTCAAAGGCTCCTTTCGATAAAGGAGCCTTTTTAATTTCATGAAATCAGAATTTCCCATTTACAAAATATTGGTGTAAATTGCTTACCACATTATAAAAACCGGAATAATGGGGCAGGATGGAAACATCAGTATTAAAAACTGGGCCATCGAAGATCGTCCAAGAGAAAAACTTCTAAATAAAGGTATTCAGAGTTTAAGCGATGCCGAACTTATTGCCATTTTAATCGGATCGGGAACTAAAGAAAATTCAGCCGTTGAAGTTGCCCGTAAGATTCTTAACACCGCGGATAATAATCTAAACAACCTGGGGAAAAAATCTATTAAAGATCTTCAGAAAATTCATGGCATTGGAGAAGCCAAAGCCTTGTCTGTAATTGCAGCTTTGGAACTAGGCAGAAGGCGGAAACTTGCCGATATTCCGGATAAGCAAAAAATAACTTCAAGCAACGATGTATTCTCCCTGTTTCACCCTATTCTTGCTGATTTGCCTTACGAAGAATTCTGGATTCTTTTATTAAACCGTGCAAATAAAATTATCGAACGCTATAAAATAAGTCAGGGAGGAGTTTCCGGAACTGTAATCGACATAAAAATGATACTAAAAAATGCTGTCGAAAATCTGGCCTCTTCCATTATCTTATGTCACAACCACCCTTCAGGCAATTTAATGCCAAGTGAAGCCGACAAATCCATAACTAAAAAACTAAAAGAAGCATCGGAACTTATGGATATTAAATTATTAGACCATATTATAATTGGCAATAATGCATATTTTAGTTTTATAGATGAAGCAATTTTATAAACCCTGAAATCTTGGCTATCCGATACCTGAGAAATAATGAAATTGATACTTCAAAGTGGGACAGTTGTATACATGACTCTGTTAATGGTATTTTTTATGCATACTCATGGTATTTAAATATTGTATGTGAAGATTGGGAAGCCCTTATTGAAGGTGATTATGAAACTATAATGCCCCTACCGGTAAAAAAAAGGTTTGGAATTAAGCAGGTTTTTACCCCTGTTCTTATTAACCAGTTAGGTATTTTTTCTCTTAAGCCATTGCATCCTAAAAAAATCGATGAATTCTTAGAAGCGATTCCTGCCAAATTTAAAATTATTCATTTCCCCCTCAACAGGTTAATTACCAGTAATTCTAGACAATTTTACAAAAGCAGCCCCATAACCTGTTTCGAACTTGATTTAATTAAATCGTACCGCAATATAAAAAAGTACTATTCACCCGCTTTGTTAAAAAATCTTGAAAATATTGAAAGAAATAATATTTCAGCAATTGAAGGGTTGTCTATTAAAAGTCTTTTCGAATTTATCAGGGTCCATCACAACCCAAAGTATAATATAGCTACCGGGGAATATCTTTTATTGATTAAAGTAATTATCATTACTGCGATCAGGACCCGTATGGGTGAGGTTTACGGAGCCTATTCCAAAATGAATAATTTGATAGCCTCAGCATTTATTTTAAAATCTCATAATAAAATTACTCTTATACATGTTTGTTCCGATAAAAATGAACATCCCGGGGCCTTAAATTGTATTATCGATTATATTATTCAAAAATATTCCGAAAAGAATATCACCTTAAGTTTTGAATATAATGACAAGTTATTTAATGGGGAAAATTATCTGAATTTCGGCGCTATTGAAAGTTCAATTGAAGTTATAAAAATAGTGAATTTGCCATTCTGCCTGATATGGCTGGCAAAGTTCTTATAATGTATACAACTGCCTGTAAAATAATAGCTGACGTCTGTACGGTTTATAATTGTGATGGTTTGATAGTTTTTATATCAGGAATAAAGGATACGATAAATACTAATTCTTTACTGAATTATTGAAAAATTTGTATATTGCTATTGTAAACACCTGAGAGTTACTGCAAATTAATTATCAACAATATTCATTATCGGATGGATTACATTTTTATTGTATTGCTAAGTTCCTTTAAGTTTGCTTTTACCTTTCCAATAGCACTTGCCCGGCTAAGTTATACTGAAACGTTAATTTTTACTAATATGGGGGGTATTCTGGGCGTATACGTTTTTAGCGGGTTCTCTGAATTATTATTAATCGGATGGAATAAAATAACTAACTTTTTTAGCCGAAAAAAAACGGGAATCGCATATAAGAAAAAAATCTTTACCAAATACAACAGACGACTTGTAAGAATTAAAAACAAGTATGGATTCCCCGGTATCGTAATCCTGAATCCGGTATTGCTTTCAATACCCGTCTCAAGTTTTTTGGTAGTGCGGTATTACAAGCATATAAAACTAAAATACCTTTATTTAATTGCAGGCCTGGTAAGTTGGTCGTTGATTTATACCTTTTTTTACGGGTATCTTTACGAAATACTATTTAAAACTCCAGTTTTTTAACCCATCCAGTATCAGCACATTCCGAAAGCAACTGGCCTACTGATTTTTTTAATACCGGATGTATAAATTCCGGAATAATTTCAGCTAGCGGTACCAGTGTAAATTTACGCATCTGTAACTTTGGATGAGGTATTGTTAGCATCTTACTTTTTAATGTTGTATTTCCAACAAATAATATATCAATATCCAGTGTTCTCGGTTCGTATGTATTACCATGTCTTTGTCTTCCAAACCTATTTTCAATTTCCAATATACCCGTTAATACTTCCAAAGGTTTAATTTCTGAATGAAAAATCACTACCTGGTTTAAAAATGTTTCATCAGCGTCAAATCCCCAGGGCTCGGTTTCATAGATGGCAGATGAATTAATAACTGGTCCGAGCAGCCTTTCAAGAAATGTTTTTGTCTGGTCAAAAATATGCAATCTGTTTCCCGCGTTACTTCCCAATAATATTATAATTTCGTGCATAAAACTCAAGGTATCTGTGTTGATAGAATTTAATCTCTTATATTGAGGGATTAAATAATATTCTTTACATTTAAACTTTATTTTTTAAATTAATACAATGTTATAAAACGAACCTGACTTTTTTCGAGCTATTTTAAATAATGTTTGAATAAAATAAAGTTCGTCGAACTTTTCGAGATTCATCGGGAGTTTTACATACAACCATTAACAATTAAATTTAAAATATATGAAAAGTTTCCTTAAATATACCCTGGCCACCATTGTTGGTATTTTAATTACTTCAATTATCTTATTCTTTTTCTTTATCGGGATACTAAGTGCCGTTGTTTCCAAGCAAAGTAAACCGGTTACTATTGATTCAAATTCCATACTGGTATTAAAATTAAACAAGCCCATACAGGACCGAAAACCCGGTTTCTCATTTTCAGATCTGAATTTTCAACTCGAGTCCGATTTTAAACTGGGATTAAACAATATTCTTGAAAATATTGATAAAGCAAAAACAGACGATAAGATTAAAGGAATTTTTCTTGACCTTTCTATTATTCCTGCAGGCCTTTCTACAATAGATGAGATAAGGAATGCTCTCATTGATTTTAAAACATCAGGAAAGTTTGTAATAAGTTACGCTGATTATTATAATCAACCCACGTATTATCTGGCGTCTGTTTCAGATAAAATATATCTGAATCCCGAAGGATTCTTTTATTTTGTGGGGATGCGTGCCGAGGTTATGTTTTTTAAGGGAGCGCTTGAAAAATTAGGGATCGAACCGCAGATTATCCGTCATGGAAAATTTAAAAGTGCCGTTGAGCCGCTGATGTTAGATAAAATGAGCGAAGAAAACCGGCTTCAGATTAAAACCTATGTTGGATCAATCTGGAGTGCTATTCTTGCCAATATTTCAGATGCCCGGAATATTCCGGTTTCGGAATTAAATAAGTTTGCCGATAACGTTTTATCTTCAGATTCAGAAAATCTGCTGAAATATAAATTAATTGACGGACTCGTTTACAAAGATGAAGTTATCGATGAATTAAAATCCAAGGCAGGAATAGCCGAAAGCCGCAAGTTAAAAACCACTACGCTTTCTCAATATAGCAAAGTACCAAAAGTAAGGGAATACAAGGGTTTAGCTAAAGATAAGATTGCTGTTATTTATGCAACCGGTTCTATAATTTTTGGGGATGAAACGGAGCAAAATATCGGTTCTGAGGGGATTTCCAAAGCCATTCAGAAAGCCCGTAAAGATTCTTCGGTAAAAGCAATAGTACTCAGGATTAATTCCGGTGGAGGAAATGCTATAGCATCTGAAGTGATCTGGCGCGAAATGCAACTGGCTTCGGAAGCCAAACCGGTAGTGGCATCCTTTGGCGATATGGCTGCCTCCGGAGGATATTATATTGCCTGCCCTGCCGATACTATTATTGCAAACTCCCTTTCATTAACCGGATCAATCGGTGTATTTGGTGTAATACCCAATTCCAAAAAACTATTGAATAATAAACTTGGAATTACGATCGATGTGGAAAGTACCAATACATATTCAGATTTTATGTCGATTTACAGACCTTTAAAACCTTTTGAGCGTCAGGTAATGCAAAAAATGATAGATACAACGTATAACACATTTATTAATCATGTTGCATCAGGCAGATCTATGAACCCTGAAGAAGTGGATAAAATTGGGGAAGGCAGGGTTTGGAGTGGTATTAATGCTATGGATATCGGATTAATTGATCTCCACGGAGGATTAACCAAAGCCATTGAAACAGCAGCACAAATGGCCGGATTGGATAAATATCGTATAATGGAACTACCCAAACTTGAAGATCCGTTTCAAAAAGTTTTAAAAGACCTGTCAGAAAACGTAAGTACCGGCTTATTAAAAAAAGAGCTTGGAGAAGCTTACAAACATTACGAATATATTAAAGAACTTAAATCAATGGAAGGTATTCAGGCAAGAATACCCTATGTTATCGATGTATACTAAAAAAGTGGATATTTGTTTTTCTGAAAATGTAACCCGCAGTTAATATAAATATCACTGGTATTGTCGATCCGTTTATATTCGGAATTAAAAAAATAATTGGCTATATTGGCTGCATCTACAAATAAAATGCTGTAAATGTTGTCGTCTCAAAGCCGTAAAAAATTATTTATAATAACCTGGCCTGTTTCTATTCTTTACGGATTAATAACCACCATTCGTAATAAGTTGTACGACTATGGTATACTTAAATCAACCTGTTTCCCATTCCCTGTAATATCCGTAGGTAATCTTACTGTTGGCGGAACCGGAAAAACACCACATGTTGAGTATCTCATCCGATTGCTGAAAGATTTGTACCCCATTGCTTTGTTAAGCCGGGGATATAAAAGAAAAACTTCAGAATTCAGGATTGTGGATTCACATGCTGCAGTTGATGATGTTGGAGACGAACCCAAACAAATAAAAAATAAATTTCCCGAAGTTATGGTCGCTGTTGATAGAGACCGGGTAAACGGTATAAATGAAATACTAAAAACTCAGAAAAAAACCAAAGCTGTTTTGCTGGATGATGCCTTTCAGCACAGGGCAGTAAATCCGGGGCTATCTGTTTTGCTTATAGATTTTAATAATCCGGTTTCTAATGATTTTATGCTTCCTTTCGGGAACCTTCGCGAACACCGAAAAGAAATAAAAAGAGCACATATTTTAATCGTAACAAAAACTCCGAAAAAATTAAAACCTATTGAAAAGAAAATCTGGATCAAAAACCTGAAATTATATCCTTACCAGTTTTTATATTTTACTACGTATACTTATGGCGATCCCGCTGCCCTGTTTAATACCCATAAACGAAAACTTTCTCTTTCTGAAATGAAAAAAGAAAATTCAGAAATCCTATTGATAACGGGTATTGCTAATCCCCTCCCATTAGTCAACGAATTAAAATCCTATACCAAAAAATTAATCCATATTCGATACCCCGATCACCATACATATTCCGCAAAAGATTTTATCCACATAAAAAATAAGTTTGAAACTGTTAATAGTCAGAATAAATATATCGTTACCACTGAAAAAGATACTGTTAAGATTAGCGAGATGAAGACCTTAATTGACAAGCAGCTCTGTGAATCGATATACTATATTTCAGTAAAGGTTGAGTTTTTATTTAATGGAGGGGAAGAATTTAATAAGAATCTGATCCGATATGTTAAAACGAATAAAGAAATCAACCGATTACATAAATAAGCATTGCCCATCACCTCCCCTGACCGGTATTATACTCGGATCGGGACTTGGTAGTCTTGCCGAAACAATAGAACCGTCCATCATCCTGAATTATTCTGAGATTCCCTATTTTCCCAAAACTTCCACTGAAGGTCACGAAGGCAAATTAATTATTGGCAAAATAGCAGGAAAAATGGTGGCTGTTTTAAAAGGGAGGTTACATTTTTATGAAGGTTATTCAATGGATAAAATAATCTTTCCGGTTCGTGTTTTAAAATTCCTGGGAATTAAATGGCTGTTCTTAACGAATGCCGGCGGTGGACTTAATCCTGATTTTGAGATTGGTGATATAATGATTATAACCGACCATATTAACCTGATGCCAAATCCTTTAGTTGGAAACAAAATCAAAGAATTTGGCAGTCAATTCCCGGATATGAGCAAAGCTTATGATGAACGAATTATTCGGATTGCAGAACAGGTGGCCGCCAAAAATCAAATTAAAATAAAAAAAGGATGTTATGTAGGGGTAACCGGTCCCTCATTCGAAACACCAAAGGAATATGAATATTACAGGATTATTGGAGGCGACGCGGTTGGCATGTCAACCGTTCCGGAAGTAATTGCTGCCCGCCAGATGAATATCTCCTGTTTTGCTGTTTCTGTAATTACCGATATGGGTGTTCCCGGAAAAATTTCAAAAATCACACATGCCGATGTATTACACGAGGCTGATAAAATAGCCCCAAAAATATCCGTACTTTTTAGGGGTATTATGAATAGTATGTGAAAAATTTCAGTGTAATTTTTATTTTATGTAATCCGTTTTAAAAATCTTCAATTTCTTTACTATCCGATTTTATTATCAGTTATTCTTAACTTTGCAGATTTTAAGATTCTTTCAGCTTTATGCAAATAAAAGACAGGAAAAAATTCCATACCCTGGATGTAGTTATTATTTCACTTGTTCATCATATTCATGATATTTATACTTCTTTTCTTGCCCCTATTGAATTAGTGTTACGGGATAAACTGGGAATTAATCACACTATGTTTGGTATGCTGTCCGTAATCCAGCGAATCCCATCGTTGTTAAATCCGTTAATCGGAATAATGGCTGAGAAAATAAAGGTGCGTTATGCCGTTATTTTCGCTCCTTCAATTACGGCTGTATCCATGAGCCTTATGGGAATTGCACCCGGGTATATATTTTTGGCCATTCTGCTGTTTATTTCAGGATTCAGTTCTGCATTATTTCACATTCCCACACCGGTAATGATCAAACAGGTATCAGGTAAAAAAACCGGCCGGGGTATGAGTTTCTATATGGTGGGTGGAGAATTGGCAAGAACCCTGGGCCCGATAATTATTACCGGGGCAATCGACCTCTGGGGATTTCACGGCATTTTCAGGCTTATGCCAATGGGCCTGGTGGCATCGCTTGTACTGTTTCTCCGTTTTAGAAACTTTGACCTTCGAAAAAATTTTACACATGCAGAAACAACAGAAGGCTACCGTAAAACCATGCGGAAGTTTCTTCCTTTATTCTTAACCATTGCAGGTATATTATTTACCCGGGGCGCTATGAAAGCATCCATGACGTTATACTTAAAGGGTTATCTGGAGCTTACCGGCACGAGCAACTGGATTGCTGCTATTGCACTGTCAACTGTCTATCTTTCCGGGGCTGCGGGCACTTTTATATCAGGCACCGTGTCAGACAAATTAGGCAGGCGCAATACCCTGCTGATTATTTCCATTATTTCTCCCTTGCTAATGGGATTGTTTATTTACCTACATGGAATATTAATATTCCCTTTGCTTATACTTATCGGAATTTTTTTACTTGCCACAACACCCGTAATGCTTGCTGCTATTCACGAAACAGATACAAATCATCTTCCCTTTGTAAATGGAATATTTATGACGGGAAATTTTTTAATCAGCAGCATAATGACTGTGGTAGTGGGTTATGCTTTTGATAAACTGGGTTATGAAACTTCTTTTAAACTGGCGGCGTTGCTTGCCCTGCTGGCTATCCCCTTTGCACTTAAAGTTCCTGAAAAAAAGGGGTAATTGTTGAATAAATTCTATCTTTATAAGTCTAAATATATTTTTTATTATGTTTTTTTCCGTTTCCCGCCCGGGCCGCAATGATTTGTGGCGGTATATCATAGTGATCCTCATAATTATTGTTTTACAGTTTATAGGAAGCCTTCCCGTGGTTTTTATTCTAACCTTAAAAATGCTGGATGGCTCAGACGTTATGGAATTTCAGGAAAATTTTGATTTTTCAGCCATAGGAATAGACCAAAACATTGGATTATTATTGATGCTTATCCCCTTTATCTTATGTTTTCTGGCCATGTTGCTAATTCTTCCAAAATTGCATTACAGGCCGCTGGTAAGTTTTTTTACGGGTTATAAAAAAATCAGGTGGAACAAAATATGGTTCAGTGTAGGATTGTGGCTGGTATTGGTGGCATTTTCAGAAATTGTATTGTATTTGATAAATCCGGATAATTATATTTATCAGCTGGATATTAAAAAATTCATCCCCCTGGTTTTTATTGCTGTACTGTTTGTGCCCATGCAAGCAGGATTTGAAGAACTCCTGTTCCGGGGATATCTTTTCCAGGGAATTGGCCTTATAGGAGTATTTCGCTGGGTACCCCTGATAATTACTTCTGTAGCTTTTGGATTAATGCATTCCTTAAATCCGGAGGTGGAAAAATACGGTTTCTGGCTTTCTATGCCAAATTATGTAGGTTTCGGCCTTTTACTGGGTATCCTGGTAATTATGGACGATGGAATTGAAATGCCGTTAGGCATACATGCAATTAATAATATTTACAGTTTTGTGCTGGTAACCTTTAGCGGATCAGTTGGCCAAACACCTACCTTATTCCGGATACAGGAATTCGACCCGATAACCGGTCTTATATCCTGGCTGGTGGTTTCGGTTATTTTTGTAATAATCGTTGCCAAAAAATACAACTGGAACAACTGGAGTAAATTATTCGGACGGATTCCGAAAGAATAATCTGAAAATTGTTTGGGCTTTTAGTACCCCGGAGCCGGTAAACAAGTTTCTTTCTTGGCAAATTTTTTCCCGTCAGGTGAAAAAACTTTTATTAAAATAACATAAATTCCCATGCCAAATTTTTGATTATGTTCATCACAGCCATTCCAGGAAATTATACCATCCGTTCCTGACAACATATTACTGGCTAAGGTTTTTACAATACGGCCATTACAATCAAAAATATAAGCATTTGTTACAAATCCGGTAGAATTAAAATAATAATTGATATTCACAACGTCCCGACAGTAAGGTGTCGTAGGCGTTGCATCGCACTAAGTTTTGTTTGGAAAGATACAAAAAAGTGGCTTACGTTCTTATCGCCCGTGGCACGCCATAGCCTATGCTCTTTACCGGTTTTTATTATTTGTCAATTATCTTTTTTAATTCTTGTGAGTATTGGATTAATTGTTCATTAACTTTTATCAAATCCTCAATTAAATCTTTGTATTCAGGATATTCTTTTTGAAAGTCCTGAGGAGTCATGTCAAGTAGCTTCTCCTTTTTAGATGAACTCCAAGTCCTAAAACGTGCCTGCCATTTTGTTAAATGTGGGCGCAATCCATCATTTAATGTTTGAGTCGCAATTCTAACAATTTCTTTAGTGCTTGAGTTATTTCTGATTAATTCCGCTGGAATATCGCTTATGAATCCTCTAATCCTCTTAAATAAAGCATACCATGAGTCATAAATTTCTTCAATAACATCGTTCTCTTTATCAATTGGGATTGCAGCCTTTCTTGTTACTAATTCAGTCCAGATTTTGTGTGCAATTTGAAGATCGTTTTTATTTGGTCTAAATTCTGCCACACCAACATTACCAAGTTTTATATTGATCTTTACAAGATTATACCTAAATACCTTTTTAATTATAAAAATGTATATTATGAGAAGGACAATAAGAAATAAGAGTAACCAGATAGAAATTTGGATTATCAGATTCATATCATCATCAAAATATAGCTTAAATAAATCCATATTAATTGTCTTTATATTATGAAACTCCATCATATCTCTCAAAATCAGTAAAAGAAATGGGATCAGCATTATAACCCCTTTCATGACTTTCGGTTAATTGAGATATTAATTTCTCAGCAGAATTTTTTTTAACATGTCTGTGATTTATTCCAACCACGAAATCTTTTTTGATACTTTTATCAATTTCAATATTTTCTTTCCCAAAATAGAAGAACTCTTCTGAAAGTAAAACTTTCTCGCAACTAGTATCTCTATTAAGGTTATGAAAGTTAGTTTCACCTTCCTCATAACTATGATGAGAGTTCTCTTGGTACCATTTTTTTGCTCCTTTGTCATAGAAATAGATATTATCCCCATACATCTGCTTTAAACTGCCATTTAAGACAGGTTTTTTAAATTGAAATTCATCTGATTCCCAGTACTCATTATAGGTTAATATTCTAGTCACTTTCATTGCATATATTAATCTATTTCCTAATTTTTTATTTGTGATTCCAAAAATCCAATCATTAATATTCGCGATATTGCGAATTCTCTGTTTGCATGTTGCTAATGTACAAATTCCACCGAATGGATTTGGAGCAAAGCCATAATCCCTTGCAACAACATAACTAAAATAATTCATACTAACAGTTTTCCCTTCTGGTAGTCCAATGTGGATCTCTTTTGGTACCATCTGGATTTTCGCTGTCATTTATTTTTCCCTCGATGGCATCAATTATTCTATCGCCATTCCAACCAATTAAAGCATTTCGATATTTTTCTAGGTTTTCTGGAACGTCAGAATTAGTACCCCCTTGAATAAAAATACCAATTATCCGTTTGCCTTGTTTGTTTGCTTGCTCAATTTCCCAATTTACCCATTCACTTTGGCAAGTTTTAGGGCCAACTAAAACTACCATAACACCAGCCCAACTTATTCGATCTTTTAAAAGTTGCTTAATGTAATCCTCATTGGACGCTTGATTTGGTTTTGTACTATCGATAGAACTATTTTTAAGCTGATAGCCTTTTTTGTCAAGTAAATCTTTAAGATTTTGTATATGTTCATCATCTTCATTATAGTGACTAACAAATACGTTTTTAATATTTTCCATGGATTTTATCTTTTAAATTATCTTCATTGAGAATATGTAGACCAATAATTGCGTAACCAATTATATCGAAAAGAGTATCTTCAAGACCTTCAAAATTTGCACTTGTATTTTCAATAAGACTTCGATATCTTTTAACCTTGTCCCACAAATGCACCATATTTCCATTTAGCCCAAGATCAAAACTTGCACTTCCATAATCTTGATTTTTTTTAAGTAAAATGGTTGTTATTTCCTCGGTAATTTTATTGATACTATTCTTATCCATATTTTGATTTTATTATCTTATTGAGTATAGGATTCTTTAGTTCAATTGAAACCTTGGCATTAAAAGAATACAATATTCTTGACCAATCATTAAAAAAATCATCGTTAAAATCTACAAGACCAATCGATTGTTTCTTCCTTAAAGAGGACTCATATTTTTCCAAGTCTGATAATAAATTATCAAATTCCTCAAGGTTTTTAAAAGATTTTGAATAATGAAATACTGAATCTTCAAAATAACTTGTTGATGCAATTTGCTCTAACTTATCACGATATTTTTCATAATAATGGAAATTATTTGCTATGTGATAATAATTTCCAATTTCCATTCCTAGTAGCTGTGCAAAATATTCTTGGATAAATGTAAAATTGAAAATATTTACAGCGCTCGCACCCCAAAGAATGTCATTAGACCTCATGAATACTGTAAGATTCAGCCTATTAGTAGAAGCATCTCTCATAAAATGCAGTACTCTGGTACAGGGTAAATCCTTGGTTATTTTTAATTTGCCATTTTCATCATAACAATCTTTAGTTGGATCACCAATATTTATTATAGCCTGTCTTGTATCTACGTCTTTTTCAAAACAATCAATTACATATTTATATTGGTCAATTTGATTTATCGAAAGAGTATCTGTATTACTTTGAGTTATTCCATCGCTCTTGTAGTCGTTTGCAACGCCGTTAAAATACCTTAGCCTTGGACCATAACCACCACGCATAAATATGCCATCATCAGAAAAATAAGAAAGCCTATTCAAATAATGACTAATAAAACTAATATCATTCCGACCTAGTGCTAACCATAATGATTCAGCATAAGCCAAAAAGATATTCCATCCTCTAACTGGTATAGTAATACACCTGGCAGTTGGATTTTTAATTTGAAAAATAAAAGGAGCAGGCAATTCCCAACAAATTTCCCCTCGCGTAGTACGCTTTACCCCATTTTCTAATAGTAATTTAGATGCTCCAACTAAAAAAGAGTTAATTCCTTCATATTCTGCTGTAAACATGGTGCGATAACTTTATCATTTATCCCCCACTTTGGAGGAAAGAAAAATTTTAACGGTTCAGAGTGAATCCTGTACCTCTGCTTAATCCTAACGTTTCCCATATTCAACTCAGGCAATCTCGCTCTTAAATACTTGTCAGTTTCACAAAAACAGTTTTGCAAATCAATTAGTGTCGGTTTCCTTCCATATAAATTTTCAAAGTTGGTATAACGGTATTTAATCTGTAAACCTTCCAGGTTTTCTTGTGTGAATTTAATTGCGTCCTCATAAGAATATTTGTCAAGCGTTTTAAAGCATTTTTTTATACCTCGAATTGCACCAATTCCAGCCTTAACAAAAGAGTTTTCATTAAATTCAATTACACTAGAATAATTAAAGTCGATTGTATATTGGTATGCAAGAAATCCGCCAATAAATGAGCAATTGTTAAGAAGGTCAAAGATTTCATTAAGTGATTTAGCATTTATAATCTTTTTAAAAATACCACCTATAAGAAGTTCATCATTCACCATCTGCAACCACTTTTCATGCTTAAAATCCAAATGATTGTATTTTTGATGGGTACCGGTCATCATATAAGCATTACTGAAGATTGGTTGCTTTTGCCTCCTTTCTAATAATAATTTATTTATACTATTTAAATCAAAATTTGATTGTTTTATAGTGCCAAGTCTACTCTCAAGATATTCCCAAGTCTCAATTTTATTAAAAATTTTGAATACAATAATTCGTAATAATGTATCAATTTCGTTTAAGTCATCGATTTTGTCATTATAGATAACATTCCTGATTAAATATTGACTAACTCGATCAGTTGCTCTGTATACGTTTGTGAACTTATACGTATTAAATATTTCATCATCTGATAGTTTTCCGCACTGTCCTTTACACTTTTTCCAGAAAATACTCATCCTTTCTTCCAGAAAGTAGAAATAGTACTTAAATGCTTCTTCTCTTATTTGTATCATAATCTAAATTTAACTAAGAGTTAATGAGAGTTGGATAAAAATAGCTCTTTTGAAAACTGAAGTCAAGCATTGTGGGGTAGAGTTTTCAAATGTACTATTTGTGGGTTGGGTTTTCATTGTATTTCATTTATCGTAATACCTAAATTTCAATTCGGAGCCGCGACCGTATGAACGCTAAGGTTTTATGGTATGGTGTCGTGCGGGAGTACGGGGCGATTTACTATCAGTTTACACCGACCTTTTTTACGAACCACAAACGCTCGCAAACCTCTGAAACCCGTATGTACTATATCATGTGTTACCGCCAGTACTTCTATATTTTTGTAATTTTTAAATAATCCTTAACTGTAATTATCAACATAATAACAACGTAAATTATTATTAAAGCAGAAATACTTCCAATAATCCAAGTTATAATTTCCTTAAATTCTATTTTGCGAACTAAATATTTAGAAATTATACAACCGATATAAATAGTAAGGTCTACAAAAACCGTAAATATCAAATGTTTATTAAACGAACGAAATTTATCAATAAACTTAATCGCATTTGATTGTCGCTGAAGTATCAACAAGTCTTTATTTCCTGCCTTTATTTTGTCACTATATTCTTTTAACTGTTCTCTTTTTCCAATTATAAATGAATATATTACTGTAAATAAAGTTACTGAGAATCCAAAAATTACAAGAACTAGATTCCCAATATCGCTTAGGACACTATTATATAACTCTATCTTATCCATATTAGCTTAATAGGTAATTTTGTAAAACTGGTGTTAATTTCTCAATTATAAAATCAATGTCATAAATTTTGTCTTTTAATTCTGTCTCGGTTACACCTATCGCTTCATTAAATATTTCTTCTGCCGTTTCTTGTATTATACCTTTAGCTTCATACAACGAATCTCTAGTAATTCGATATTCCTTTTTCCCTAAAGTAACCTTTACAACACGTTTCTGATAATCATCTTCATACGACAAATCATTTATTACTTCTTCAGTCTCATTGAAAGGCATATTTTCAAATTTATCTTCTTTTTGTTTTCTAAACTTACTGCCAACTAAATATGTTTGATACTTAACATCAACCTCATTCTCGTCGTTAGATATTGCAGTGAAGTTTAAAGTTAATTCGGGAATGTTCTTTATTCTTTTTAACTCGTCCAAGATTTCAGGAAGCTTAATATTTGATGTTGAAAATCCAAGTATTTTATTTATTACAAGCTTAACAGTACTAAGAATATCTTGAGTTTCTTTGTGTGGATCTTCGTAAACTAAAAATATCCATTGATATTTATAATTGTTGATATCAATTCCTATGATATTGGGAGCAAGTAAAACGAAAAAGTTTTCACTTCCTATTTTATTGTTTTGTTCAAGTGTAATTTTTTTGTCAGTCTCGACATAGCCATCAAACAAATTTGTATTATAGGCAGTAATCTGAAGAATTACACACGGTCTATCTCCAATAGAACAGTCAATACAATTTACATTATCTATCTCTTTTTTCTGAACCTTATTTCTCTTATTGCGTGAGACTTTATCAATATTTTCTTTGTATGCACTAACCTTCTTATGTACGTATTGAATCATATCAACATGGCTTACACCACCAAACAAATCTTTTCCCTTTAAAATTGGCTCTGAAGTGAAAACAGGCACCTTTATTTTATAGGATTTTTCTTTTTTGTCGTTCATAGGTTATCGTTTATGTTTTTCTGCTTGTATTGGCGGTAACTAATTTATATAACAATTTGTCAATACTGCTTTATTTACATAATAAAAGCAATTTGCTA
>JAFGSZ010000050.1 GCA_016934395.1 Bacteroidales bacterium
AATTGATAAATTTGAAATTCAACCCGAACAACTCGGATTTACAACTACTTGATTATGTGGAATGTAAATTTGACGTTAGTCGGAATTCGGTCTTCAGGAACTTCGTTAAAAGCACTAATATTCTGCAGCGCTCTTGAATCGGCTGTTCGATGATGATACGTTGCTGCAAACTCACCTCTTGGCACAGGAACCTGAACCCGGCCGCCAAACTCGGGAAACCGGGTATTATTCTTTATAATTTCAAACCCCCTGGGATTTTCATTTCCATATAACACCCAGGCCCAGATATTTACATTGTTCAAAAAATAATACCTCCCCAGGGCCCCGTAAACTCCGGTAGTAAACTTAAGTGGATCGCGAGGGTCGACCTCATCGAACCATTGCAATGGACGTAGTAACATAGCCGAGCCAAAATCGATCTTCTGTAATCCTAACCTTATCTCAAATTGTTTTCCTGTAAAGCGCCCCCATAAACGGTAGGGTTTAATATCGCCTTCGGTATCCGATGAGTCAAAAGGGTGAAACAATACTGTTCCAAAAATATTGGCAGCGCCCTCGAAATCAATTTTTGTTGAATTAATTAAATTAACGGTGTAGTCCAATTGAGGAAGATAACGCCCTCCCGCGAGCATATTTAGTTTGTTATCGGGACTGTAGTTTACGTATGCCGAGGCCTGACCGTCAAACACCAGGGAATCCTGGGCCGAAATCTGTAAAACAAAAAAGCACAATACTAAACAATATGTAATAACGATCTTCATTTTATCTGCTATTCGTTTTTTGATATTCCATAAAAAAAGAAGTTCGTAAGCTCCATAATCAGGTCGTGTTTATCGGTGTAGATGGATGTAAGTTTTTCATCAAATAAATTTTCACTTATTGCATTCATCATGTATAATATAAATTCCATTTTGATATCTTTTCTAATCCACCCTTCTTTCTGAGCATTTTTCAGGTCATTAACAATCTCCAGGGTTGAGGCCTCTTTGTATTTCAGCATAACATCCTTAAGTGATGAAACTTCACCCTGGTAAACATCTTTAAGAAATTCCTGGCTGATATCCATTGATGCATCATGTTTTAATACTATGGTCTGGTTTATCTTTTCAGGAAAAGGAATGGCCTGGTCCATAATAGCCCTGTAGCGCTGCATGGCATCTTCAAAAATATTCTTTAATATCTGTTCGGCTAATTCATTTTTATTCTTAAAAAACCTGTAAAAGGTCATTTTGCTCACACCGGCTTCTTTACATATTTCTTCGATTGATATTCTTCTGATTCCATGTTTCCAGAACAAGGTCCTGGCAGTCTCCACTACAGCCTGATATTTTTTATTATTTAAAAATTCTTCCATTTAGATATGTTATATTCACGACACAAATATACGTTTTTAGTTATATAAAACAAATTTAGTATACTTTATATTTTATATTCTGGTAGAAAATCATGTTTTTTATAAAAAAGACTTACCCATTTCGTTACTAAATGCGAACCGTTATGCAGAGTTAATGGTAAACAACAAAATTAAGATTTATAAACCGGTTTCCTTTCCTAAGTAAGGGTTTGCCGGAAAAAGTCTTTGCCCACTGAAATACAGGTAATACAACATTATATACCCTATGGAAATTTAAAAGACTGGATATTGAAAATTAACGCTGTATTTCTTACATTTAATGGATTATCCGGGGAATTGTAAAAACTCCTATAATAATTATATAAAGTTCGGGGCATTTTGAAAAAATGTTTACTGTTTTCATCGATCTTTGATCCCAGTGGCATCAATATAACGAGGGAAACAGGATAAAAAGTAAATTTACTGACATCATATCAACCTTAAAAAAGCAACAATGAAAATATAACGGATTTATAACCTGATAATTTTTTGTTTAATTCAATCATCACTTACAGGACAAGTGGCAACAACTGCTGATTCACTAATGGTACTTATCCCTGCAGGAGAATTTATTATGGGAAAAGGTACAGAGCAGGGAAATGATTTTAGTCCTGCTCATAAGGTAAGGGTCGATTCATTTTTAATGGACAGGCATGAGGTTACCAATGGGGAATATCTTGCTTTTTGTAATGAAACCGGCTATAAGTTTCCTGAGTTCTGGAATACAAACATTTTTAAAAGCGGAGAAGGTTTCTTAAACTATCCTGTGGTTGGAATAAACTGGATGGATGCTATGAGATATGCGAAATGGGCAGGGAAACGATTGCCCACTGAAGCTGAATGGGAATATGCCGCCCGGGGTGGATTAACAGACAATGAATATCCAAATGGAAATACCTGGACAAAAGAAAAAGCAAAACAAGAACCAGATGGCTGGAAAAATCTGATTTGTCCTGTAGAACAAGATCAGCCAAACGGATACGGACTCTATGACATGGGAGGCAATGTATGGGAATGGATCTCGGATATATATTCAGAAACCTATTATCAGAATAGTGAAAGTTATAATCCTGCCGGACCAAAAACAGGCACGAACCGTGTAATAAGAAGTGGAAGCTGGCACTCGGGAGCCATGTGTAAAAAGGTATATTTTAGAAAAGGATTGCCGGCAAATTGGTGCGATTTTGCAGTAGGATTAAGATGTGTTAAAGATGTGGATTAAAACAAAAGCATAATTAAACAATGAATTCCGTAGGGTAGCCATACCAATTAACTATCTACAACCGGAAAATAGTATGCGGGCTAAAGTCAGCTGTAATCAATATTATTGAAATTACAATAAAACCAATTTTACAATCATCATTGTTTTTCAAAGTGAATATTAGCGCAAATATTACCAAAAAGAATTCATCATAGAAAAAAAAATTATGATACCCAGAAATACTTTGATCGGATTCTTTTTTATACTTTTGGTATTTTCATGTGAAAAGGGAAAAGAACAGGTTTATCCCTATTCAGGCGTGTTAATCGGAAATTGGATAAATCCGGTTTACATAGATAATGTAGTGACTTTTGAAAAATCGAATAGCTTAAAAGATCAGGAATACGGATTTTCATTTTTAGCGGATAACAAATTTATCGAGCGACAAAATTCCAGTTTTTGCGGAACCCCACGCATTATGTACGCAGATTACGAAGGAATATGGGAAAAGGACGATTCGATAATTCATATATCAGTTGCATACTGGGGTGGTACTATAAATTACAAGTGGACAATTGTATCTTTCGATGGAAATAGTCTGAGTATGACTCAATGCATTGAAGGTTATTGCGACGAATAAAATGTTAAATAAAAATACTTTTTACAGCACTGTATTTATACCATCACAGAAACTAATTCAATAGTTTTTAGAAAAAAAATATCAGCTCACAAGCATTTATTATTTTAACCTGTTAAGTTGAGGTAAATTTAAACCCGGTATTATATATCGAAAAGTTAGTATTATTTTTTTATATCTTAACCATTAGTCAATGGCTTAAGGGCCAATAAAAAGTGTTTTAAACGTTGTGGTATTTCATACAGCAAACATAAACGTATTATTTCAACCTGCTCCCTATTCAAATTCCAGAAACCATTTTTTTGCCTCTTCTATAGAGTTAAACATTTTAAAAGGAATGCCAAATTTTTTTGCCGATTGAAAAACATTGTTTATATAATATTGCTTAAAGATATTTATATTAGCTACCCCTACAACACGTTTTAATCCGGCCTTTGCTGCCTCAGGGAACGCAATTTCCTGTAACCATTTCCTGTAATCGGGAGAAATAATTCCCTGATTTCTTATATCGGAGATATAATTATCTACCGGTTTTTTTGACATGTATTTAATAGCTTCTTCAAAAGGTTTTTGATACTCTTCAAAAGTTATTTTCCTATCCTTCCAGGTAATGGTGAGCACTTTCAGATCTTCCTCGTACGTTAAGGTTGCAAAATCACTATTAAATACGGTTTCCATATGTTATCATTCATTGTATTGTGTGAGCTATGCTTTACGAAAAAAAGGCTATTAAGTTCTATTATTTTTTATTTTGCCCTAATTAGTCTGGTAAATTAGTAATTTCAAGTTTTTGAATATTTAAAATAATAGGTATGCATACATTTATAAAATCAATTCTGCTCCTGTTCATTTTGTTTAACATAGCGGGTTGCAATATTAAACCGTCAACATCGGAACGTGAAATATGGTCTTATGAAAAGGCGCAGGAGTGGCAATCCAAAACCGGATGGATGTGTGGCGCTAATTTTATCCCGTCTAGTGCCATTAACCAGCTCGAAATGTGGCAATCCGAAACCTTTGATACGGCAACCATCAACAGGGAACTGGGATGGGCCGAAAACATGGGGATGAATGTGATGCGGGTATATTTGCACCATCTGGCCTGGGAACAGGATCAGAAAGGTTTTAAACAACGAATGAATAAATTTCTCGAAATCGCCTCAAACCATAATATCCAAATAATGTTTGTGTTTTTTGATGATTGCTGGAACCCAACGGCACAACCCGGGAAACAACCCGATCCGGTTCCGGGAAAACATAATTCAGGTTGGCTGCAGGACCCAGGTAAACCGGCGAATACGGATACCTCCCTCTTTCCCAAACTCGAGAATTATGTAAAAGATATTATGAATAGTTTTGCCACCGATAACCGCATTGTCATCTGGGATGTATATAATGAACCCAACGGAAGCGAAAACAGCTCGTTAAAACTGCTTCAAAAAGTATTTCAATGGGCTCGTGAATCAAAAGCTGAACAACCGGTGACTTCTGCAATATGGGATTGGAACCTGAAAGATTATAATCATTTTCAGTTACACAACTCTGATATAATTTCTTATCATAATTACGGAGACTCCACATCTCAAAAAATACAGATCGACAGTTTAAAGAAATACAACCGCCCGCTAATTTGCAGTGAATATATGGCCCGCAGAAATAATAGCACGTTTCAGACAATTTTACCAATACTCAGGCGGGAAAATGTTTCTGCTATAAACTGGGGACTGGTATCGGGAAAAACCAACACCATCTATGCATGGGACGATACAACCCACAACAATGGCTCTGAGCCTGAACTTTGGTTCCATGATATTTTGCGTAAAGATGGTAGCGCCTATTCTCAGGAAGAGGTATTCCTTATCAGTAAATTAACCTGGAAAAACTAAAAACAAACCTCAGTTGAAAAGAATTACGGCTGGTTCTTTCAGAAAAAAATACAATAAGCAACGTATTTGCTACTTTGTACATCCTATAGTCTCAGGTAACACTGAAAAACAAAATACAAATCGTAACTTAAAAATTTTACAGATGAAGATCCTCGCACTCACTGGTATTCTGTTTCTGATCTCCCTTCAATCAAAAGCAGATGTTATTTATTCGCCAATCACAAACATGGGTCTGGCAGTTTCACTCGAAGGTATCGGAAGTTATGAAATACCCTTTACAAAGTACAATACCATAAATTTCTGGGGTGGCTTTGGAGTTGTTTCTCCTGTTGATCGGCTTTTCCACCCGGCGGTTGGAGGTGAAGTTGCACTGGAACTCAGGCAATATTTTGCCGGGGAAAAGTTCAGAAAATTTAATCTTGGATTATATTCGGGGTTTGCAGTTATGCGCTATCCTTATTTTTATAATGACCGGGTAAGCGGGTATGAACGATCAATAGGTTTTGTGCCGGGTATTAAACTGACTTACAAACACCGGTTTAATTCATATTTGGTTGGCGAGCCATATGTCGGGATTTCGATGCCATGGTATGCCGGCGAATCGGAAAAACTATCTGAGGTTTTAAAAGATGGCAATCCCGGACTAATGGTTACCGTAGGTCTGCGAATTGGATTTAATAAAGTTTTTAAGAGGGAATAAAAGAAATGTGATTTTATTAACAACAAATCGAAATACATTGAAAGATTCAGGTAAGTTCCAATGAGCCTGAATTTTTTATTTATATGCAGCAAGTGACGCATTAATTTTTATTTTCTAATAAATATAGAATACAATATATAGAAGCGCATAAATTCTATAAAGTGAGTGACATGCTTATTTGGAAACCAAATAAAAAACAGTTCTGTGCAAGGCACAAAGACAGAAATACAAGTAGGGTTAACAGGAAATTGAATAATTTTGATACAGGAACCTGCAAATAATCAGACCATGAAAATTTTAAAGATCGTTTTAATCGGACTCGGAATTCTTATCGCCATACCATTAATTATAGCTCTTTTCGTTAAAAAAGACTACCATGTTGAACGGGAAATTACCATTAACAAACCCCTACAGGAAGTTTTTAACTATGTGAAATACCTTAAAAACCAGGATCTATACAGCAGGTGGGCTACCATGGACCCGGATATGAAAAAAACCTATAGTGGAACCGATGGAACGGTAGGATTTGTTTCTGCCTGGGAAAGCAATAACCGGGAGGTAGGTAAAGGTGAACAGGAGATTGTTAAAATAACCGAAGGTGAACGAATAGACTTTGAACTGCGGTTTATGGAACCTTTCCAATCAACAGAACCGGCATTTATGACAACGGAGCGTATCGCGGAAAATCAGACGCTGGTAACCTGGGGATTTAGCGGGCATATGAAGTATCCAATGAATCTTATGCTGTTGTTTATGGACTTTGAAAAATTAATAGGTAATGATCTGGAAACCGGGTTAAACAACCTGAAAATCCTGCTTGAGAAATAAAGTTGCCACCAATTGCTGGGGTTTTAATTAAAAAAGCTATCACCCACATAAAATTCATTTTCCTGACCTGCGTTTAATCTGGCAGTACCAGAAACATAGCTATTACCTTCTTGATCATTGAATCGGATGTAAAGATTAAGATAATTAGTATAACTTCTAACAGACTCTGATCCCGGTGCAATAGTGCCAAGAGAAAAAGACTCTATATTTGAATTATCATCATAGCAGTAGCCTGTTAAATTTACCAGTGTTCTAGATGATCGATTTTGTACGCGGAATGAAGTTTGCTTATCAAAGATAGTCACCTGTTTTATACATACGTCAGATTTTTGACCATTATATGCAGTAAGATTTACATCATATGTACCGCCATGATAGTATGTATGAGTTGGTGATTTTTCTGTGGATTTGCCTCCATCACCAAATTTCCAATTATAGGAATCGCCATCCAGTGTTGTGTTGTAAAAATAAACTGCTGCCGGTGCATGGTCTGAATCAGTCCAATTGATTGTGAAATCTGCCTCAGGCTGCTTCGAACATCCTATACTTAGCAGAAGTAACATTATAAAAAGAAGGAGCTTATTAACCATAGCTTAAAATTAATCTAGCGATTTTTCAATAACTTCATATTTTATCTTTTAAAAATAGCGATTTTATTTAATTTTTTAAATTATACGGTAAACTTATGGTAAGTTTTATACTGACAAGAAATTTCAATCTATACTCTAGGTTCTTAATATTAAATAACAAGGTTCTTTACAAAAGAAAATACCAGCTATCTATAGTTTGTGTTTACGGACTCATGAAGTATATATACTCTTGAAACGAACTCAAAAATTTTACTTCAACTTTTGCACATTTTAGTCAGGATTATTTTTTTATTGACATCAAATTAGTACTTTATGAATTTTTAGTAATTTTATTTTATCTGCAAGATACAGGTTGTTGTTTTCTTTTTATTATTCAGTTCGACATTAATTAAAATTATGAGTGAATTAAGTGATTTACCAAACATTGGTAAGACCCTTGCTGAGAAATTAAAAAAAGTGGGTATTCATAATGAGCAGGAGCTTAAAAATACCGGAAGCGCAAACGCAATACAAAAAATTGCCACTATTGAAAATAGCGGAGCTTGTATTAATATGCTTTATGCACTTGAAGGCGCCATTCAGGGTATTAGATGGCACAGGCTGGATGATGAAAAAAAACAAGAATTGAAACAATTTTATTGGATTTTGAATAAATAAAAATACTCAATTGTACAGTAAATAGTGTTTTAAAAGGCTCTTTATATTGATACTATAATTAACCGGTCTAATAAAAAAATGTAAAACAATTATAAATAATAAAGAACTAAATTCATGAAAACAAAACCGGATAAAGAAATGCTGAATGTTATGAGTAAGAATCCGACACATTGGTAATGTGTTTTTATTTCAACTTTAAAGATCCAAGTCTCATGGTTCTAAATTAAACCTTTCAATGGGCTGGCTGTTTAACTTTGACAGTCCTTATGCTTATATCACATTAATTGGTATTTTTATAATAATAATTGCCGCCAAATATTTACTTTAATATTAGAGGAAACGAAATAAATTTATTGAAAATTCTGTCATTTTTACCGGAGGGCAATTTATCTTGAAACAGGATGAATTTTGCTTTGTGGTGTATTGATGAATAAAATCTCCCCTGCTCAAGTCAAGTCCATGCCAAAACCTGAAAAAAAGGCCTGCTGTATTTAAAAGAAGTGTATGCATTAATCCAAAGATTATAATTAAATCGAGATATTTTTTTCTTATATTTAAATATAGCATAATGAGAAAATATTGAGTTGTAAAACAATAACAAATTTATGGATACCAGAAGCATGACCAGCCGACATCTTGAAAACGCATTACTGACATTGGATGATGAGTTAGCTGAAAATATTGTCTTTGAATCGGTAAAAGGGGAATCACCTGTAAAAACTGCCGGCAATCTTATATCCGATGCGCTTAAAAGAATTGGAGACTCATGGGAGAATGGGCAATTATCACTTTCACAGGTTTATATGAGTGGTGTTATTTGTGAAAAAATAATCGATAAAATATTACCACCCCAGAGTCCTGGCCGAAGGAACCAACCAAAGACTGCAATTGCAGTATTTGAAGATTTTCATTTATTGGGCAAAAGAATTGTTTATTCAACCCTGCGTGCCAGTGGAATTGAGTTGATGGATTTGGGAGGAGGCTTAACTTCTGAAAAAATAGTATCAATTGTAAAAAAAGAAGAAATTAAGATTTTGCTGATCTCTGTTTTAATGTTGCCATCAGCACTGCGTATTAAAGAATTAAAACGACAATTGGCACATGTTGATGTGAAAATTGTTGTTGGTGGTGCTCCTTTCAGATTTGATGATGAGTTGTGGAAAGAAATTAATGCAGATTATTATGGCAAAGATTCATCAGAAGCGTTGGAAATTGTAAACAAACTTATGGAGACAGGCGGATGAAAAAGAAGAATATGACATCGATGGAAAGGGTTCTGACTACTCTCTCGCATAATGAACCCGACAGAGTTCCGCTTTTCTTGTTGCTTACCATGCATGGTGCAAAGGAATTAGGGATAAGTATTCAGGAATATTTTTCAAAAGCAGAAAATGTTTTCGAAGGACAGATAAGGCTGCAAGAAAAATATAACAGCGATTGTTTTTATCCTTTCTTTTATGCTCCCATTGAAGTAGAAGCATTTGGATCAGAAGTCATTTTCAGGGAAGACGGTCCACCTAATGCAGGAAATCCAATTATCAAAAATTTCGGGGATATTAAAAATCTGAAAACGCCCAGGATTAATGAGACAAAAGTTTTGCATAAAGTTTTAAAATCAATTGAGCTGTTAAAAGAAAAATCAAAAGGTACTATACCCATTATTGGGGTGGCAGTATCGCCATTTTCTTTACCTGTTATGCAGCTTGGTTTTGAAAATTATTTTGACCTGATGTATTTTCATAAAGATTTATTCAATCACTTGATGAAAATCAATGAAACTTTTTGCATTCATTGGGCAAATGCACAATTGGAGGCCGGGGCAACAGCTATTTGTTATTTTGACCCGGTATCATCACCCACCTTAATTCCGAAAGAACTATACTTTGAAACCGGATATCAAGTTGCAAAGCGTACAATTTCAAAAATTAAAGGACCAACGGCGACCCATTTTGCATCGGGGAGTTGTCTTTCAATAGCAAATTTGTTGCCCGAAACAGGCACTGCTGTTGTTGGTGTAAGTGTTCAGGAAGATTTGTCAGCTTTAAAACAAGCATTTAAAAATAAACTTACTGTTTTGGGTAATTTAAATGGAATAGAAATGAGACGTTGGACATCGGATGAAGCTTCAAATATTGTGCGTGATACAATTCATAAAGCAGCCCGGGGAGGTGGTTTCATCTTGTCTGATAATCATGGAGAAATTCCGTTTCAGGTTCAGGATAAAACATTATCTGCAATAGCGGATGCTGTGAGGGAATTTGGAACTTATCCTATTGCTGAATAATAAATAATTTATGGATAACAAGCTTTTAATTTATTCTTGCAGTTTCTTAGCACCCGAAATAGCACATGTTATCAAAAATTCTGATTTTCCGGATGTTCAACTTATGAATTGTGCTGCAAACTGTACAAAAAACACATCAAACAATCATCCGATAACAGAGATGGTAACTCAATCAGCGTATTCAAAGTCGGATATGATTATAATTAATAGTGGTTGTCGTTTTTTGAAAATAGAAGAGAATAAAAACATAAGAGAAATTCATTTGGATCAGGGTTTTGAAATTTTTATTAACAGAGAAACGGTTGCTCATTATATTACACAAGGCTATTATCTGGTAACCAACGGTTGGCTAAGAATGTATGATCAGCATATCCGCAAATGGGGATTCGATAGTAATACTGCAAAAACATTTTTCAGAGAATCTATGAAAGGAATTCTTTTCTTGGATACTACTATTGCTGGCGATTATATGCCAAATTTAATAAAGCTTTCTGAATATATGGGACTGCCTTATGAAGTACTTCCGGTCGGTTTGTCGCATTGTAAGACATTTATCGATTCGCTGGTTATTAATTGGAGAAATGAATCCGAACACAAAGCTTTAATTGAGAAATTATCAGTAAAGTCAAAACAAACAGCCGATTATTCAATCATCTTCAATCAATTGGAGATCCTTGTTAATTTAACAGATGAAA
>JAFGSZ010000051.1 GCA_016934395.1 Bacteroidales bacterium
AAAAATAAAAATCCGGTTAGAACCATAAATTATCTAACCGGATTTTATAAAAGTTGTCTATTTTGCGAATCTCCCTAATTTAATTTTATACATTTTAGCGCACTTTAGGCATTTTAGGCACTTTAGTTCACTTCAGATACTTAGCCTATTCATTACCGTAATCCTTAGTTTTTATTAGTTTTCCGTTCTCATCCCACATGTACCAGATGCCAATTTTCTCATTATCAAGGTAGGTCATTTCGTAACGTTTTGTGCCCTTCTCATCCCAGATGTACCATTTCCCGTTTTTTTTATCGCGGGAATAATTGGCTTCCGCAATTTTAATTCCTGCTTTATTCCACGTGGTCCAGGTACCGTGTTTTATTCCGTTTCTGAATGAACGCACTTCATTTTTTGTGCCGTCCTCAAAATACAGAACGACCAGTCCGTCTTTAACCCCGTTTTGTAAATTCACTTCGGTTTTTAAAGTCCCGTTAGGGTAATATTCCTTATACACACCTGTAAATAAGTTATTCTGTTCATCGTAATACAGGCCGTCTTCATTTATACCGATCTGGGCAAATGTCCACTGTGCCAATAAAAGTAAGCCAAGGGCAGTTGTAATATTTTTCATGTACTGATCCATCATTAATCCGATTATAATAAAATTATTAATAAACGATGAAAGATAATATAATATAACCGGAGCAACGTTAATGTAATGTTAATTCTGTATAAGCTTAAAATCTGAGAGACTATAATTTTTTATTTCTAAAACGATTAAAAATTATATTCCAGATTGCAAAAGGCATCCGGGTCTTTGATTCATATTGGCTTTACCGTTATGGCAAACCCGGTTATCTGTGCCATGCTATGACTATCTTCTTATCGCCTGATACAAAAAGTTAACATTTTTTTAATGTTAGAAATTGCCACAAACATTAAAGGGCGTTATGGAAGCGGTTTATTTAATCGTCCGAACAGGTATAAAGCACATTAGTATTACTAACCTCATTATTAAACTTATCGATATCACCCGGCTTATACTCCTTAATAGTTTTACCATTGCAATCCCAGAGTGTTACTTCAAAAATTGTATTACAGACGGGATCATTTATCATTACAAAAAAAACGGGTTTGTTTTTATATTCTCCCTGCAGTATTGAAATATCGCAGGTACAATTTGTAAACGAATTTTTCACTTCATTAAGCCAGTTTAATTCTAGAATGGGATTTTCAACATCGCATTCGGGAATGTTGATTTCATCTTTACTGCAGCTATTAAAAAGTAGGGTGGCAAAAAACAGAAAATATAAGATTTGTTTCATCGTTAGTTTTTGGGTATAGATGATTGCCGATAAATATCGGTTGCGTAGGTATTTATTTTAATTTTTTAACTACTCCAAAATCAAATAACTAAAAAATTAGTTGGGGATAAGCTTAAATGTAAACCATTTTTTAAATCACAAAATCTAACCGAACAAAACGATTGGTTTTTATAAACTTTTATAAAATCTTACTTTTTGTTTAACAAAAAGTAATTTATATTAAACAAAGATTATTAGGCTAAAACCTATGCTAAGTCTGACAATTCCTGGTTGTACACTATTTAGAAGGGAGGCAATATTGTTTAATAAAAAATTAAAAAGATTAAACAAAAAAATTATTTAATCGTTTCCCTATTGTAAGAAAAATTGAATATTAATTAAAACATAAATTATGAAAACAATCGGGAACAAAATTTTAAGCATTTTTGCAATTGCTCTTATTGCAATATTTACTTTAACATCATGTGAAGATGATAAAAACGATTCAGATCCAATTGCAACAGATGATATCGTTGCTCTTGCTCAGGGAACTTCAAGTTTAAGTACTTTAGTTACTGCTATTACAACGGCTGATTTGGCAGGTACTCTTAAAGGAACAGGTCCTTTCACTGTTTTTGCTCCAACAAACGATGCCTTCAATAAATTGGAGGATGGTGTTTTGGAAATTTTATTAGATAATCCATCTGTTTTAGCCGATGTGCTAAAATACCATGTTGTTAGTGGAGAAGTTTTATCAACAGATTTAACTACTGGTGCAGTGCAAACACTTCTAACAGGCAAAACTATAGATGTAATGGTTGGCTCCTCTGTTATGTTAAACGGAACTGCAAGTGTAGTAGCGGCTGATATCGAAGCTTCGAATGGAATTGTACATTTAATTGATGAGGTATTATTACCGGAAGGTTTTGAATTACCAAAGCCAAGTATTGTAAGCATTGCATCAGAAACTCCCTCATTAAGTATTTTGGTTGACGCTTTAACTATGTTTCCGGGCTTAGTTGATGTTTTAAGTGCGGAGGGTAGTTATACCGTTTTTGCTCCAACAAACGATGCTTTTGCAGCTTTATTGGGTGTTATTGGTCAAACAGAATTAAATGATATTCCGGAAGATGTAATCGAAAGACTTTTAAAATACCATGTTATCTCAGGCGCTGCTTTAATGTCAACGGATTTAACCGATGGACAAATGGCGGCTACACTTTTAAGTTCCGACGATAAAATTACCGTGGAAATTGATGGAAGTTCAGTATATATTAACAGCGCTATGGTTTCGTCAGCAAATATTGAAGCCTCAAATGGAATAATTCATATTGTTGATGCTGTTTTAGTTCCTGAACTGGAAATGAATATTGTAAATACAATTGTGGAGCCTGCATACTTTAATAAAGACTTTTCGATATTAACCGCTGCAGTTGTGAAAGCTGGTTTGCTGAGTACTTTAACGGATACCGAAGCCAATTTTACACTATTCGCTCCAAATAATGAGGCATTCGAAAAAGCGGGTATAACAAGCCTAGACGGGTTAGCCGCAGAAGATTTAGCTCCAATTTTAACCTATCACGTAATTGACTCTGAAGTATTTGGAGATGGATTGCCAGCAACAGGATCAGCAGTTACAACCCTGGGTGGAGATTTTTATCTAAGTATTAACGAAAACGGAGTTTACATTAACGGATTAACTAAGGTAACTGCAGCAACTTTATCGGGTGGAGCTTTAGATTATGATAATGGAGTGGTTCATTTAATAGACAGAACCATGGTTCCTGCAACTGAAGATATTGTTAGTATTGCTGTTGCGGCATCGCAGGCTTCAGAAGGTGCAGAATTTGGGCAGCTAGTTGCCGCTCTTACTGCAGTTGAAAATGATGAAACCACAAGTTCATTAGTAACAATTCTCAGTGGCGAAGGTAATTTCACTGTTTTTGCTCCAACGGATGCTGCTTTTCAATCACTTTATACTCTTGCTCAGGTAGCTGATTTTGATGCTCTTGTTGCAGCTGTAGGAATTGGAACCATTGAAACCGTATTAAAATATCATGTGTTAGGATCGAGAGTATTTTCTAGCGATATACCTAATGCACTGGATGGGAATTCGAGTGTTGCTTTAGTCCCGCTTGCTGAAGGATCCTTTACTTTAAATAGCGATTTAACAATAACTGACACCGATGAAGCCTTAAGTTTAGGAACTGTAAATGCATCCATTGTTGATACCGATATCTTAGGAACTAATGGTGTAATACATGTAATTGACGAAGTATTATTACCGTAAAACTGTAATTCTGCTTTGTTCGTAAATAAAATAATTAATTCATATCCGGTCGATTAATTATTAGGAACAGAGCTTTTCGAAAGCGGGCACTCACCATGAGTGTACCGCTTTTTTTATTCCTGAGACTCAAATTTTAAAAGTGAAACGCGTTGATCCCGAAGTTATCGGGATATATGAGTTTAACCTGTTGGCCGATAGGCGGATATTCCGATGCATGCCTCTGAAATTAAGAATATAAAAACTATGAAAGCTGTATTCATTGAATTTCTGTGAACTTCAGAAAAAGTTATCAATAATTAATAGGGGAGAAATAATGGTAAAATCTTAGTTTGATTCTATAAATATTAATGTTGATCATACAAATCCTGAGGTTTTATTTTCTATTTCTGCTAACCCTATGCAAACTGAAAAGAAATCTGTATCGGCAGAAATTCAGATAAAACATTAGTTGTGATATGGTATATTATTTATGTTATGCGAAAATAATTTGCGCACCAGGAGATTTTATTGGCATAGGATAGTGTCGGGCCCGGTATTTTCTAATATTACTTTTTTAATAATCTTTTTAACAATGATATAATAATTATCCTGTGGAATGGTTTCACAGGAAAAAAATATAAACGACCTAAAAAATTATTGTATTTTACTATGGTGGTTAAATTAATAGTTGTTTCATGTCCATCCCGGTTTATAAGTACAGAAACTCTGAAATTTAAATGTTTATCATTTTCTGCCATTACAATTTCGTTCTCATTTCTGTCGATAACAGTAAAATATACTGCCCTTGACCCCACAGGATAATGGTCAGCAATATAGGTGTCTTTTTTATAGCCACCTCCCTCTAATCCTATAAATTTAACAAGGGAATTTCTAACCCTCATTAATGTATCAGCCCAAGGTGGTGTTTGGAAAATACTGGTAATTATCTTATCCAAATCATCAGTTGTATGGGTAACAATACTATATGAGTCACAATAATGAATTGGTTTAAAATCCCTGGATATAACTGAGGAGACAGGAATTTTATTCGTTCTGTGTACCATTCTCATTTTAGTATGTTTATTATTAATAATACAATATTTTAATAATCTGTTTGTTACCTGAGAAATAATATGTTCGTTAAATGACGGTTTATCAGGTTCAGTAAAAAGTAGTATGCGAAATTGTAAAATTTATCAAGCTCTTTTTTTACCGGGATTTTTCATCCTCGAAATTAGCCAGACTCAGAAATCCAATAAGCTGATGAAATCAAACCTTTAGCGAGCCTCGGAACCCCCTGGCAGCATAATATGATTCTGCGCCGTTGTGATAGGTAAAAACATGGTCGTAGCGGCGATCGCAAAAGAGGGCGCCACCGAGTTTTCGAATTTCAACAGGTGTAATTATCCAGCTTGATGTTTTTGTATCAAAATTTCCAAGTTTCTGCAATTCCCGGTATTGTTCTTCTGTTAATAGTTCAATGCCCATGGTTGCTGCCATATCCAGGGCGTTATTTGCCGGTTTATGTTCTTTCCTTGACTCCAGCGCTTCACGATCGTAACAAACACTTCTGCGGTCTTTAGGACTTTCCGCCGAGCAATCATAAAATAAAATTTCGCCCGTCTTGTTATCCATACCAACAACATCCGGTTCACCGCCTGTTTTTTCCATTTCATTGAGCGACCAAAGTTTTTCCCCCGAATCCCCGCCGCTAAGCTTTGCCTGGATTTTAGACCATTCTATACCTTTATGGCGGTTCATGTTTTTCTCAAAACGGGCTTTTAAAACTCTGATTAGTTCTTCACCTTGTTCCGGTGATAACTCCTTTTTATTTTCCATTGTATAAATGTACAGTTTTAATTTATTAACTATTTCTGTATTTTATATTTTACCGGCATGTCGAATCTCCTCAAGCCGGGATTGAGCTGTTGGATCATGCGATAAATGTTCCCTGAGTATATTACAAATATAATTGCTGCAGTAGGCACAGCTCTCAATATTCTTTTGGCGCGCACATTTTCTGATTTTACAATTTTTACATCCGGAAAACAATCTCCCGGAATCAGCCCTGCATCCATCGCAGTCAGTAATATCCTCTGTTTTCAGATTTATCCCGTATAGTTTGAAACATTCTTCAGCTATCGATTTTTTTTTTGTTTGTTGCACCGACTTATCCTGCTCTAATGTTACCAGATGAATAGGACAACTATCACATTTTAAACCGCAATATGCAATTTTTGTATCCATTGTTGGATGTTTTAAATTAAATATGTTTTCCGGCAGGCCTTGTAATAAATTCCATTTTTTATTCTGTTTGTTTGAACAATCGATTGCTTTCTTCTTGCATGCCGCTCAACTTAAAAGGATTTTATATCCAATTTTCCAATAAGTACCTTATTCAAATTTAAGAATTTAAGTATTCAGATCAAATAGTTTAGATGCACAACAGGAAATTGACCATGGGATTGAACTAATGAAGCTGTAAGGGTGATTAATTACTTTATGCAGCGCAATTGCAAACTACGAGGAGGGGAGGGTAACAGGCCGTTCAAAACATTATTGTTTTCGTGAGGGTTTTAAACCCTCACGAGCGTGGTAGAATATCTGTATCGATTAATACTCTATTCATCAATCCTTCTTTTGTTCTTTTGACGATTGCTAATCAGGTTCTCTGTTAAATCTTTAAAAACTGAATCATCCAGGTTTTGCCAGGCTCCTGCAAAAGACATAACCTTTGATTTCTTATTGATATCCTGCTCAAGTCTGGAAACAAAATCATCTAACTCCTCCAACTTCTCCGAAGGTATTCTGTAAATCTTTCTTAAAATCTGATTTCTTTTCTGAGTATCGTTAATCATATTTTTTATTTTATCCAAATTTATCAAATATTTATGAATTATCCGAACATTGTACTTTTCATCAAAACAGCCTGCGTTACGAACTCAAAAGGATTTCAAATCCAGCCTCCCAATAAGCATCTTTTTCAAATATAAGATTTTAACCCAAAATTGTCATTAAGCATTTATTTTCTAATGGCGGTCATTAGAAATTATCCATGATTTCATACTGTATAACAACTTGTTAAAATGACAATTCGATTAAGAAAAACTAAATCCCGTTTCA
>JAFGSZ010000052.1 GCA_016934395.1 Bacteroidales bacterium
AACCCTGATTTATGTACAGAATGTGTAGGTTTTTATGACGAACCGCAATGTGTAAATGTTTGCCCTATGGAAGCAATTATTCCGGATACGGAACATAAAGAAACTAAAGAGGAATTACTCGAGAAAAAGAAACGTATCCATGGGGAATAAAACTGCTTAAACGATAATGGAGAATAATAATTTAAACTTTATTAAACAAAATGTAACAGCTATACGGAATTCGCTTCCTTCAGATGTTTTACTGGTTGCCGCTGCAAAAACCCGGTTACCTGATGAAGTGAAAGCAGCCATAGATGCAGGTATTAAAATAATCGGTTATAATTATGTGCAGGAAGCCGAAAAGATGCATCAGTTTATTGATAACGAATTGCAGTGGCACATGATAGGCCATCTGCAAAAAAATAAAGTAAAAAAAGCAGTTAAGCTTTTTGACATGATTGAAACAATAGATTCTGTAGAACTAGCCGAAATGGTAAATAAACAGTGTGTTTCAATCGGGAAGGTAATGCCTGTTCTTATTGAAATTAACAGTGGGAAAGAATCCAATAAAACCGGTGTTTTACCTGAAAATGTATACTCGCTGATAAAGCTAATACATGATTTGCCGAATTTGCGCATACAGGGATTAATGACTATGGGTCCGCGTTTTGGAAGCCCCGAAAACGCCAGGCCCTATTTCAAAGCTACCAAATCTTTATTTGACCAAGTAAAAAATGAAGGAATACCTAATATTGAAATGCGATTTTTATCTATGGGAATGAGCAACAGTTACCAGATTGCCATTCAAGAAGGGGCCAATATCGTAAGGATAGGTACCGTGCTTTTTGATAGCAGATGTTAATAATAAATAATAATAATCATGACAAACCTTCAGAAACTGACAGCATCCATTCAGAAACTTAAAAAAGAACGAAACGCAATTATCCTGGCCCATGTTTACCAAAGGGGCGAAGTACAGGATATTGCTGATTATGTGGGCGATTCGTTGGATTTGAGCAGAATGGCTGTTAACACAAAAGCAGATGTAATTGTCTTTTGCGGTGTTCAGTTTATGGCGGAAACTGCAGCCATCCTGAATTCCTATAAAACTATTCTTTTACCTGATAAAAATGCTGGATGCGGTTTAGCAGATATGGCTACTAGTGAACAAATTTTAAAATTAAAGAATCAAAATCACGGATTAGCTATTGTCAGTTATGTGAACAGTTCTGCAGAGTTAAAAGCTGTATCTGATATCTGTTGCACTTCATCCAATGCCGTTGACGTTGTTAATTCCTTATCTTATAATTCTGTTTTGTTTGTACCTGACCGAAATCTGGGTTCTTATACAGCCGAACATTCGGACAAAAATATTAGCTTGTGGGATGGATTCTGTTATGTACATGAAAATATTAAGCCTGGTGCGATACAATCCTTGAAAGAAAAGCACCCCAAAGCTGAAATTATTGTCCATCCGGAATGTATTTCCGCTGTAAGGCATATGGCTGATTTTACAGGAAGTACTTCTCAAATGTCAAAGTATGTAAAAAAATCTCAGCAAAAAGAATTTATAGTTGGTACTGAAGATAATTTTATATATCGTTTAAAATCAGATAATCCCGATAAAGAATTTTATCCTGTTAATACTTTATGTGAAGGTATGAATATAATCACCCTGGAAAAAATAAAACTGGCACTGGAGAGAATGGAATATAAAGTACATGTTCCGGAAGAAACAAGTGAGAAAGCAGCCATTGCACTTGACAGAATGTTGTCCATATTATGAGGGAAGCCTTATTATATCAAAAGCTTGATAAAGAAAAAATCCGATGTGACCTTTGCACACACCGATGCGTGATTCACGACGGAAAAGCAGGAATATGCAAAGTAAGAGAGAATATTGAGGGAATTCTCTATACTAAAGTATATGGCCGGACAATTGCACAACATATTGATCCGATAGAAAAAAAGCCATTATACCATTTCTATCCCGGGTCAAAAGCCTATTCAATTGCCACACCCGGTTGCAATTTTCGCTGCCGTTTTTGCCAGAATTGGGATATTTCACAAATAAACAATTATGAAATTTTAAAATCGGGAATTGATATAACACCAGAACAGATAATAAGAAACGCCGAACAAACCAATTGTACAAGTATTGCATATACCTATACCGAACCTACTATATTTTTTGAATATAGTTTCGATACTGCCCGCTTGGCAAAAGAAGCAAAAATTAAAAATATTTATGTGTCAAATGGATATATGACCAGAGAAATGCTCGATATGATCCATCCTTATCTTGATGCAATAAATGTTGATTTGAAGTCATACCGGGATGAAACATACCGTCGAATTATCGGCGCCCGGTTACAGCCTGTGCTTGATAACCTGAAAAAAATAAAACAAATGGATATCTGGCTCGAGGTAACCAGTTTGATTATTCCCGGCATTAATGATGGTCCCGAAGAAATACGCGGGATGGCAAATTTTATAGCTGCTGAATTAGGCAAAAATGTGCCTTGGCATATCAGCCGGTTTTTCTCCGGCTATAAAATGAAAGACATACCTCCAACATCAGTAAAAACTTTACAAATGGCCAAATACATTGGCTTGGAAGAAGGGCTTCATTACGTTTATATAGACAATATTGCATTACCTGGCGATTCAGATACCAAATGTCCTCTATGTGGAGCATTACTAATTGAACGGCAGGATTTTGGGATAACACATAATCATATTAAAAATGGGAAATGCCCTGAATGTGGTTTAAAAATTGCTGGTGAGGGAATATGACACTGCTTATTAAGATTAGTTTTAATTTTCTGATTTAAAAAACTTGAAAACAAAATTATTATTAAGATCATAAATCATGACAAAGCTAAAAACAAATATTAAATGGCTTGATGAGTTGTTACCGGAAGGTATTCTGGTGCCGTCGTCAACTCTTATAAGCGGTCCCGGCGGAACAGGAAAACCATTGGTAGAATTTGCTTTCGTTGCAAGCTGGTTAAAGGCCGGAGGTTCTTTAATTGGTATACCCTTACAATATCCTAAGGGCGAATTGGTAATATCGGCAATGAAAAAACTTTATAATGTAAATCTTGAAAATTATCATAAAAAAATAGTTTTTATTGAATTTGATCCTAATGCCAAAGGTTGTAAAAAAATAAGTAATAACACTATTCAGTCAAACATGATAAAACCTGAAATATGGGATGAAACTATTAAAAAGGCGGAAAAGATATTGGATAAAACAGAATTAGGCACTATGGTTTTTGGCTCTGCATTGAACCTGTTGCTATTTTCCAAAACATATAAGGATGCGATATTGAATAAATTAAAAAATGTTTTAAAATACGATAAAAGCCTTACCTATGTTTTTGCCGTAAGTACTAGTGCGCTTGCAGAT
>JAFGSZ010000053.1 GCA_016934395.1 Bacteroidales bacterium
AAAGATCCGCACCCGGGGAATTTTTTTTTGATTTCTTATCTTAGTGCATGAAATTATAAAAGCATGAAAGCACTGGTTCTTGATGCGTATAATTCTTTTAGCTATAAAGACGTTGAAAAGCCTGTTATTACTGATGATGAGGTATTAGTTCAGGTAAAGGCAGCCGGTATTTGCGGGAGTGATGTCCATGGTATGGACGGCAGTACAGGGCGGAGAATTCCTCCTGTTATTATGGGGCACGAAGCTGCGGGAATTATTTCCGAAGTTGGCAAAAATGTAGGCGATTGGCAGATTGGTGAACGCGTTACTTTTGATTCGACTATTTACCGGCTCGATGACTGGTATACCCGGAAAGGCTTGTACAATCTGAGTGATAACCGGGTGGTGATGGGCGTTTCTTGCAATGAATACCGCAGGCATGGCGCTTTTGCCGAATATGTGGCTGTGCCAAAGCATATATTGTACCGTTTACCCGAACAGGTTAGTTTTACGCAGGCTGCCATGGTGGAACCGGTAGCTGTTGCTTTGCATGCACTTTCGCTGGCAACCCCCGAGGTTAATGATTCGGTTGTAGTGGTGGGGACCGGCATGATTGGACTGTTTATCATTCAACTACTGAAAGTTGCCGGTTGCGGTAAAATTATTGCAGTTGACCTGGATGAAGAAAAATTGAAACTGGCGGCTCAACTAGGAGCCACCCATTGTTTGAATGGCAAGTTGCCTGGCTTACAAGTTGAGATCATAAAGCTGACAAATAGCCGTGGTGCCGATAAGGCTTTTGAAGCCGTGGGGATTCAGGAAACCGTAAAACTTGCCATTGAAAGTGTGCGAAAGGGCGGAAGTGTAACCCTGCTCGGTAACCTTTCCACTGATATTCAGTTCCCCTTACAATCAGTGGTTACCCGTCAGATTAAAGTGCAGGGAAGTTGCGCCATTTGCGGTGAATACCCGGCCGTGCTGGATTTAATGGCGGCCGGTAAAATAAACGTAAATCCGTTGCTTAGCGCTGAGGCTCCCTTGTCGGAAGGTGCTGATTGGTTTCAACGTTTATATAACAAAGAAAAGGGCTTAGTGAAAGTGATTCTTCAACCTGAATAATAACTATGACTAGAATACGTACGGCAATTGTCGGGCCGGGAAAGGTCGCCCATTTACACGCAAAAGGACTCGTAAATTCTGAGTTTGCGGAATTTGTGGCGGTGTGTGGCCGCACACTCCCAAAGGTAGAAAATTTTGCTGCTGAATACGGGGTAAATGCTTATACCGATCTGGAGGTGATGATTAAAAAGGAAAATGTACAGGCTTTACTGGTGTGCACACCACATCCATATCATCGTGACCCGGTTATAAAAGCTGCAAATTTAGGTGTTCACTGCCTCATTGAAAAACCTATGGCCAGCACCCTGCAGGACTGTGATGCTATGCTCGAGGCCGCCGAAAAAAACAAGGTGACCCTTGGCGTAATCAGTCAGCGCCGGTTTTATGAACCGGTAAAACGGATGAAAAAAGTTATTGATGAAGGTAAAATTGGCAAGCCTGTATTGGGGCACATTATTATATTAGGATGGCGTGATGAAGCGTATTACAACAGCGATCCCTGGCGCGGCAAGTGGGAAACCGAAGGCGGTGGCGTATTGGTCAATCAGGCTCCCCATCAGCTGGATCTTTTTCAATGGCTTATGGGGCCGATAAATCAGGTGTATGCGGTTACCCGTAACCTCAACCATCCGTATATTGAAGTGGAAGACACGGCAGTGGCCGTGGTTCAATTTAAAGATGCTGCGGTAGGGAACATAATTCTGAGTAATTCACAAAAACCCGGGATATACGGGAAAATCCATATCCATGGGAGCAATGGGGCATCAGTGGGTGCACAAACCGAAGGGGGCGCTATGTTTATTGCGGGGCAGTCTTCCGTGCTGGAACCCCCGGTAAATGATATCTGGACCGTTCCGGGTGAGGAAAGTCTGCTTGAAAAATGGAACAAAGAAGACAGTGATTTTTTTAATCGTATCGATGCGGCTGAATATTACATCGGATTGCAGATTAACGATTTTCTTGCAGCGTTGATTGAAGGGCGCGAGCCTTCGGTCAGCGGAAAGGAAGGTCGGAAAACGGTAGAGTTATTTACTGCTATTTACCGGTCGAACCGGGATAATGCCCCGGTGAAATTTCCCTTAATACCGGAAACAGGGGCAGGCCTTGATGGGAGAATAAACAACCAGCCAGTTAAAAAATAACATTTTAAAACCTCATAAACCTGAGCATATAATCATGAATGAACTTTTACTGTTAATCGGTATCGCTTTTACCATCCTGCTATTGTTATTCCTTGTGCTGAAGTTAAAAATTCATGCCTTTATCTCCTTGTTGATTGTGAGTATTGTGGTTGGCGTGGTCACCGGGATGGATTTTAAGCCGATTATCGAAAGCATGAAAAATGGTATGGGCAACACGCTGGGTTTTGTGGCTACGGTGGTTGGCCTGGGCGCTATTTTTGGACAGATGCTTGAATCTTCAGGCGGGGCAGAGTCGATAGCCCAGTATTTGCTAAAACATTTTGGTGAAAAACGGGCTTCATGGGCATTGGTATTAACAGGTTTTATTGTTGCCATCCCAGTGTTTCTGGATGTGGGATTTATCATCCTGATCCCTATAGTGTATGAGTTGACTAAACATTCCAAACGCTCCATATTATATTATGCTATTCCCTTGCTGGCCGGACTTGCGGTTACCCATTCGTTTATTCCGCCTACACCCGGACCGGTAGCTGTGGCCGAAATTCTGGATGCACAATTGGGATGGATCATCATTATGGGATTTATTATAGGCTTACCGACTGCTATTATTGCCGGTCCTGTTTTTGGTAAGTATATCAGCAAAAAAATCTATATCCCTGCTCCCGATTATTTTGTTGAAAAAGAACCGGGAACTGAACAAAAGTCCCTGCCTTCCTTTCGCATTATTATTCTGATTATTGCCTTGCCGTTGTTGCTGATTGTGGCCAATTCGGTTACTGAAGTTTTGTATACTGAAGGAATTCTGCAGAACAAAAATTTCTATAATATCGTGGGTTTACTTGGGCATCCTTTTACCGCACTGATAATTTCCACCCTGCTGGCCCTGTATGTTCTGGGTGTAAAACGAGGATTCAGTAAAGACCAGTTGATGAAACTATCGAATAAAGCCCTGGGGCCTGCCGGTTTGATAATTCTGGTAACCGGGGCCGGTGGAGTGTTCAAACAGATATTAATCGATAGCGGAGTAGGCGGTATGCTGGCAGAAAAACTGGCTGCTTCATCCATGCCCCCGATTGTGCTTGCATATATTATTGCCGTGGTAGTCCGGGTAATACAGGGCTCGGCCACGGTTTCGATGATTACTGCAGCCGGGATTATGGCGCCGATGCTTACAATTTTTGACCTTAGCCAGATTGATAAGGCCTTGATTGTACTAGCCATTGCAGCCGGAGCTACCATTCTTTCGCATGTAAACGACAGCGGCTTTTGGCTGGTAGGGAAATACCTTGGTATGAATGAAAAAGAAACCCTAAAAACATGGACCATCATGGAAACCCTTATATCTGTGGTTGGATTTGCCCTGGTATTGCTGGTCAGTCTTTTTGTTTAAAACCTATTGTATTTGGGTACCAAATTCGAAATGGATTCAATAAAACCGGATCATCCGGATGTGGATAAGAATTATCAGAGGAAGCATTCTAACTCCTCCCTGCTACCTCCTGCCTCCTGTCTCCTGCTCACTGCCTACTGCCTCCTCTTTTACTACTAGCTTCAAACTTCTAACTCTTCCCTCTCACTCAGATTTTATAATACTGCTTTGATTTAAAAAGAGAATATTGTATTTTACAGGTGCTTTTACGAAAATAGCTTTACCATTTATATTATTAATTTTGATTATGAAAATACTTATCGGATGTATATTTACGATATGTTTAGGACTTTTTTCCTGTTTACATCCACAAGAGGACTTTTGGCCTGCAGACAAATCCCCGGAAAAAGTGGCAAAACTTATCATTGAAGATTTACTTTCACGTCCCGGATTTATGATGTATGAAACCGAGCATGCCACAGCCGTGCATTACGCAGAAGTATGTACCGCTTTTGGAGCGGCTCGCCTGGCCGGACTAATCCGTGACGATACTACATTGAACCGTTTATCAGAGCGGTATATGAGAGTAATCACAGATAGTCTGCCAAACACAGCCAATCATGTGGATGCCAACGTGTATGGCATTTTACCCCTGGAATTGTATAAACAAAAACATAACCCTGTTTTTTTTGAGCAGGGTATCGATCTGGCCGACAGGCAATGGGGAGATCCGTTACCGGATGGCTTAACCAATCAAACCCGCTTCTGGATTGATGACATGTATATGATTGCCAGCCTGCAGGTACAAGCTTACCGGGTTACCGGAAATACCATTTACCTTGATCGGGCAGCTTTGGAAATTGTGACTTATCTTGAAAAACTGCAACAATCCAACGGCTTGTTTTTTCATGGTGAAAATGCTCCCTTTTTCTGGGGCAGGGGAAATGGATGGGTGGCTGCGGGCCTTGCTGAGGTGATCTCTGAAATCCCGGAAGATCATCCCCAATACATAGCAATTGTTGAAGGATATAAAAAAATGATGAATTCCCTGCTGAAGTTCCAGGCTGAAGACGGCATGTGGCGGCAACTGGTGGATGTAGATTCATCATGGAAAGAAACCTCCTGCACAGGCATGTTTGGATATGCTATGGCTGTTGGTGTGGATAAGGGAATCCTGGGCCGCAAGGATTTTGAACCTGCTTATCAGAAAGCCTGGCTGGCCCTAACAGACCATATAAATGAAGAAGGTAAGATTAACGACGTTTGTGTAGGTACAGGACAAAGCACAGATATCAATTATTATCTGAACCGGCCAACCGTAACCGGCGATTTTCACGGACAGGCCCCGGTATTGTGGTTTGCCTGGAGGTTGTTAAAAGAATAGGATTCTATTATTTATAGATATTCTGTTAGTTAAAATTTTTGATGGACCCGCCTGCAATATCCAAAGACGAAATGTATAAGAAGTTTGTATCATCTTATATTTTATTCTGATATTTACTATTTATTTTACATTTTATGCCGGCTTTTTTATCATTTAACAACGGCTTTATTAAAAGATTTTTAAAAAATTGCGGTATCTTAATCCAAACTATAATTTTAACCAAATCCAATAATGAGAAAAATTATCCACTTTAGTATTTTAATAAGTTTTATTCAGTTGTTCAGTCTTCAGGGGCAGATTCCGTATTCAGCACCCCCAACAAGACTGCTAAATGAACCCATAGATATCAGCGGGGATTTTCGTGATTTTTCAAACACATATTATCTCGCCGACAGTCTGGCTGAGTTTGATCCGGCTACAGGTCAGGGAAAGATAAAGTTTGTACGAAACGAATATGTTACCCGGCAGGCATTTAACAATATGCTCGGTGCACTGAGACCGGTGGAAGCCAACGAATTTCCCGCAGTGGAATATGAAGCCTCCCCGCGTATGCCGTTTTCCCTGGAGTTTGTTTCTCCAAAAACAATTAGGATACGCATAAAATCAAGGTTTGAGGTAAAATCTGATTTGGAATCTTTGATGCTTTTAAATGGGAAAGCTGCTAAAGATAATTCATGGAAATACTCAAAAATTCCCAACGGGCATAAATATACCAGTGATTTTGGGTCAGTGATTATTACCCAATATCCCTGGCATGTGGAATTTTACGATGCGGCAGGGAAACTTCTTACCCGCAGTAATCATGCTGCTGATAATAATTCCACTTTTACACCTGTGCTTCCGTTTTCTTATGTACGCCGTTCTTCGGATTATTCCACAAGTATGGATGCCGTATTTACACTTTCGCCCGATGAGAAAATTTTTGGTTGCGGGGAATCCTTTACTGAATTTAACAAACGGGGCCAGAAAGTGGTGTTGTGCACCGACGATGCCAACGGCACACAAAATGAGACCATGTACAAACCCATACCCTTTTTTATGAGCAGCCGCGGATACGGGATGTTTATGCATACATCTACCCCCATAACCTGTGATTTTGGTAAATATTTCAGCGGAGTAAGCTCCTTGATGATTGGGGATGAAGAACTGGACCTGTTTGTATTTCTGGGCAAACCCAAAGATATCCTTGATGAATATACCGACCTTACGGGGAAAGCCAATATGCCGCCACTGTGGTCTTTTGGTTTCTGGATGAGCCGGATAACCTATTTTTCAGAAGAAGAGGGAAGGGCCGTAGCTGACAAACTCAGGGTGAATAAAATCCCCTGTGATGTGATCCATTTTGATACCGGCTGGTTTGAAGTAGACTGGCGGTGTGATTATCAATTCTCGACCTCTCGGTTCAGCAATGCGGAAAAAATGATTGCCGACCTGAAAAAACAGGGCTTCCATACCTGTCTGTGGCAGTTGCCTTATTTTGTACCCAACAATACTCTGTTTCCGGAAATTATAGAAAAGAGATTGTATGTAAAAGACAATAAAGGGAACCTTCCTTATGAAGATGCTGTACTTGATTTTTCGAATCCTGATGCGGTGAAGTGGTATCAGGAAAAGATTGCCGGGTTATTAAAACTGGGAGTGGGAGCCATAAAAGTTGACTTTGGTGAAGCAGCTCCCTACACGGGAATTTATGCATCGGGACGCACCGGTTTTTACGAGCATAATCTGTACCCTTTACGATATAATAAAGCTGTAGCTGATATTACGCATGAAATAAACGGAGAAGATATTATGTGGGCACGCAGCGCCTGGTCTGGCAGTCAGCGCTACCCGGTACATTGGGGCGGTGACCCGGCCAATACCAATACGGCCATGGCGGCAACGCTCAGGGCCGGACTTTCTATCGGCCTTTCCGGATTTACCTTCTGGGCGCACGATATTGGAGGCTTTGTACTTAAAACACCTGAGGATATTTATCGCCGTTGGACGCCTTTTGGCATGCTAACCTCACATACCCGCAGTCATGGCGCTCCACCTACCGAACCCTGGGAATACGGTGAAGATTTTATGAATGCTTTTCGCCTTGCTGCTGATATGCGCTATACCTTAATGCCCTATATTTATGCCCAGGCAAAACACAGCAGTGAAAACGGCCTGCCCATGGTCAGGGCGTTGTTTGTCGAATACCCGGACGACCCAGGTTCATGGCTGGTGGATAATCAATATCTTTTTGGCTCAGATATCCTGGTAGCTCCAATGTTTGAAAACGGTACCTCAAGGAATGTGTACCTGCCCCCGGGGCAATGGATCGATTACCAGACCGGAAAAGAATATACCGCCGGATGGCATACGATTCAGACGGGAGAAATCCCTTTGGTGATGCTGATAAAAGCTGGAACGGTGATCCCTGTGATTAAACTGGCACAATCCACCATGGAAATGGATTGGTCGAAACTGGAATTAAAGGTTTTTGGAGCTAAATCTGTTGAAGCAGAAGGAAAAATTTGTCTTCCTGAAAATAACAAACTGCAAATCCTTAGCCTAAAAAAGCAGGATGGGAAGTTTGTTTTAAAAAACGATCCTTTTGCCGGGAAAGTAAAATTTAAAATATCCGTTTTTCCAGAATAGAAATTCCTGATCGTGCCTGTGCAAAAAAAGCAGGTACGTTTTTTTTCTAAATAATAATCCGTAATTGAATTAAAACCATGAAAAGGACTCTACGTCTGATCACTATTCTAATAGTAAATTTTCTGAGTGTTTTTTTGATACACGGTCAATATGAATATCCTTTCCAAAATCCGGAACTGCCCGCAGAAGAAAGGATCGATAACCTTCTGTCACTAATGACTCTTGATGAAAAAGTTGTTTGTCTGAGCACTGATGCCAGCGTTCCCAGGCTGGGAGTGAAAGGTACCCGGCATGTGGAAGGATTGCATGGACTGGCGCAGGGGGGACCCAGCAACTGGGGGAGTAGAAATCCTACGGCCACCACAATTTTTCCCCAGGCATATGGATTAGGAGAAACATGGGACAGGGAATCTATAAAAAGAGTGGCCGAATTGGAAGGATTTGAAACCCGGTTTTTATTTCAAAACGAAAATTATAAACGCGGCGGGCTGGTTGTCCGTGCCCCCAATGCCGATTTAGGCAGAGATCCCAGATGGGGCCGAACGGAAGAGTGTTACGGAGAAGATCCATTTTTAGCAGCAGAACTAACAGTATCTTTTGTAAAAGGACTACAGGGTGATCATCCCAGGTACTGGCGCACGGCATCGCTGATGAAACATTTTCTGGCAAACAGCAACGAAAACGGACGCGACAGTTCATCTTCCGATTTTGATGAAAGACTGTGGAGGGAGTATTATTCATATCCTTTTTTCAAAGGGGTAACAAAAGGAGGCTCCAGGGCATATATGGCTGCCTATAATTCTTATAACGGCATTCCCTGCACGGTGCACCCCATGCTAAAAAATATTACAGTAAACGAATGGGGACAGGATGGGATTATTTGTACAGATGGGGGAGCTTTTACTATGCTAGTAAGCCGTCATAAATATTATCCAGACTTGTATAAAGCTGCTGCAGCCTGCCTCCAGGCAGGCATTAACCAGTTTCTGGACCGGTATGTGGAAGGTGTTTATGGTGCACTGGCTAATGGCTATGTTTCTGAAGCAGATTTGGATAGTGTATTAAGAGGAAATTTCAGGGTAATGATAAAACTCGGTATGCTGGATCCTCCGGAAATGGTTCCGTATAATGCTATCGGTGTAGCTGACACGGCAGCACCGTGGTGGTCGGAAAAACACAGGAAAGCAGCGCTTGAGGTTACCCAAAAATCAATTGTGTTGTTGAAAAATGAAAACAAGACCCTGCCCCTGAATTCGAAAAAGATCAAATCAATAGCTGTAATCGGCCCCAGGGCAGATGAAGTGTTGCTCGACTGGTATAGCGGAACCCCGCCTTATACGGTGAGCCCTCTGGAAGGTATTACCAAAAAAGCGGGTGAGAAAATAAAAATAAACTATGCGAAATCAAATGCCGGTGACTCGGCTGTGAACATTGCCCGAGATGCTGATGTGGTTATTGTGGTGGTTGGAAATCACCCTACCTGCAATGGAGCCGGTTGGGCGGAATGCCCCACACCGAGTTTTGGCCGGGAAGCTGTAGACCGGAAATCACTCACGCTTGAGCAGGAAGAACTCGTAAAACAGGTATATGCGGTTAATAAAAATACCATCATGGTATTGATCAGCAATTTTCCCTATGCCATAAACTGGAGCCAGGAAAATATTCCCGCTATATTGCACATGGCCAACAATAGCCAGGAACTCGGAAATGCACTTGCTGATGTTCTGTTTGGCGATTATAATCCGGGCGGCCGGCTAAATCAGACATGGCCTTCTTCAATGGAACAATTGCCGGAAATGATGGATTATAATATCCGTAACAGAAGGACTTATATGTATTTTACTGAAAAGCCATTGTATGCTTTTGGTTACGGACTAAGCTATTCTACTTTTGATTATTCCGGGATGAAGGTGAATACTTCGAATATAAAAACAGAAGGTACAATTGACGTGAGCGTTAAAATTTCAAATACCGGGAAATATGCAGGAGATGAGGTAGTCCAGCTTTATGTTAACCATCTGGATTCCAAAGTTCAGCGGCCTAACATTGAGCTTAAGGGTTTTGAAAGGGTATTTCTCGACCGTGGGGAAACAAAAACGGTACAGTTAACTTTGTTGCTCGAAGACCTGGCATACTGGGATGTGGAAAAACATCAATTCATTGTGGAAAAAGACACTGTAAACATTATGCTTGGCGCTTCATCAAAAGATATAAAGTTACAGCAGAGTGTAAGCATTATGAGGTAGTTTTGTTCATAAATGCTGAACACGGTTGGTTCGAAGTATTAATATCTCAATAAATACGACGAATATTTTGAATAAGACCGAATAAGTTAAAACAAATCCCCGGGTTATTAAAATATTTACCCGAAAATAATTACAGGCAATTATTTTATCTGGTAATACTAAATTCCTTTGAACACAATCCTTCTACTACGCTCCATGTTCCCGATAAAGTATTTCCTTCACGGTTAAATTTTGCTTTCCAGTTGGTAATTGTAATCTGTCCAGCCACCGTGAGAGATAAATCGAACTTATTTTTTTCGATCGCTGAACCGGGAAAATCTTCCGGTAACTCATAAGATCCGGTTGGGCTTTGCTGGCCGCAATAAATTTTATATTTGACACCTGTGATTGAATTTCCATCAGGACTTACAGTTAATGTAAATTCTCCGAAATCGGTAAAATAATGCCAGTTACCTGAACGGATATCCGTTGGAATATTTGTACACGATGATAATAAAAAAAAGACAAATGAAAAACTGAATACAATTGATTTTAATTTCATGGTAATAAATTTTGGTTAGGAATAAGGATACAGAACAATGGAGGCAATGTACACCTGCATATGGTTAGTGGTATTTCAGGAAATAATAAAGTCTTCACAAGGAGAAGAGCAATTAGGTATATTACAAATGTACCGTGTAATTTATTAAATGTCAATTTTTTAAGGAATAAAAAATATTTTTATGCAAATAAATCATTTTTTTCTGGTGATAGAAAAGGATTTAATTTATTCATCGTATATTTGCGATATACAAATTAAAATAAAAATACATGACACATGCAAGGAGTGTTGAATTTCCTAAAGATATGGAGCAGATTGCCCGGTTTGCCAAAGCGCTATCGCATCCTGCCCGGGTAGCTATTCTGAAAATACTTTCGAAAAGCAATTCGTGTTTTTGCGGTGATATTGTTTCCGAATTGCCCCTGGCACAGGCCACGGTTTCTCAACATCTGAAAGAACTAAAAGCATCGGGACTGATAACCGGGCAAATTGAGCCCCCAAGAGTATGTTATTGTTTAGATCCAAAAAACTGGGAAATCGCCAGCAAGGTGTTTTGTGATTTTTTTAAAGCTCAGGAAGTATTTCAAACGTTTAAAATCGAGAAGTAAATATGAAGACTAAGATTCTGATATTATGCACAGGCAACTCTTGCCGCAGTCAGATGGCCGAGGGTTTTTTAAAATCATATGATAATAACCTTGAAGTTTATTCTGCAGGAACCGCACCTTCAGGTTCGGTCCATCCAATCGCTATAAAGGTTATGAATGAAAAGGGGATAAACCTTAGCCAAAACCGGCCTAAATCAGTTGAGCAATTCCTCGATCAGGCATGGGATTATGTAATCACGGTTTGCGGAGGGGCAAATGAAAGTTGTCCGGCTTTCCTGGGAAAGGTAAAAACCCGCCTGCACATTGGATTCGATGATCCTGCAGATGCCACAGGCACGGAAGAAGAAATACTGGCGGTATTTCGCAGGGTGCGTGATGAAATTAACGAAGGTTTTTTTGAATTTTTTAAAACCCAAATCCGACAATCATGAAAAATCCGGAAGAATTAAAGGCTATAGTAAAAGATAAATACAGTGATATTGTAATCGCAAAATCAACATGCTGTTGTTCAGGAGCTGAACCGGAATATACTATTTTCAGCGAAGATTATGCAAAACAAAAAGGATATTGTAAAGATGCCGATCTAAGCCTGGGATGCGGAATACCTACCGAACATGCAGGGATCAAACCGGGTGATGCTGTGCTTGACCTGGGATCGGGTGCAGGGAACGACTGTTTTGTGGCCCGCGCCCTTGTGGGAGAAGCCGGAAAAGTTACAGGTCTGGACTTTACTGATAAGATGATAGAAAAAGCCTGTGAGAACAATCAGAAACTCGTGTATTCAAATGTAAAATTTGTAAAGGGGGATATTGAGAATATGCCCTTGCCAAATAATTCTTTTGATGTAATCATCAGCAATTGTGTTTTAAACCTTGATCCTGATAAGGAAAAAGCGTTTAATGAGATATTCCGTGTTCTTAAAACCGGCGGGCATTTTTGTGTTTCAGATATTGTACTCAATGGGAAACTTCCCGAAAAGGTTCGTGATGTTGCTGCCATGTATGCCGGATGTGTTTCCGGTGCTGAACAAAAAGAATACTATCTGGAAATAATTAAAAAGGCAGGGTTTTCTGACATAAATATAAAAAGAGAAATTTATACTCCTTTGCCTGATGCTATTTTTCTGGAATATATTTCTAAGGAGGAGATTTCTGATTACAGAAATTCAGGGGCCGGAATTTACAGCATAACCGTCACCGGGATAAAAATCTAGTATTATGAGCACAACAAAGCGCCTTTCATTTTTAGACAGGTTCCTCACCTTGTGGATATTTTTGGCAATGGCTATAGGAGTGGGATCGGGATATATATTCCCGGCCATGGCAGAGTTTTGGGATTCTATGAGTTCCGGAACTACCAATATCCCTATTGCCATTGGCTTGATTGTGATGATGTATCCTCCACTGGCTAAAGTGCGTTACGAAGAATTAAAAGATGTATTTCGAAATGTTAAAATTCTTGGGTTATCGCTGGTACAAAACTGGCTGATCGGTCCGGTATTAATGTTTGCCCTTGCATTTCTGTTTTTGCGCGATTACCCGCATTATATGGCCGGTTTAATAATGATAGGCCTGGCCCGTTGTATTGCCATGGTTATTGTATGGAACGAACTGGCAAAAGGCGATACTGAATATGCTGCCGGACTGGTGGCTTTTAATTCCATTTTCCAGGTATTGTTTTTTTCGTTTTACGCTTATATTTTCCTCACTATTATACCAAATTGGCTCGGCATACAATCGTTTAAGGTAGACATTACCATTGGGCAAATTGCTAAAAGTGTTTTTATATACCTGGGAATTCCTTTTATAGCAGGATTTTTAACCCGCTTTATTCTTATCCGGGTAAAGAGCAAGGACTGGTATCATAAAAAATTTATACCCAAAATCAGCCCGATAACCTTAATAGCGCTCTTGTTCACAATTATTATAATGTTTTCTCTAAAGGGTGAATATATAGTTAAAATTCCCCTGGATGTGGTTCGCATTGCCATTCCACTAATTATTTATTTTGTGATCATGTTCCTGGTATCTTTTTTTATGGGAAAAAAGATCGGGGCCGGTTATTCCAAAACTGCCGCCATTTCGTTTACAGCGGCCAGTAATAATTTTGAGCTAGCCATTGCTGTGTCAATCGCTGTTTTTGGCATTCATTCGGGCGAAGCTTTTGCTGCAGTTATTGGTCCCCTGGTAGAAGTTCCGGTGCTTATTAGTCTGGTGAATGTGGCCTTGTGGTTTCGGAAGAAATATTTTACTTAATTATCCGGACAACTATAAATATGAATTTCGATTAAACCAAAATTAAATTTATTGGTTTATATCATTAAACTGTAATATATCATTAGTTCAATAATTTAATAAACCAAAAACCACCATGAATTATTATATAGCAAAAACTTTAGATATATCCTTTGAAAAAGCAGAAAGCCGGTTGGCTGAATCCTTAAAAACAGAAGGGTTTGGGATTGTTTCCGAAATAAATATGCAGGCAAAACTTAAAGAAAAATTAAACGTGGATTTCAGAAGATATAAAATTCTCGGGACCTGTAATCCGGCATTTGCTCACAAAGCCCTGCAACTGGAAGATAAAATTGGCACTATGCTGCCCTGTAATTTTATTATCCAGGAAACTGCTGATGGGGGCGTAGAGGTTGCTGCAATTAATCCCGGAGTATCCATGCAGGCTGTGGGAAATTCTAAATTAGAAGAAATTGCCGCCACTGTGCAGGCAAAGCTTGAAAATATTATTAAGATTTTATAGGGAAATCCTACCTAAGGATTTTAGAAGGCAACCCATTTTAATAAAATATAAAAAGCCACATTCCAAATATTAGGAGATGTGGCTTTTTTTGTAGATTTCTTAAACAGCCTTTTTAGGTTTTATTCCTTATTCTTTAGTTTTGCAGGTGCTTATTTTAAAAGGTAAGTATGCAGGGCAAAATCCAAATATTGCGGTAAGCAAAGGGATTAACCCGATAAGCCCCCACCAGCTTTTAAAATAAAATCCTGCAATTCCGATGATCAGTGCTAAAATAATTCTGATGATCTTGTCAGTAGTACCAACATTGCATTTCATAATGTTAAAATTTTAAGTTTAATATATAGATAAATTTAAGAAAGAATTCAAAAAATTGATCCTGTTTTTCAATTTATTATAAGAAGGAGTATTTCTAATCGTGAAATTTTGAGGCTGTAAAATTTATTCCGAAAAACAATAGCTCACGAAGCAGTTTATTTTTCCTCCAGATTTTTTGCTCAGAGTCAATCACCGTATTATAATCTATATTATGATAATAAAACGGCGGATACAGCCTGATGTATTCATAATGGTCTATACTAAAATTTTTGTTTTCGAGTAATTTTTGCCAGGCTTTTAAACTTCTGGTATTTTCATTTCCAAAGAGGATGGTTTTTTGCAGTTGATCATCGTAATAAGCAGTAATCCGTTTAAAACCCCTGCGCTTAAAATTCTTAAGGTTATTTATTATGTTGTTCCCGTTTTCTTCACTTACTATCATTTTACCCTCTTTAGCCAGTGAATTTCCCATGATTTCCAGAGCTTCAACAATAGGTTCAAGATGGTGAAGCGTATCCTGTGCCAGTATTACATCAAAATTTTTTTTCGGATAAGAGGTATCAAACAGGTTCTCATATTTGATTGTTAAAGTATCCAGGCTACCAAATTTTGACCAGTATTCCAGGCGTTTTTCAATTTTACCATAATAGTATTCCAGTGTAGAACCTGTAAGTTTATGCCCGTTCAGGGCAAGAAAAATACTGGTTGTGGCATATCCGCAACCTACATCCCAAATGCTGCTTTCAGGAGTTTTAACCTGATCATATACATATTGCAGCCGTTGATGAAAATAGGCTTTTCGGAATGGTAATAATGAATCTTTATTTACGATTCTGTAATAATCTGTGAGTTCCGGATTTGATCGCAACTCCTCAATAAATAATTCGGTAAACTCATCTGCATTCATACCTCAGGGCCGATTTATTTTATTTTCCGGATAATTTCTATTTAAAGGAAAATAACAATTTATAAAATTCAAAGAATTATAAGCCGTTAAGATACATATATTCAGAATAAAATCAATTAATCTCTATATGCTGAATAATTGAATGCTGTAACTGATGGGCAGGCAATACACCTACACCACTCCATTTAACCTGTCCGTTTTTAAACAACATAGTTGCCGGAATACTTCTGATCTGGTATCGTGCGGAAATTTCCGGATTGGCATCCACATTTATTTTAATGATTTTTATTTTATCCCCCAGATTTTCTTTAAGCTGTTTTAATACCGGGGTCATCATCTTGCATGGGGCGCACCAGTCGGCATAAAAATCCACCAGCACAGGTGTATTACTTTGAATAAGAGTATTAAAATTTGCCTGCATCTTCAGAAACCGTATTACTTTTTTTATTTACTTTTTCGTGTACCGAACTTCCAACAATATAGCCGATTACCAGGCCAAAAACCGAACTGCTGTACCATTTCGAAGTCAGAGGACAGGTACCCGAAGTACAACCAATATAGTACCAGTACAAATAGCCCCCGATTCCCCCGATAATTATAAAAACTATATAAAGCCAATATTGCTTAAAAAGTTTTTTCATCAGGTCAGGTTTAGTTAATTAGTAATACGTCAGAAATAGCCTGCTTAAAAGTATCTTTAGGTAATGCACCCATGGCCATTTGTGGCTGACCTTCGGCAGGAATAAACAATAATGACGGGATACTCTGAATACCGAAAATTGAAGCCAATTCGCGCTGCTCTTCGGTATTTACCTTAAAAATATCGAGTTTGTCTCCATATTCTTCTTTTAATTCTTCAAGAATCGGGGCAACTATTTTACAGGGCTGACACCAGTCAGCATAAAAATCAATAATTGCAGGTCTTTCTCCTTCAAACTTCCAGTCTTTATTTGTTTCGTAATTAAAAACCTTTTCTTTAAATGTTTCTGTGTTTAAATGTTCCAGTTTCATATGTATGAATTTATAAAGTTTATACTCATTTTTCACCTTACTTATCAATTACTATACCATGAATTTAAATATCTAAATAAATAGATATATAGATAGCAATTTGTCAGATTTTGAAATTTTATTTATGAAACCGGGGCTTAATAGAAGAAATATAGGCAGATATTTTATATTATGTGACAGAAGTGCATAAAAAAGATTGTTTGCTTCAACTATCAGAAGCAAACAATCTTATTCCGGAATACTTATATTTTTAATTGTCGAGTTCTTTGGTAATGGCAATGGCTGCGATAGTGCCATCGGCAATGGCGGTGGTAATTTGCCTGTATTTCTTACTGGATACGTCGCCCACGGCAAAAACACCTGGAATATTGGTGCGTTTATCATCATCGGTTTTAATATATCCCCAGTCATCAAGATCAAATTTACCCTTAAACAAACTGATGTTTGGTTTCATTCCAATAAAAATAAATACGCCGTCTGTAGTAAGTGTTTTTATTTTTTTGGTCTTAAGATCTTCAACATCTACTTCTACTTTGTTTCCGGATTTTCTGAAAGCACGTGGCTCATGTTCCAGCAGGAAGTTCATCTTTTTATTGGCAAAGGCTTTTTCCTGGGCTGTTTTATTAGCCTGCAACTTGGCGAACTGATGTACAACGGTAATCTTACCTGCGAATTTTGAAATAAAATCGGCTTCTTCAATAGCTGAATTTCCTCCACCAATTACAATTACTTCTTTGTCAACAAAATATTTTGCATCGCAGGTGGCGCAATAGGAAATCCCGTTTCCTTTTAATTCAATTTCACCCGGAACACCAAGCAGGTTTGGAGCTGTGCCTGTGCCCACAATAATTTTTTTAGCCCTTATGGTTTCAAATTCATCAATGGTTACTTCTTTTTTATCCAGGTCAACTTTGGTAACATCTACGGCAACTTTATACTGCGTTCCGCATTGTTTGGTTTGTTCCGACATGTAATGAGAAAGAAGATATCCGGGTTGCGGATCGATAAATCCCGGATAGTTAGAGACCTGGTGTGTAGTGGAAACATGACCGCCGGGGAGTCCGATATCAATAAGAATAGCATTCACTTTTGCCTGACAAAGATACAGGCCGGCTGTAAGTCCTCCCGGACCTCCACCGAGAATGGCTACATCACATTCGGTAACCGAAGGTTTTATAGTTGATTTTATTTTTTCTATACGTTCGGCAGGCAACAGGCTTTTAAAACCTTCAATAAGTTCCGAACGCTTAATTCCGCCGCTCAATCGCTGCCCTACCTCTTTGCCATTATCAAAAAATATTACTGTAGGGGAGGAACTTACTCCAAGCTTATCAGCAAGTTCACGGTTTTCCTGCCTAAAAATTTTTAAAAATTTAATTTCTTTACCAAATAATTCATGTAGGTTATCGAATTTTGGAGCTAAAGCTTCGCAGGGAGGACATTCGGTTGAATAAAAATCCAGGGCAACTTTACCGCCCTGAAGCACTTCGGATTCAAAATCGGAGAATTTTATTTCTTTCATTTTTATTAATTTTTATAATCTCATTAAGTGGATTGTGATTATTTACCCTGTCTTTAACAATCAAGACAGTATTTGGCGCTTGTATATATTTTTGAAATAGAATATCGTGACCGAGACATAAGCCCATAGTAATAACAAATTCTGTTTTATCAATGTTTAACTGGCTGGCCTGGGTGATAGGATTACATGAAACATTTTGGATTTCTGATTCCAGGTTAATTTTATCCTGGGATAATCCTCCGCAGGTGCAGGAAACGGTATTTATTTTTAATCCTGAATCCCGAATGATTTCAGCCACCAGCAAGGCTTCATTCTCCATGGCATAACAATAGGCAATGCCCAATTTTGAATAGTTCATTAGTTTCGAAAACTCAATGATTTCCTGTAACCTTGATAAAGTGCCGGCCCTGCCGTCATCTACCAATTGTGCAGCAGCATTTACAATTTGCTGATTTTCCGGTTTATGGTATTCTTCCAGGGATTGAACCGTATCCACAGATAATGTCTTACATTGTTCGTTTGTTCTGCAAACTTTTGATTTGCATTTTACACAATTCATGGTGCTTTATAAAAATAATATCCGATACCCAGTTCTAATAATTCTTTAATTGGACGACAATCCGGGGCCTGAATGTTCCCTTCCCGGTTTTTGGCAACAGAAGCACATCCTCCTCCACAAGCCAGTTGCACAGGACAATTATTGCAGGCTTTAATAGATACCACATCCCGGTTTTCCCATTCGTCAATTAAATCGTCCTTTTTAATTATTTCAGGAAAAAAAGTTCCGAGTGATTCACCTTCCTTACCAACAGTTGCTGTGCATGAATAGATATTTCCGGTAAAATCAAATGCCCATTCTGTTTTTGTTCCCGGGCACGAATCAAAAAGAGGCTCGGGTAGTTCACCGTTTTCAAAAAGAAATTTACTAATAGAATATGCAGGTTTATGAAACTCAAGAATTTCAGGATTGTCCAGCAGTAAAGTATAGAGGGTATTATATAGCTCAATCCTTGTAAATAACTTATTGTGGTTAAGCTGGCAGTGATGCAATTCATAATTTCTGCCCAGTTGTGTTTTGAACAGTGGATTTTTGGTCCATCCCTTTTTTATTGCAAATCGTGCCAAAGCAGGCAGGTTTTTTATATTTTCTTTATCTACAACCACTCTTAAATTTACCGGAAGTTTGTGCTGTAAAGCAAGTTCGATACCTTCTACTATCTTGTCGAATGTTCCCAGTCCGTTTTTTAGTGGCCGTCTTTTATTATGAATGTCTGCTGTCCCGTCAAGGGTAACCTGCACTTCACGAATTGATCCTGATTTCAGGATGGGAATATAATCTGCCAGATGGTACCCGTTAGTTACTATTGCAACATCTATTTTACGGTCACCTGCTTTTTTTAACAGGCTGGCAATATGTTCCCTGAAATTTTTTCCCGGGAGCAGAGGTTCTCCGCCAAAAAGGGTAATGTATTTATTTCGAGAAGCGAATTCAGTATCGATGTACGAAAAAAATGCATCGATTATTTCGGAGGTAACAGTTAATGACGGGTTGGTATATTCATCCTGGTAACAATAAAAACAACCAAAATTACATGCATATGAAGGCACAAAAAACAACTGGATTTCATCAGTATCGCGATTATCCAGAAAATCAAGATATTTTTTTCGATAGAGTGATTTTTCCTGTTCGGGATCTACCAGGTAACCGCGATCGATAAATTCCTGCGGGTTGGATATATTGTTTGATAATATCTCACCGGCTTGCATGGCAGTGAGTATATCCGCATTTCCAGACAGCAGGTTTACAATAAAATAGTCGTCAGAATCTTTTATTCTGGAGAATATATTATGTCTCGAAAATTCCATATTTGAAGGATTGAGTAGAATAAAGAATTGTGGGTTTAATCCCACAATTCTTTAATTAATCATGACATCCTGCCACAATTTTTGATTGTTTGGCGCAGCATTGTGCAACTTTTTTAGAATTGCGCTCCTGCTTTTTAATTAAACTTCTCATAACTATTGAAATATAAAAGGATTAACAACAACAACACGATTTAATTTTAAAACCTGAAATGGTAAAACTGGATACTTCAATTTTACCTTTCGGGTAAGGGGCGCTTTCCTCAATAATCTGAATATTTTTGAAACCTGAATTTTCCAGAGTATCAAGATATTCCTGACGTGTAACCGAACCGGCCCAACATTCCGACACTGCAACAGGATCGTTACGATACTGCTCAGGTACAGGTTCTGATGAATATATATCGCTCACCACAAAACGCCCGTTATTTTTTAGTATTCTGAATATTTCATTCCAGACCTGATCTTTATTCTTTGCATGGTTTATGGTACAATTGGAGATTACAAGGTCTACAGTTTCAGAATCCAGAGGAATTTCTTCCAGTTCAGAACGGATAAATTTTACATTCGTTACACCCATTTTTTCAGCTGTACGGTTGGCTTTATCAAGCATTCCCTGAGAAATATCCACTCCATATACAAATCCGGTTTTACCTACCTCTTCTGCAAGCCGCAATACATCAGTACCCCGGCCACTTCCCAGGTCAAGGCAAATTTCACCATTTGCTGCCTTAGAATAATTTACTGCACCTCCGCAAGAAAGACAACATGTATCTTCTGCCAGTTTACTATACCGATTATTGATTTCAATCAGAGCCATACTATTAAAAAATGAACTGCAAAGTTAATATAATATCTATATATCTATATATATTAATTA
>JAFGSZ010000054.1 GCA_016934395.1 Bacteroidales bacterium
CCTCTTCTATTGATTCGAGAAATCCTGATAGTATATTGAAGGTCTCCTGCCCTCCCATGATGAGAAGTATATTTTACTAGTAAGAGTGTGTCTATCACTAGACAAATGTTTATTGTTTCAACTATAATTAGAATTGCTGGTCGGATACGGAAAGTCCTTGCCTTTATACAAAATGTATGATAGAATAAAGAGATTTTTTCGTTTTATTCTATAGGTAAGAATATAAAGGAGAAAAAATATCCAATACAGCTAAACCGGTTTAGCTGTATTCATAGAAAAAGAAAAAATGGAGGTTTTTATGAAAAATTCTGTTCACAGGCTTTTTTTTGTCTTTGCTGTTTTGTTGTTATTAAGTAACGGATTACAGGCGCAGGGATTTCATGTCAGTAATGGGCAACTCATTGACGCCCGTGGCAACGAGTTTGTTATACGCGGTGTCAGTCATGCGCATACCTGGTATACGGATAAAACAAGTGCTTTTGCAGATATTAAAAGTGTCGGGGCGAATGCCGTGCGTGTGGTGTTAAGCAGCGGGGATCATGCAGAAGGTTGGACCAGGAATGATGCGGCTGATGTACAGAATGTTATTCAGCTGTGTAAAGACAACCATCTTATCGCAGTTCTGGAATGTCATGATACAACCGGGTATGGCGAAAAAGACGGGTCTGTTTCCCTGGCTACAGCCGTCGCTTACTGGCGGGATATCCAGAGTGTCCTTGATGGACAGGAAGCGTATGTCCTTATCAACATTGGAAATGAACCGTATGGAAACAATAACTATGAAAACTGGGTGAATGATACAAAGAATGCCATCCAGTCCATGCGGAGCGCCGGTTTTGACCATACCCTTGTTGTGGATGCCCCGAACTGGGGGCAGGACTGGACATATACCATGCGGGATAATGCCGATTCCATTTATAACGCAGATCCCACCGGAAATACAATTCTGTCCATCCATATGTATGGTGTTTATGAAAAGGATAATACCATTAAAAATTATATATCATCAATCAAAGACCGTGGTCTTCCCTTAATGATTGGTGAGTTTGGACATAATCACTCTGATGGTGATCCCGATGAAGATTCCATCATGTTCAGATCTGTTGAATATAATATCGGATATCTCGGCTGGTCATGGTGCGGGAATAGCGGCGGGGTTGAATATCTTGATATGGTGAATAACTGGAATGTGAATAGCCTGACAAGCTGGGGTGAACGGTTGGTGAACGGTCCTAACGGATTACGTTCAATGGCAGGGGAATGCAGTGTATTCACCGGTGGCTCAGTGACCCCTCCAGGAGACCCTGATCCTACCCCGACCCCGCCCAGTGCAGGGAGTTGTGCTAATGTACCAGTATGGAATGAAAACGATGTGTACGATCAAACAGGAACCAGGGTCCAGTTGAATTGTAATGTATATGAAAACAACTGGTATTCCAAAGGTGAGAATCCGGAGCAATATTCAGGTGAATTTCAGGTCTGGACATATATTGGTGTTTGTGACGACTGCAACACAACCCCTGAACCAGGTACCCCTTCCCCAACGCCTGTTGATTCCACACCATCACCGGCTTCAACCGGTACTCCTTCCAATACCGGGGATGTAAATGAAGACGGTTCCATAGACATCGTCGATGCCCTTCTTGTTGCCCAGTTTTATGTGGGTCTGGATCCTTCAAATTTTAACGAATCGCTTGCAGATTCAAACTGTGATGGTACTGTTGATATTATTGATGCGTTATTAATTGCACAGTACTATGTCGGTCTGGTACAGGAGTTCAATTGTTAGTATAAATGCCTTATTGATACATAAGTTCCGGGTATCGTTCCCGGAACTTTTTTTTAGTTCCAAAAATTATTGTAAAAAAAGAAAAAAATTCACTCATTGTGCATGCAGCAGGGAAAAACACCCCGTTATATATAAATGAAACAACACATTATCAACGCGTTTATAAAATAAAGGAGGAATTATATGAAAAATTTAAAACATGTTTCTTTTTATTCTTTTTTTGTCACTGCATTATTATTCACCGGGTGTTTTTATTTATCTCCGGATACCATACCGGCAATTACAGCAAATCCGGTACAGGAGGAGGTATCCGGGGAAGAATTTCCGGGAAATACAGCCGGCCCTGAAAATTCTCCTGAAACACCTGTCACAGTATCTTTGAGTGCAGCAGAAAAGGCAGTACTAGTACGAAATCCGGATTCTGTTTCACCTTTAGCAAACATCAAGAAAGGGATCCTTATTACAGAAATAATGTATAACCCGAACAGCCCGGATTCTGACTGGGAATGGATTGAGGTGTTCAACAGGACTGAGGATGAAATTGATTTTCTTTTTTTGCCGATTCTTGAATCAGGAATGATTTTACGGATTAAAAGAGGTATTCAAACTACGGATTACGCGGATTTATACAGATTATTGGTGTATAGAGATTGGCTTGTAATACAGATTTGTTGCTTTTATTCACTTTATTAATTCTTTGCTTTTTTTCAATTATGTAAGCTTTTAAATGCAATTGTGCCATGAACAACCCCTCCTTTATCCTAGTTTTAAAGGCTAATCTTTTTTCCCCGTGCTGTCAAGGCCAGGCTCCTTCGGAGTCCTCCCGTTGGTCGGAGCCTTGACATCCCGGGGAAAAAAGATTGCATGGGTTAAAAATTTTAAAGGAGGTGTTGCCCATGGCACAGTTCAATTTTATTTTTAAAAAACTTTCTTACATTATTTTAAAATTTGCATTTTCTTTGCACAATATTTTAGGGCCGGGATTATTGGAAAGTGCTTATGAAGGTGCGTTTTGTGTCGAACTTTCCCAAGCTGGTATTCCATTTGAACGTCAAAAAGTGTATCCGCTGTATTACAAGGGCGAATATATCGGCGCTTACATTGCAGACCTTGTTGTAGACAATCGCATTATTGTAGAACTCAAATCCGTAGCTAAACTTACAGACGTAATGGCTGCACAGCTTATTAACTACCTTAAGTTGTCACATATTCAGGTCGGGTATCTTATGAACTTCAATTCTGTCAGCCTGGAATGGAAACGGTTTGTCAACCAGGAGAAAGGGGTGTAAACCCCTTTTTTTTGTTGACAAATTTATAATTTCTACCCAGACATTGTGACAGCATGCTGTCACAATCTAGTATACTTTTGTATACACTATGTATGAAAAAGTATAACTTTTTTAACGGATTGTATACTTTTTCATACCTTTTCTGCCAATTTTTCGTCCAAAAGTTGCTGATTAAGGTGGATTCCGGTCTCTGCTACCTTAAAAATATCATCTTCATTTTTATCATAAAAGATATCAGCAAGGTATCTATTGTATTTGTCTCTGTAATATGTTTTAATGATAATGAATTTACAGGGAGTTAATTTTCTTTTAATAAACTTCATAGCGTTTATTCCTGTTTCAGTTTCCGGGTTTGCTGCATTTATACCTCTTAATCTTAATTTTTGTTGTGTCCATGTATCGAATCCCAGGTCAATATCTATCCAAAAGGTATCACCATCTATTATTTCTCTTAATTCACCTTTATAAGTGTATAATTGTTGGATGGTTATATTTTCTATTATTTCAATAGTGTATAAATTTTTTTTCATAGTCACTTCTATAATTGAATCTTTTGTATAACTGTTATTATTGTCCAATCTATTTGTATAAAAACGGAAGCCTAAATCAATAGTTAAAGCAGGTTGTTTATTTTCTTTAAATTTTAATTTATAGGTATTAAGTTTGCCCCTTGTTAATTGGAGTTGTGTTATTTTATTTTCATTATTTTCATTTTTGTCTTTATTTATTAATTCCTGTAATTCCCTCATAGTTAAATTTTCATTTATTACTTTCTGTTCGTATTCTTTTCTCTTATTTATATCTTTTACTTTAAGCAGAACGATAAAATGTCCCCATGTTAATTTGCACATTATTGTTATAATTTCAGGATAGGTTTGAAAAAATTGAACCGCTCTGTATAATGTCCGTTTATGAATATTAAGATTATTTTCCAATGTATTAAAAAGATAATCACCGTATTCATTATCCTGGGCATTTACAAGAAGGTGTTCATGAATATGCATTCCTATATTCCAGTAGGTTTTCGTTTTTTCATTTAGTATGGTGTTTTCTATATTTCTTTTTCCTTTAAGGATTTCATTCCTTATTCTTTCGATTAAATCGTTTATATTATTTTTCCGTATGATTTCTTTGCTCATTAAATTTACTCCATATAATTAATATAATTAGTTATTTTAATTTCCATTTTTATATTTTGTGTTAATTTATTGTTTTCTCTCATTGTTTTATATTTCTAACAAACTGTTTTAATTTATACGGCTTTCATACAACTGATTGTATATAGGCGTGTTCTGCCTTTCAGCTAACGTTCCACGGCTTGCCGAAGTTGGCACAACTACCTTCTTGCCACTTTAATTCTACGACTTAAACACAACACTCGCTTTGAAACATGTGCCAATTTGGGCGAAGGGGCGAATGCCCCGAAGCCGGCAAGCCGCTGTTAGACGCCGTTGTCGCAATTTTTTTCAAATTTATCAATATATTCATTGTAAGTAATATCTTCTTCATTTTGACATTTATATTTCTTATAGGTTTCTTCTAATACTTCTAAAAAAGGTCTATTAGAAATATTTTGAAATCC
>JAFGSZ010000055.1 GCA_016934395.1 Bacteroidales bacterium
GTACGCACAACCTTTGGTTTTCCTGAATAAATTAGTAATTTTCAAATTTATTCAGAACGTGCAGTTGTGGGCACTGCTACCCATGCACAGCTCACACAAATTATATAGACGTATTAAACGCGTTTTACACGTGTCCGTTGGACAAGCAAAAGAGATCTCGATAATAAAATAACAATTCAGGTATTATGGAACCGGATAATAAACTAATAGTCAGAGAATATATTGAAAAAGTGATCAATATAGGTAATATTGATATTATTGATCAATTCATTTCCGAAGAATACACTGAGGTTTTTAAAAATAAAAGATATGTAATAGGCATCAAGGGTGCAAAAGAGCATATTATTGGAGTACGCAAAACTTATCCTGATCTGAAATTATCGATTGATCGACAAATATGTGAAGGTGATTTGGTAGCCACTTGTTATACAATGAGAGGGACACACAAAGGTGAATGGATGGGAATTAAACCGACAGGTAAAATATTAGAGGTAACCGGAGTTAATATCGATAAGGTGATAGATGGTAAATTAGTTGAACATGGTGGTGCTGCTAATTTATTCGATGGATTATTAGAAATTGGAGCTATTAAAGTTGTTGGAGAAAATGAAGGTTAATATATAAAAATTTTATAGTGCAACAGTGCCCAACAAGTGTACCTGTTGCACAACTAAATAAAATGATATTTATGAAGAGAACTAAAAATTTATAGAATTAAAAACTCACTAAAATCAATACTTTTAGAATAGAACTTTTATAAAAAATGAATAAAAATAAAGATTAAATTAGTTGTGAAACAGCCACATGCAGGCAGACGAGACAGAAACAAACCGAGATTGTTGATTAAACACAAGAAGAAAAAATATGGAGTCAATTTTATTAGATGGAAAATCTTTATCAAAAGAGATTGAAATTGAACTAAAGCAAAGAGTTAAGAACATAATTAAAAGGACGGGGAATACACCTGTATTAGCAACGATTTTAGTTGGCAATGACCCGTCTTCTGAGATTTATGTAAAAATGAAAGGCAATGCTTGCGACCGAGTTGGAATAAAATCATTAAAAGTACATTTACCAGAAAACATTACAACTGATGGATTGCTAAATGAAATTGATAAATTAAATAATGATGATACTGTTTGCGGAATTTTATTACAACATCCTGTTCCCAATCAGATAAATGAGCGATTATGCTTTGATAAAATTGTGATTGAAAAAGATGTTGATGGTGTAACATGCTTGGGATTTGGAAAAATGACAATGGGAGAAAATGCATTTGGGAGTGCAACACCAACAGGGATTATGAAATTGATAGAGCATTACAATTTGCCAATTGAAGGGAAGCATGCCGTTGTAATCGGGAGAAGCCCCATTCTGGGAAAACCAATTGCTATGATGCTATTGAATAGAAATGCCACAGTTACGATTTGTCATTCAAGGACTAAGAATTTATCTGATATAGTAAAACAAGCAGATATTGTAGTAGGCGCAGTGGGAATACCAGAATTTATAAAAGCTGATTGGATTAAGGATAATGCAATTGTAATTGATGCGGGGTATCATAAAGGTGGAGTTGGTGATATTGAGATTAATAAAGTAAAAGATCGGACTTTGGCATATACACCTGTCCCAGGGGGAGTTGGTCCAATAACAATAGCGACGTTGATTTCTCAGACTGTTGAATCTGCTGAAGAAAGATTAAAATAATGCACATACGCCCAATTTAACTACATTTAACCAACGTTTTTTTTCTATGGATTTTCTGCATTTAATCTTAAATATTTTCATCAAGCGAATTTATCCCATTTCCATTCGGGTTTTTTCCCCGATGAAAACCGGGATCACAAACAATATCTGAGTCTTTTGTTTACCCATCCATCTTGTAACTTTGAGTTTGCAGTAAATATGTATGGAACAACAAAATCTTTATTTTTTCGGAGATTATAAAAAATATTATTAAGTTTCCGGTTTATGAAGTGTCTGTAATTGTTGGGGTAAATTAAAAGCTCATTTGAAACAGATTTGGTAATAGGTTTTTTTAGTCCATAAATGTTGAACATTAAATTCAAAAAAGATGTATAATAAAATTTTCTTTATTCTTACAGCAATATTAATATCCTCTTACAACTTGAGTTTTGCCCAAAAGGTAAAAATTGACATGAGCCCGTTTGAAAACAGCACGCAACATTGGTACAATTTCTTTTCTGCATCAAGTGTTATTCATCCATTACCCGGTAATCCCCAACATGATGAGTATGAAATTGAGGCAATAGCTGATAATATTCTTTTATTTCAAAGAAACAATGGAGGCTGGCCAAAAAATTACGATATGCAGGCAAAATTAACAGATGATCAAAAGATAAAATTACTAGCTGTAAAAAACGATCTCTCAACTACATTTGATAATGCAACAACCCATCCACAGGTAGCTTACCTTGCCAAGGCTTATACGATTACCAAAAAAGAAAAATATAAAGATGCGTTCCTGCGTGGGCTTGATTTTATTCTTTCAGCCCAATATGCCAATGGCGGTTGGCCTCAATATTATCCGAACCTGCCTTCAAATTCCGAATATAGCAAGCGAATAACCTATAACGATGGAGCTTTTATTGGTATTATGAATACTCTAAAAAGTATTGTGGATTATGATACATCATACTCATTCCTTGACAAAGTTCGCAGGGAAAAGGTAAAAATAGCCTTCAACAAGGGATTGGATTGTATTCTTAAAACACAAATTATTGAGGATGGAGTAAAGAAAGTCTGGTGCCAACAGCATGATGAAGTTACATTTCAACCGGCATGGGGAAGAACTTTTGAACCACCAAGTTTGGGTAATGATGAAAGCGGGTCGATTGTAGTTTTTTTAATGAGCATTGAAAATCCGGATAAACAAATAATCTCCGCTATTCAGGGAGCAATTAAATGGTTTGATGATTCAAAAATTTTAAATACCAGATGTATTGACGATCCAACGGCTCCTAAATATGTTTCCAAGTACAGGGTACATAATTACGACAGAAGAATTGTGTACGATTTAAATGCTCCGCCTGTTTGGACACGTTTTTCGGAACTCAAAACAGGGATCCCTATATTTTGTGACCGAAGTGGTGAAATTCTGTATAACATGAGCGACATTGGCAGGGAAAGGCGAAGTGGTTACAGGTGGTATACATATTCACCCCGGGAAGCATTGGATAAATATCATCAATGGCAGAAAAAATGGGCACCAGAAGAAAATGTTTTGGTTAAATAATGGATTCAATAATTGCTGAAAAACCGTGTTGGAATTTTTTTTATATAAAACTTAAATGTGTAGAAATGAAAAATACAAATGTAGTTCGTGTCCGATTTCTTATTCTTATGTTGGCGTTGCCATTAGTTGGGATCGCTCAGAATAATGAGGAAAGTACAAATCTTAGGGAGAAAGAATTTAATATTGAGAATTGTGTCAATAAGTTTGACATGGATAAAACGATCAAAACATCTGTAGGCTATCAATACTGGTTTGTTGACAAGGATTTTATTGATGGGCGCACATTAAAAATGAGTGTTGTAGCTCCGCATGAAGCCACACATGAACCGCACAAACATGTTGAAGATGAATTCTTTTTTGTACTTGAAGGCACTGCCAGGTTTTATTTAGAAGGAAAAACAACCATCGACGGTCCATTAACCAGTTTTTATTGCCCTGCTTTTATGGAGCACGGAATAAGCAATATAGGAGACACTGAATTAAAGTATTTGGTAATTAAAAAATACCCAAAACAAGATCTGAATTCTCTAAATAAATAAACGTTGGCTATCAGTTGTCAGTACTTTTTATTTACAATCATAGCCGGCAGGCTGTCAATTTTAATACATCTACCGGCATGTACCGGTCATGCTGGCCAGGCTGCCTCAGCGAACCTTGATAAAATAATCAAACAAGCAGTTTTAAAAACCAACATGCTTTTAATTCAGTTGATAATTAAAATATAATAATTTTGAACAATTCAATTCGGGCTTTAATTTCTTCGGGTAACGTTCCAAGATCGGTGGAATGGTTTTAAAGTAAAAATCCTGATTTAAACTATGAATATAAATTTTACACGAAAAAGTTTATTCCTGATTGTAGCATTTTCCTTTTTTGCAGTATATCCAAATCAACCTATTGGTATAGCTGCAGAAAATAATCTTTACTTTTAATGATACCAGATTCAACCCTTATCTGCCACAAGTTTTATTAATTTGTGGCACTTTTACCATATTCTATATACTAGAATTTTTCTTTGTAACCACAAGAAAATCATAATAAGAAAAGATAATTACAAAATATATCTGTAATCAAATTGGTTATTTCAACATTACAAATTCAAATTGTTCTTAATTTTTTCTTCAGGACTTAGTTCCCCTTCTGCCAGTAAAATAGCGGTTTCTACCAGGGCCAGGTGCGAATAGGCCTGCGGAAAATTACCAAGCAGACGTTTGGTATCAAAATCAATATCTTCACTGAACAAACCCAGGTGGTTGCTGTAGGTCAATAATTGCTCAAACAATTTTATCGCCTGCTTCTTCTCCCCGATTTTATACAGACTGTTTATTAACCAGAATGTACAAATGGTAAAAGAAGATGAAGGCTGGCCGAAATCATCGTTATTTTTATACCGGTACATCAATCCGTTGCGGCTTAATTCATGTTGCGTGGCTTTTACGGTACTGATATATTTTTCATCCAGGGCATCAATAAAACCGAAACTTTCCATCAGTAAATTCGACGCATCCATATCGGTGGAGCCGTAAAATTGAGTAAATGCTTTTTTGTTTTCGTTCCAGGCATTTTTATAAATATCTGTTTTAATCGCCTCGCGGGTTTTACTCCATTCTTTACTATATTCGCTTTTCCTGATCAGCTCAGCCACCTTAATGGCCCTGTCGATAGCCACCCAGCAGAGCACTTTTGAAAAGGTAAAATGTTTGTGCCCAGAGCGTATTTCCCATAATCCCCGATCAGGCTTTTTCCAGTTTCTTTTTACAATTTTTACTATGCTCCTGATAATCGTCCAAAGGGCTTCTCCGTTTTCAAGAGATATCTGAAAAATATTAAATTGCTGGTACATTACCTCCATTAAAATTCCATAGATATCATTCTGCTTTTGACGGTAAGCATCATTTCCGATCCGCACCGGTTGCGAATTTTCATATCCGCTCAGGTGATCCAGTATTTTTTCCGTAAGCTTCTTTTCCCGGTTTATTCCGTACATAATCTGAATTTTCTCATCTTTATCGGGAAGAATATCGATAATAAAATTCAGGTATCTTTTGGCTACTTTAACATGCCCCAGATTGGTGAGTACCTTAATTACCATGGCAGAATCCCTGAGCCAGCAGTAGCGGTAATCCCAGTTTCGTATTTCCCCAAGGCTTTCGGGTAAGGATGTGGTAACCGCAGCGAGTACAGCGCCCGTTTTGCTGTAACTTAATAGTTTTAATACCAGGGCGCTCCGTAAAATTTCGTCATTATACAGGGCATATTTTCGTGTCCGTTCCGACCAGTTCAGCCAGTAGACTTTTGTACGTTGAAGTTTTAAATAGGCCCGCTCCAATGTAGGTGTAAAAATTTTCTGATTATAGCTTAGCAGAAAATACGCATCCGAAGAAAGCTTAATAGAGTCACCGGAAATTATATCCTTTTTATCCAGATTGCTATACAGGTATATCGAATCGTAAGTTCCCTGTTTTGTAAAACTTTTAATATATAATTTGTTAATGGTTGTTTTGGTAGGAAATTTTGCATATTCCAGCCTGGGATCGTATTTCACTTTAAACACCGGATTTCCCGACTTATGTTTTACATATCGTATTATATCCGGCGGCGAATAATATTCATTGGATTCCGATAAATACCTGGGCATAAAATCCACTACTTCAAACCGGTTCTCTCCATGATCAAACTTAGTCACCAGGATATTGGTGCGTGCAATATAACTTTGTGAAATGTGATACCCTTCATCCACAATAATTTCAAAACTTCCTCCTTTATTATTATCGAGTATCTTTGCAAAAATAGAAGACGAGTTAAACTCTGAAAGACAGCACCAGTCGATTGAGCCGGTATCCGATATTAAGGCAGCCGTTCTGCAATTGCCGATGATTCCGTAGTTAAGGTTATTCATATTTAAAATTCAAAAAAGGCAATTAAAGATAAATTCTTTTTAAAATGAAATAATTTATAGTATATTATTGAAAATATTCAAAACAGCTATTTATGGACAAAATACTCATCATATCCAACAGATTACCCTTACAATTAAAAATAGACAAAGATACAATAAATGTTAAACCCAGTGTAGGCGGTGTTGCAACCGGTATGAAATCAATTTACAAACAATACGAAAGTAAATGGATTGGCTGGCCGGGCCTGGATAAAGAACAAATTAATCCGGATACCGAAAAAAAAATCAACGATGTCCTCGAAAAAGAAAATTGTGTTCCTGTATTATTGACTCATAAGGACACCGAATTATTTTATTACGGATTCAGCAACCGCACCATCTGGCCATTGTTTCACTATTTTACCCAGTTTACCGAATATGTAAACGATTTCTGGAAAGGGTATATTGAGGTAAACCGGAAATATGCAGAGGTAGTGTTTCAACATATAGAAGGAATATCCAAAATATGGATCCACGATTATCACCTGTTGCTCTTACCAGCGCTTATTAAAGAACGTTATCCTGAGGTAATGATTGGTTTCTTTCTGCATATTCCTTTTCCATCATATGAAATTTTCAGGGGCCTGCCCTGGAGAATGGAAATTATGAAAGGTATGCTTGGCGCCGATCTGATCGGATTTCATACCTATGATTATGAACGGCATTTTATCAGTTGCGTGCGGCGGCTTTTGGGATACGAAACCACTATTAACCAGATCAACCTGGAGAACCGCATTGTAAAAGTGGATGCTTTCCCTATGGGTATCGATTATGACAAGTTTCATAACGATGCTATTCAACAACAACAGCGTTCGGTAAAAGATAAATTAAAAATACGAAAAGATATCGAACAATACTTTTTAACCGATCATGAAAGAAAGCTGGTGCTCTCAATTGACCGTCTTGATTATTCAAAAGGGATACCAAACAGGTTAAGGGCATTTGAATATTTTTTATACAAATATCCTCAGTACCGGGAAAAGATTACCCTGATTATGCTTGCCGTTCCTTCTCGGGATGTGGTAGAACAGTACCAGTTAATAAAAAGTGAGGTGGACGAACTGGTAGGTCGTATTAACGGCCAGTATTCCTCCATCAACTGGACCCCCATCTGGTACTTTTACAGATCATTGCCGTATGAGAGCCTGATAGAATTGTACAATTCATGCGATATAGCATTAATCACTCCAATAAGAGACGGGATGAACCTGGTAGCTAAAGAATATATTGCTTCAAAAACCGACGGTAAAGGGGTATTAATTTTGAGTGAGATGGCCGGGGCCACCAAAGAACTTAGTGAAGCCATACTCATCAATCCGAACAACAAAGAAGAAATTGCAGATGCTATTAAACAGGCCATAGAAATGCCGGTGGAGGAGCAAAAGGAAAGAAATGCAATTCTGCAAAAAAGATTACAGCGGTATAATGTGGAAAAATGGGCACAGGACTTTATGAAAAGCCTCGATAATGTTAAAGTTATACAGGCAAGGTCGTTGGCCAAAAAGATAAATGAACCTATTCTTGCGGATATTAAAAAACAATATAACAAAGCAACAAATCGAATCCTGTTTCTGGATTATGACGGTACGCTCGTGGGCTTTAAAAAAGATCCTTCACATGCCGTGCCTGATGAAGCGCTGTATAAAACCCTGGACCAATTATCTGAAAATTCCCGTAATGAAATTGTTCTCATAAGCGGCAGAGATAAAGAAACATTTACCAGTTGGTTTGGTGAAAAAAAATATACCCTGATTGCTGAACACGGCGTTTGGATTAAACGTGCAGGAGAAGAATGGCAGCTTATTGAACAAATGCAAAACGACTGGAAGGAATTGATACGTCCGGGACTGGAATTTTATGTTGACCGTACCCCGGGGACTTTTATTGAAGAAAAAAATTATTCGCTGGTATGGCATTATCGTAAGGCCGACCCCGAACTGGGATGGCACCGCGCTATTGAACTAAAAGACGAACTTACCAGTCTGATTTCAAATTACAGTCTCGAAATCCTTGAAGGAAATAAAGTAGTTGAAATTAAAAACAGCGGCATTAATAAAGGGCGTGCAGCCATAAAACTCATCGCCAAAAAACATTATGATTTTATCCTGGGTATAGGCGATGACTGGACGGATGAATACCTTTTCGAAGAACTCCCGAAATCATCGGTTACTATTAAAGTGGGACTGGTAAACACGCACGCCAGATTTAATGTGGAAACCTTTAGTGATGTCAGGGATTTGTTAAATACTTTGGTAAAACTGGGATAATTTATTACTATAAAGATCAATAACACCCATACATTATGAATGTACTTTTTGCCGGGGCTACCGGCCTGACCGGAAAATTTCTGCTTCATCTGTTACTTCAGAAAAAAGAAGTAGACAAGGTGCATCTTTTATTAAGACGATCCATTAATTCCAACCATCCAAAAGTTGCAGAACATGTTATTGACTTTAATTCTCTTGAATTATTCAGTATTAAAGATCGTGTAGATGTTGTGATTTCCACGTTGGGCACCACTATGAAAAAAGCCGGATCGAAAGAAGCATTTTACAGGGTAGATCATGATTATATTGTAGAACTGGCTTCATGGGCAAAAAAGAACCAGGTTCCAACATTTATTTATATTTCTTCCATTGGAGCTAGCAGCAAATCATTTGTTTCGTTCTACCTTCGGGTAAAAGGAGAAACCGAAGAAGATATTCAAAAACTAAACCTGGATTTTACTTTCGTTTTGCGGCCGTCACTCCTTGTCGGACCTCGTGATGAGCACCGCCCTCTTGAAGTGTGGTCTGAAAAAGTATTTAAAGTGATAAAGCCATTGATGGTGGGTAAACTAAAATCACAAATGCCGGTACATGCATCTCAGGTTGCCAATGCCATTTTTAAAGTTATGGTACATAATAAAGAAAAATACCGGATAATTAAATCGGTCGACATACTCAATTTCCCTCGGTTTACAATTGAATAAAATTTCATTCTGTAGCTGTTTTGTGAATTTGAAATAAAAATAGTTATTATTGAATCTAATTTCGGATATTAATATCTTTTATTCCTTTTTTTGGTTAGTTCACCATAAACTGCCGTACATTGATCAACAATTTACATCTTCAGCAGTACATCGCCGTATATATAACCGGTAACAATATAATTTAAATTTGAAAGATAAGTGAGTATGAAAACAGATTTGTATATACAGGGAACGGATAATACACCGGAAGTAATGTTTGGTTTAAATGGTGAATTTAAGATCTGGGGGAGAATTGTAACTGAAAATGTACCTGGTTTATTTGAACCTATACTAAAGTGGATTTCTGATTATCAACATAAAAATGTGATTTTTAATATATACTTCGATTATATAAACTCCAGTGCCTCTATGCATTTATTTATTTTACTGAAAAAACTCGAAGAAAATGAAGCCATTCAGAATATAATCGTAAACTGGCACTATGATGAGGATGATGAGGATCATTTGGATACAGGAGAGATTTTTGAAGATAAACTTAACAGAACAAAATTTAATTATTTTGAAGAATCGCTGGAACTGGCAGCTTAATGAACATAAATAATTAATACATAAACTTTTGGGGTTTTTATGCACGGATTTTTATTCTATAATAGAATTAGAGTCCGTGTGTTTTTTTATGCCCTGATCAACTGCAGATTTTAAGAACCCAAAAATTGTGTTCATGTATTTCTCCTAATGAAAAATCCGGGTTGAAATTATTTTGAAATGTACGATTATCATCGTATCTTCAAAACTGATTTATATTTAGTCCCGGAATCAATATGAAACATAAACTCATCATTATTTTATTTGTATTTTTTTTAAGTTTTATAACCAATTCACATCAAAAAATGACAGCTCAGACCGCTTCAGCACTGGAAAAATTATTACCTGAAAAAATAGATGGATGGAGCATGTCCAGAAACCAACTGATTGTTGATCATTATGATCTGTATGATTACATCGATGGTGGAGCTGAATTGTACATCTCTTATAATTATAATTCTGTGTTGACAAGGATTTACGAAAAACCCGGATATCCGGAAGTAAGTGTTGAAATTTTTGATATGCAGGAAGCAAAAAATGCCTTTGGCGTATTTTCTCATACACGTTATGAGGAAGACTCACTTTTCGGGCAGGGATCACAATATATGACCGGAGCATTATTCTTCTGGAAAAATAATTACTATGTGTCTATAATGACCCCGGAAGAAAACACGGAAACCAAGGACATGATATTTAAGATTGCCTCCCTTCTTGATCAATCTATTTTATCAACCGGCGAGTTACCCGGCATTGTTGGCAAATTGCCCGAGAAAAATCTTGAAAAAGAATCGGTACTGTATTTTTTTCACTATATCTGGCTGAATTCATTTTATTTTATTGCCAATGAAAATATTCTATTTATAAATGATACTGCCGATGCAGTTCTTGCTAAATACGGAACATCCGGCCATCGCTATTATTTGTTGCTGGTGCAATATCCGGATAATATACTGGCCGGTAAAGCCTATTCAAATTTTATTAAACTTTACCTTCCTGAAGGAAAAAATAACAGGATAGTTGAACTGGAAGACCATACCCTGTGCGGGTGTAAATTAAATGAAGATCTTTTTATAGCCGTTTTTAATGCTCATTCGGAAACGGAAGTCAACACGCTGCTTTCAAATTTTTAAGACAATAAACCTTTAAAATTTAAATCCATACCCTATGACAAAAAAAGTAATCACCAGAAGAAAACTACTAAAAAATACTGCTAAAGCTACCTTAGGAGCAGCCATTCTAATGAATGCCCCCTTTGAATTGCTGGGTGGCACAACCGGGAAAACTACCAGGATTATCTTAGTCCGTGATAAAAACCTGATTGATGATGCCGGGAATTATAATGCAGAAATTATGCAGAAAATGATTGACCAGGCAGTGCTTAAGCTTACAGGTGAAACTGATATTAAAATTGCCTGGAAGAAGATTATAAAACCCGAAGATATTGTGGGTATAAAAACAAATGTATGGAATTATCTCCCCACACCAGCCGAACTTGAGCAATCCATTAAAAAAAGGGTAATGGAAGCGGGTGTGCCTGAAAGCAGGATCGGGATTAAAGACCGGGGACTATTACGTGATGACATTTTTCTAAAAGCCACTGCACTGATCAATACCAGGCCCATGCGCACGCATGCATGGTCGGGTGTGGGCAGTCTCATAAAAAACTATATTATGTTTTCACCCCGGCCACCCTCGTATCATGATGATTCGTGTGCCGATCTGGCTAAATTATGGGATTTGCCGCTTGTAAAGGGAAAAACACGATTGAATGTTCTGGTAATGGGTACACCCCTTTTTCATGGTGCAGGGCCACATCATTTTAATAAACAATACACCTGGCCTTACCAGGGAATAATTGTTGGTTTTGATCCTGTGGCCTGTGATGCGGTTGGATTAAAAATATTGCAGGAAAAAAGAAAAGAATATTTTGGTGAAGATAAACCTTTAAATCCTCCTGCCAAGCATATCTTGCTCGCCGACACACGGCATCAACTCGGAACAGCAGATATGAATAAAATAGACCTTATTAAAACCGGATGGGATGACGGATCTACCTTTGTTTAAAAACCATTTAATATTTTATACATGAAAACACTATTAAAACCCCTATTTAATTTCTTGTTCATTCTATTTTTCTTTTCAGGATGTGTTATTGATTTTCCCGAAAGTGTAACAGGCAATGGACATATTATCACTAATGAAAGAGATGTACCTGCTTTCCATGGTATTAAGGTCAGCACAGGTATCGACGTTGAGATTACGCAGGATGATACTGAAAAACTTGTTCTGGAAGCCGATGAAAACCTGCATGATGTTATTAAAACTGAAGTTGAAAATGGTATACTGAAAATCTATTCGGTGAAAAATATCCGTATGGCAAAATCAAAACAGGTATACCTCAGCTATAAAAATCTTGATATGATTGGCATTTCAAGCGCCGGAGATGTTAAAGGTGTGAATACATTACACACCAACGATCTTAAAATTTCTCTAAGCAGCGCTGGTGACCTTAATCTTGATGTTGAGGCTGAACGCATTAAAATTGACATCAGTAGTTCGGGAAACGCCCGTTTATCGGGCCATGCCGAATATATGGACGCCGACTTAAGCAGTGCGGGCGACTTTAATGCTTTCGATCTGGAAGTAAAAAAAGGAAAAGTTAATGTTTCCAGTGCAGGCGATGCAAAAGTTTATATTACCGATGAGGCCAGTCTTACATCAAGCAGTGCGGGGGACATTATTTATAAGGGTGAACCAAAAATTATAAATGTAAAAACCTCCAGTGCAGGGGATGTAAGGAAATATTGATTTAAGCTTAACACAAAAAAAGAGGCTGCCAAACCAGGCAGCCTCTTTTACATAAAGTAATTTTTCTATTTCCCCTTTCCATTGCCATTTTTATGCTGCTCATTATTTTTCTCATGTTTGTAATGGCAGGTACTCAGATCAATCTCCCAGGTTTCACCATCTTTTTCCACAATAGCGATACTATCACATTCTCCGTCGCCAAAATCAATGGTAATGGTCTGATCATTTCTTGTAATTTCAATAATCCCGCTAACAATATATCCACAGCTTCGATCTACCAGCAAAGGTTCAAGAATGACGCGGGAAAAAACTACTTCATCCGACAAGCTTATTGTTCCTTCTCCGGTAATATAGTAAATATCATCAGCAACCTCTGGCGTTTCAAATCCGCTTATCCATTCCTGTTCGCCTGAAATTACCCGCGTTGAAACAATGCTGTCAGGATAAGTCATTATGGTCTCCGACTGATATGAAAATACCCAGTGATCTTCTGCATTTTGACCTTCGTTAACCAGAGTGGAAATTCTGTCGATTTCTTTATTCCCCACAAATACATCCTGAAAAGTAACTGTTAATACAGCTCCGGGATTAATCAGTGTATCCGAAATATTAATTATTACAATACCGGTTCGTCCCATTCCAAAACGACCTGAACATCCGTCGCCATAATCAATAATAATTTCTTTCGGATATCCACCTTCACTTTCAGTTACGGTGGCGCAATTGGGGAACAGATTTCCATAAAACAAATTGCAGGTAATATTCATTTTCCCGCCAAAACGGAGAAAATGAACTTCATCGTCGATTGATGAGGTGGATTTCAGATTAAGTACTTCATCTTCTGCAACCGATAAAATCGCAAATTCCTCAGCCTGCAATACATTGTCTTTTTGATTGTCATTTTCATTCAAGATATTCCCCTTTTCACAGCTTAGCAATAAGCCAAAAAACAATAAACAAATAAAAACATAACCCTGATTTTTCATAGTTGGTTTAATTTAGAGTTAAACTTACATTAATGATAGAAGGAACCATATTATTGAATAACTCAATAATTTGGAATTTAAGCAACTCTTAGACTTTGTGAAAAATAAAAGGTTTAATCAATTTTCTAATAAATAAACAATATAAAATGGAATTATTATATTGTATTACTTAAAAACCAGGGACGAGAAACTCTTTACTTGTTTTTGAGGTTTTTGTTTATCAGGCGCAATAATATCTGCCGGTCAATAGGTTTGCCAATATATTCATCGAATCCGCTGTCCATAATTTTGTTTCTGTCAATATCCAGCCCATAAGCTGTTTGGGCAATTATAGGTAACTGCGGCAAAAATTGTTTTATTTGTTTTGTTGCCTCATCTCCATTGAGTAAAGGCATTTTTATGTCCATTAAAACCAGCTTAATGGCAGAATTATTTTTACAAATTTCAACAGCTTCAATACCATTATGAGCCCGGATAATTGTAAGATTAAGTTCTGCGAGCATTTCCTCCAATAACAAAAAATTATATTCTTCATCTTCGGCTATAAGAATAGTCCTGTTTTTTTTAAAACCATTTATTTCTTCAACATTTTCTGTTTCATTAAGGGTATTTTGAATCTCCGGAGAATTATAGGGAATAGTAAAATAAAATTTTGTACCCTCTCCGGGTGAAGATTTTAACCAAATCTCTCCGCCAAGCAGTTCAACATAAGCTTTGGAAATTGTTAAACCAAGACCTGTTCCACCCGATTTATCAGTAATTGTATTATGCACCTGGTGAAACCGTTCAAAGATTACATTGTGGTTCTCAACAGGAATCCCGATTCCTGAGTCTTTAACAAAAAATTCAATAAAGTCAGATTTTAACCGATACCCAAATGTTATTTTGCCCTTTTGCGTAAATTTTATTGCATTTTCAATAAGATTAATAAGAATCTGGAGCAGTTTGGTTTCATCCGTTCTGATCTGCGCCTGCACATCAGAAAGCGCAGTATTATATTTTATTTCGAGGTTTTTTTCCTTCGCCTTAAGATTATATTTTAAATACAAATTATTTAACAAATAATTTATATTCACATCTTTCTCGTAAATCTTTTCCTGACCCGCTTCAATAGTGGCAACATTGACAATATCCGTAATGATTGCAAGTAATTGTGTACTGTTTTTACTGATTACATCGGTAAAATATTTTATTTTATCTGCGGGTAAATTGGGATTATTGAGTAATTCTGAAAATCCTACAATTGCATTCATTGGAGTTCTTACTTCGTGAGAAATATTATGAAGGAATGCCGTTTTAAGCTTATCGCTTTCTTCGGCTTTCTCTTTAGCCAGCAATAACTGCTGCTCATAATTCTTTTTCTCTGTAATATCTTCTTTTACTCCAAGGAAATGCGTGATTTTCCCGTCCTTATTCCTAATAGGCGATATTGAAGCATTTTCCCAAAACAAGGTGCCGTTTTTTCTTTTATTTAAAAATTCACCATGCCATTCATTCCCTGATTTTATGGTTTTCCATAAATTATCATATTCTTCGGGGGGAGTAAATCCAGATTTAATGATGCCTGGTTTTTTCGATTTTGCTTCTTCAAACGAAAATCCGGTTATTTCAGAAAATCTTGGATTCACATATTCAATATTTCCATCTGTATCGGTAATAATAATCGACACCGGACTTTGTTCAACAGCCCTTGAAAGCTTTCGAAGTTCATCGGCCACTAGTTTCCGTTCTGTATTGTCTACCAGATAACCTTTTAGATAAACAAGTTTATCATCGGTATCATACACACCTACAATATTGGCAATAATATAAATTATCGCTCCGTTTTTTCTGATTAATTCAAACTCAAAGTTCTCTAACTTACGGTTTTTCCCAAGCAAGGCAATTATCTCATTTCTTAATCCGGAATTTTTGTACATGTTTTTTGTATTGCTTCCCAGAGCCTCTTCCTTTGAAGAAAAACCCAACATTTTTATAAATGCAGGATTACAATTGATAAGCTTTCCGTCTACTGTTGAAATAAAATCTCCGGTAAGATCATCCTCAAAAAACATCCTGTATTCTTCTCTGCTTCTGTAAAGCTCAATTTCTGCAGCTTTTCGTTTCGAAATATCACGGGTAACACCCAATATCCCTGTAGGAATTTTATTTTCATCAATCATCAATGATGCTTTTACTTCTGTCCATATGGTAGTGCTGTCTTTCCTGGTCATTTCCAACTCCAGTACCCTTGGGCTAACCCGGTTTTCATTTCCATCCTTAAAATTCGAAAGCACTTCCTTTATTTCACTTAAAGCCCTGTTATAAGATTCGGGAGTAAGCACAAAAGACAGGTCTTGTTTTATGGCTTCTTCTGCAGTAAAACCTCTCAAAAACTTAACTGCCGGACTTATATATGTATATTTTAAGTTCATGTTAAGCACAAATATCACATCGCCTGAATTATCTGCCAAAAGACGGTATTTTGATTCACTATCCAGCAAAGCTTTCTGATTAAGTTTTAATTCCTGACGCTGATAAGCATTTATAATCATTGAGGGCAGCCTGAATAAGTAGTTTTCACTTTTCATCAGGTATTCATCAGCACCGAGTTTTAATGCCTGTATGGCTATTTCTTCACTTCCCTGCCCGGTAACCAGCATAATGGGCAAGGTTAGATTCCTCTCCTGCCGTATTGTTTTTATAAGTTCCAGTGCATTCAGGCCGGGTAACTTATAATCCATTAATAATACGTGGTATTTACAGCTGGCCGAAGCTTCTTCAGGAATTTTTTTAAGCGCTTCTGAAACTGTAGAAACAGTTTCAAGACGTATCTGAGGAGCATATTGCTTTAAATGTCTTTTTGTAAGATCGATGTCTTGCGAATGATGTTCAATATACAATACATGAATAATATTTGATGCATGTGTGAGTTTTTGTTTAAAGGAGTTGATATTATATTCTATGGTTTTGGGCAACAGTGAAATATATCCCTTTTTTTTAACAATATAATCTTCAGCACCAGCCTGAAGCGCAGCTACTGCCATCTCTTCATTTCCTGATCCGGTAAGCATTATTACGGCCATGGGGATTTGTCCCTGCCGGAGATCAACAAGTAAATCCATTCCATTGCCGTCAGGCAGCCTGATATCAAACAAACCAATATCATATTTATTTTCCTGTTGTAATAATTCCCGCGCCATTACAAGTGAAGTTGCCAGATCTACATTTGTATCGGTCATGTTTCGCTTAATTTCCCGGATAGCCAGGTCAGCATCTACAGTATTATCTTCAAGCAGCAATATATTCATTATAAAAAGTATTTAATTCTTAGATATTACTTATCTCTCACAACGGTTTATTCAGGATATTCCAGTATAATTCAATTTGTTTGGCCACTTCTATAAATTTATCAAAATCAACCGGTTTTACAATATACGAATTAGCGCCAAGCTGATAGGCCGATTGAATGTCGGATGCTTCGGCTGAAGTTGACAAAATAACCACCGGTATTGTTTTAAAATCCGGATGGCTTTTAATTGCTTTCAACACATCAAGTCCGTCTATTTTAGGCAATTTTATATCAAGTAGAATAATTACGGGTACAGGTTCTCCCTGTTCCCATTTCTGAATCCATTCCAGCGCTTCTTCACCATCCCGGGCAATATGAAAGGGATTGGTAAGATTTCTTGATTTGAATGCCCTGAGCGTAAGATCCAGGTCGATTGGATTATCTTCTATTAATAAAATTGGTTTGTTTGAATTCATTAACATCAATATTATTGTGGTTTTACAATTTCAAGATTAAATGTGGAACCTATTCCGGGTTTGCTGGTAGCCCATACTCTTCCTCCCATTCGTTGCATGGCCTTACTGACCATGGCCAGCCCGATACCGGTGCCGGGATAATCCTCTGTTCTGTGCAGGCGTTGAAAAATTTCAAAAATCCTGTTATGATACTTCATATCGAAACCTATGCCATTATCCCGTACCCATATATTCCAGTAACGATCCGTTTCTGTTAATCCTGTCTCAATTAATGGATCTGTTGATTTTTTTGAAAACTTTACTGCATTTTCAATTAAATTTCTTAGTGCAATAATTAATCCCTGAATATCAGCAGTTAATTCAATATCCGGAATAGTATTAATGAATTTAATCTTATAAATTTCCAGGTCGTCATCAATCTGCGATTTTATTGAATTGACCAGATTTTGAATTTTAAAATGTTCATTTCGAATAGTTTGCCGCTCAAGTCGTGAATAGGCCAGCAGGTCTTCAATAAGCTGGTTCATTTGCACTGTGCTTTTTCGAATATTGCTAATAAAAAGCCGGGCTTCCTCATTTAATTCATTTACATACAAATCCTGCAACAGTTTGCTGTAACCATCAATACCTCGTAAGGGAGCTTTCAGATCGTGTGAAACGGAATAACTAAATGTTTCCAGTTCTTTATTCACTTTTTCGAGTTGTGCTGTTCGTTGTTTCACCCGGTTTTCCAGTTCAGCATTAAGCAATTTAATTTCTTCTTCGGCCAATTTACTTTGGGAAATATCGCGTAAGACTCCTGAAATTCTTTGGGACTTGCCTTTTGCATCTCTTTCCAGTTCAGCTACTGCTGAAACAATTTTTTCCGGCGAACCGTCTGCCGGAAGAATGGCAAATTCAATATCGTATTTTATATTTTTCTCCACCAGATCTTTTGTTGCTTGTTCCACCAGATTAATATCCTGGATACAGGCAGCTATCATTTCCTGAGGTAATTCTCCTTCTATAGGAGGAAATCCATATATTTTTTTTGCTTCTTCAGAAGCCCAAATCATGTTGCTGTTTAATTCCTGCTGCCAATATCCTAATTTACCTATTTCCTGTGCCCTTTTAAGCCTTTTTTCGCTTTTAATTAAAGCACGCTCAGCCAGCACTCTTTCCGTAATATCAAGAACAGTCCCGGTAATTACATCTTCTCCATCAATAAAAACATGAGTGCCGTGAATTTCAACCCAGAGTTCCCGCCCCTGTTTATGGTTACCCTGGGCAATATAATGTACAGATTCGACCGAACCTGCTAACCTTTGGTCAACGTAATCATCTGCTTTTAGCCGGTCTTCTTGCGAAATAACCTCAGTGGGTTTAAGATTTAAGAGTATTTCATCCTGAGTATATCCGAATATTTTTGCAAATTGTTTATTAACATAGATAAAATTTTCTTTTTTGAAAATATAAATTCCTGTAATGGATTGCTCAACAAGCGCCTTAAATTTTTGCTCAGAAGATTCTGTTTTCTTTTCTGTCATTTTATGATCATTAATATCTGCAGCAATTACCATAAAATATTGAGGGATTTTGCCCTTTTTTGATAGGGGCATAACTGTAATGTTAAACCATAATATAGATTGGTCTTTACATATACATCGTTTTTGTACATTAAAATTTCTATTATCACTAGACCGTAAATTTTGCTGAAGATCCAGATCATGGGGCAAATCATCAGGGTGCGTAAAGGATTGATAATTCATGGTTAACATTTCATCCATGGAATACCCCAGCATTGAGCAAAGCTTTTTATTTACTTTTATAATACGGCCAGTGCTTGTATGAATTTGAGCTATACCTACAGCTGTTTGTTCAAAAAGGGTCTGGTATTTTATTTCACTTTTTTTCAGCGATTTTTCAACCAGCTTTAATTGGGTTATATCCCGCCAGCTCGACCTGCTGTGAAGGATCTTGCCCTTTGGGTTACGAACTGCGCTTACATCCAGAATAACATATAAAAAACCACCATCTTTTTTCCTGATTTGAAGTTCCACATTATGCAATTCGCCTTTAGTTAAAAAATCCTGAAAAGATTTTGTGGCAACATCAAGGCAATTGGGATGGTATAAATTAAAAACCGGTTTACCCATTATTTCTTCTTTTAGAAAACCTGTTTTCTTTTCAAGGGTATGGTTACATTGAATAACCTGAGATGTTTCAGCATCAACAGACAACAGCATATCCGGGGCGTTTTCATACAAATCCTGATAGCGGCTTTCTGATAGTTTCAATTTTTCTTCAGCATTATGAATCGAAGTAATATCCTTTATGGTCCCCAATAAATGTGTGCAATTTTCAGAATTATCGAAAACCGGTGTAATTGACACATTTCCTGTTTTTTTCCCCGAAGGATATTCCGAAACCTCTTCCCAACTCACTGTGTTACCTGTTTGAATAGCCAGCCTGTAATTATCAAAAACAAGTTTATGAGATGTTGACGGAATTATTTCCCGGGCATATCTCCCTATTATTTGACCTTTTTTTAATCCTGTGAATAAAAGAAAAGCATTATTAACATATTTAAATCTGAATTTTTCATCAGGTTCCACGAATAAATAGAATATGATGTCCGAAATGTTTTCCAGGATTAAAATCAGATTTTGATAATTATTAAACTCAATCTCCGCGGTTCTATCTGCAGACTCAATTTTTGTATTATGGCCCGGAATTCCCATTGATATCATTTACTATATAAAAATCCTGAAAGTATGTGTGAGAAGAAACCTATTAGAAAAACTGCAAATAACTTTCTTCAAAATAACACCACTGTCTTTCAATTGTTTAAAAAAAATTTGAAACAGATCACAGTAAACCTGTAATTAGTTTTAATAATTATAATATAGTGAATTTTAATTGATAATTCAAATCTCAAAAAGACCCCGATGTCATATAACAAATTATGATTACTTAAAAATATTCAGCATAACATTAACCTGAATAATATAGAATTAATTTTTGATCAATAATTCCGGACTTGTAGATTTTCAATTCTTATTAATTTTTGGCTTGGAATTAACGATTGTGCATACCAGAACTTTTATTTACCATCGAAACCGCTTTTTCTACTGCTTTATCGAATGAATCGAAAACATTTGATTTGCCAATTAAAAAAATTATCCTGTTTTTTTCCAAATCTTTTTTAACCGCGGCATTTACTCCTGACAATATAATTGTTGTGTTCGAATTTTTCAGAGTTTTTAATGCCTCTTTTAAATTATGAATTCCGGTTGAATCAATAAATGGGACATGCCGCATCCTGATAATTAATATTTCACTGGTTTCTCCAATGGTTTTAATAACTTCTGAATATTCTTTTGCAGAAGCAAAAAATAAAGGCCCGCTGATTTCATAGATTGAAATCTGTTTCGGTAAATTTGAATAATCATCAATCAGGTCACTATCCAGTGCTGTTGAAACATCTTGTTTTCCTATATCAGCCATACGTTTCATAAACAATAATGATGATAAAACCACACCTATTTCAATGGCAACGGTTAAGTCTGCAAATACAGTAAGAAAAAATGTTGAAAGCAGTATAATTATGTCAAGGGATGATCCTTTTAATATTCCCAGGAAAGAACGCCATTCGCTCATGTTATAAGCAACTACCAACAAAATTCCGGCGAGGCATGACATCGGTATAAGTTTTGCCCATTTGCCAAAAAACAACATAATAAATAAAAGGGTAATTGCATGAACTATTCCTGCTATTGGAGTACGCCCCCCGTTTTTAACATTTGTGGCTGTTCGTGCTAATGCGCCGGTTGCCGGTATTCCTCCAAAAAAAGGAGTTACAATATTGGCAATTCCCTGTGCAATAAGTTCAGTATTAGAACGATGATTTCCACTTATCATACCATCAGCAACAACTGCCGATAACAAAGATTCAATGCCACCCAGCAGCGCTATGGTTAATGCCGGCCGAAGATATAAAGTTAAGTCGCTGAAATTGAACTCTGGTACTGTAAAACTGAAATTCCGGGGAATTTCACCAAAAAATGACTCGATGGTAGTAACCGGAAGTTTTAATACATGAACAACACCGGTAATTAGAAGTATTGCTAAAAAGGATCCGGGTATTTTTTTAATAAGCTTTGTAGAAAATAATGTAATTAAAACTGTGATCACCGTAATAATTAAGGCGGCCGGATTAATGCTGTGTAAATGGCTGAAATAAACGCCCCACTTATAAACAAATTCAGAAGGTACTTTTTGTATATCAAGACCCAGGGCATCTTTAATCTGGGTAGAAAAAATAACCAGCGCTATGCCACTTGTAAATCCAACAATTAAAGGCCTGGGGAAATATTTTAATAAAGCGCCCAGCCGCATTAAACCAAACACAATTAGAATTATTCCCGCCAGTACAGTTGAAATTATTAATCCATCAATTCCGTATTTTTCAACTATTCCATATACAATTATTATAAAAGCGCCGGTTGGGCCGCCAATCTGTACCCGGCTGCCTCCCAGAAATGAGATTAAAAATCCGGCTACTATAGCTGTAATCAATCCCTTATCGGGCGAAACACCTGAAGCCACTGCAAAAGCTATTGCCAGGGGCAGGGCAACTACTCCTACTACAATCCCCGCTAACATATCTGCGGAGAATTGTTTTTTTGAATAACCCTGTCTCAGAACACTGAATAACTTGGGATTAAATAAAGTATTCATTTTCAATGGTACCGTTATAAACACAAAAAGCTGAGTAACAAACTGAACCCTGATAAAAAAATCAATTAAAGGGCTGCAAATTTAAATAATAATTCCATTGATTATTCATGTTGCATTTATAATCCAAGCTTATTCTTTATTCACAGGCTTGTGCATACTTTAAACCTTAGCCCGGGGGAATGAGTTCGTATTTATTATCCCGGATTCCCTCAATGGATCAATAAACCTGTCAAATGATTACAATTGTAAGTCTTTATTTATCAAAAGCCCAGTCCAAAATGCATTCCCAGCATTATATGCTGATCTAATTTAGAATACGAATATTCACAAACCGGTCCAAGATGTAATTTTCCGATTTCAAATTCATACAAAAGCTCAAAATGTGATGAAAAAGCTCTTCCCCAGATTCCATTCTCTTTAAGAAACAGTATGCCGGGCGATAGCCCAACAGATAATCCGCCAATAATATTATAATCTAATACGGAAGCAACATTGATATGCGTGTGTTCGTCCAGTACGTTTTCAAATCCTATTCCAATCCTCAGCTGTTCAAACTTTTCAATTTGCCTTAACAAATGAACATGCAATCCCAGGCTGACTTTATCCTCCTGCATTAGCGGCACAATCCCTAATGCAAACCCCGCCTCCCAATTCTGATGAAAATGGGTTATAGAATTTTCTTGTATGTTATTTTGCGACTTTACAATCTGAAATAACAACGCTAAAGTAACTATTACCAATAATTTTTTCATCTGAATTATCACTGTTTATAATGTACATAACTATTTTGAAACAATAATTTGTTTTGAAAACAAATACAAGCATGATATTCAATCCTTCCTGATACCCTCAATTTTTCAGATAATTTTTTCTTTTTGATTATTTACCAGCGGAAGCACGATAAAGGCTATTGTACCAAAAATAAGATATATAAGGTTGGTAAAAGTATGCGCTACCAGGGCAAACATCATCCCGGATTCTTTATCGAGGCCAAACAAAAATAAACACTGAATAACAAGAAAATGCCATGCTCCAATCCCCGCCTGTATGGGAAGCAAAAATGCAAGCGTTCCTACAATATAGGTTATTATAGCTATTTTAAAAGTTAAATGGGCTGTGGGCGGATAGGCAAAAAATACCACATATAACATTAATAACCAAAAAAGAAAAATAACCAGCGAGTACACAATATATAACCCGGGATGCTTTAATTTTTTAACAGTGGCAATTCCTTCCAGAAAGTTTTGTTTAATACTGTTTAATTTTGTTGCTATCTTTCTAAACAGTCCCAGGCGTTTCAGAAAAAAGTAAAGAATACCTGATCCCAATAATACTATGGCAATAAGTATCAGTTTTTGTGACAACGATGAAAAATTGAAGCCCAATTCCGGCGTTTTGTCGATAAGTTCTTTAACAAAGCCCAGCTGCCAGAAAACGAAAATTACAAATATTATAAAAAAAGCAACCAAATCCGTCAGGCGTTCTACAAACACAGTACCCAACAATTTGGTAAACGGAATTTTTTCATAACGTGTCACTACTCCGCATCTTGCCACTTCACCGCCCCGTGGAATAATCAGATTAGTGAAATATAAAATGAGAACCGCTAAAAATAAATTTATTTTTCGGGATGAATAATTCATTGAATCCAATAACATTTTCCAGCGTAACGTTCTTACCACCTGACTTAACAGTCCAAAAGTAACAGACAACAGAATCCAGCTATATTTAAGCTCTGTAAGTACAACTTTTATTTGATCCAGATTTACCCCCCGGTAAACATACCAAAAAAGTAAGATTCCAATAACAAAAAATAACAAAGCCTGTAGAAGTTTTTTTCTTTTCA
>JAFGSZ010000056.1 GCA_016934395.1 Bacteroidales bacterium
AAACTTGACTTTTCAAAATCAATTGAACTGCTGGAAAAACTGAAAACTGAATTTCCGAAGGATGATGAGACCATGATAAGGCTTGATAATATTATGAAGCACCATGGTTATGTAACAGCTGAAATCCTCAGGATAGATCCTTTCTGGGATCCGGTGAGGAACCATCAGAAATTTATGGAGATTATTTCCAATCCACTCTACCAGGTCAATCCATCCCCGGTTGTTAAATGATTCACTTTCTATTAATCTTTATAAAAAATTTATACTCTTCCTGTCTATTCTTATAAAGGCTTTATGAAATCATAAGCAATTTTGTCCCGCCTTTTGGATAATAATTAATGCTTTTGTGAATTTAGCAGGTGGACAGATAGTCTGGATTTTCTTACTGGTTTTAGTTTTTCTTTTTATTTTTTTTTCGGCCGTGTGGTTAGTTATTAAGCATTGGATAAATAATACGGATGAAAAGTGATCAGGCTTATTGTCTTCAATACAACTTTTCTTAATCATTTATGCAAATTCTGTCACAATTACTTATCTCTTTAGCTGACATGACAACTAAATCATGAAAAAGAGGCCAGAAACTAAATCTAATGTTTAGTAAAATAATAAATTTTAATATCGTTTTTCAGGTCATAAGCAGGAATTTGTTTATTGTTTCTGGTGCATTATTATCTTGTGTCGTTATAAGCATATGCTTTTCCGAAGAAATTTCACCTTTTGTCATCTCCTCATCAATAGCTTTTATCATCGGCATAGTTTTATTTTTTATAACAAAAAAAACGAATAATCATGTTGGGATGCAAAGAAAAGATGCTTACTTGACGGTCACTTTATCATGGCTTATTATCAGTCTGATTGGCACATTGCCTTATTTAATCTCTGGCTCCATCCCATCTTTTATTAATGCTTTTTTTGAATCCGTCTCCGGTTTTACAACTACCGGATCGTCTATCTTAACCGATATTGAATCACTGCCAAAATCATTATTATTCTGGAGAAGCCTTACGCACTGGATCGGCGGTATAGGGATAATAGTGTTGGTAATAATAGTCATGCCATCACTCCAGATAGGTAGTTATCATCTTTTTACATTGGAATCATCGCTTCAGGAAAAAATTCATCCCAGGATAAAAACTGTTGGTGTCCGGTTATTAATAATTTATTTTTCTCTGACAGTAGCGGAAACAATTTTATTATCAGCCGGGGGCATGAATTTATTTGAAAGCGTCTGTCATGCTTTTGGGACAATTGCCACGGGCGGATTTTCACCAAAAAATACGAGTATATCCAATTACTCACCTTATATCCAGTATGTTATTATGTTTTTTATGCTGATGGGAGGTACAAATTTTGTGATCCATTACCATTTGCTAAAATTAGATTTTAAGAAGATAAAGGAAAATGAAGAGTTCAGATTCTTTATTACCATGATCCTGTTGATAGGTATTATTGTAACATCCTCATTATTTTTTAAAATGCACAAACCTTTGGACGAATCCTTCAGGGAGGGATTTTTCCAGGTAATTTCAATAGTAACCTGCACAGGATATTCTACAACCGATTACTTAAAATGGCCTGAATATGCATGGATCATAATTTTTCTTGCGATGTTTCTGGGAGGCAGTACGGGATCAACGGCAGGCGGGATAAAAATGGCAAGACATTTGATAATTTTTAAAAATATTTCAAGATTTTTTCGTCAGTTAATTTCTCCTCATTCAATACAATCAGTCCGATTAAACAGAAATCCTTTAGGTGATGAAGAAAATAATTCAATATTTGCTTTCATATCGATTTATTTAATGGTTTTTATAATTGGAAGTTTATTACTGGTACTCATTGGCATGGATGGCAAAACAGCAGCTGGCTCGGCAGCTACATGTATGGCTGGAATTGGCCCGGGAATTGGAACTGTAGGCCCGGCAAGCAACTTCGCTCATCTTCCTGCTGCTGGTAAATTAATTCTTTCTTTTTTAATGCTTGCCGGAAGATTAGAAATAACTTCGTTTTTAATTTTGTTTACCAGAAATTTCTGGAAGAAATAAGATGCTGGATACTAAAGGTTTTATAATCATTAAATTTGGATTTTAGGAATCAATTAAAAAAGACCGGGAAAAAAGATGAACAGGTTTCTTTCGGGTGCAGTGAAATTCAGGATTTTTCATTACCTGCTTGCTATCCTTGTTATTGGGGGCACAACATTCCTTTGCATTCCGCTTGCCCAAACTCAAAATTACCATGTCGTCTCGTTTATCCTGTTGTTTGTTGTTTCCATCCTGTCAATTTTTATGGGAGTTGGTCCGGTTTTACTGGCATCCACATTAAGCGCACTGGTATGGAACTACTTTTTTATTCCGCCGCACTATACTTTTCATATAGAAAAAACAGAAGATTTACTTATTTTCGGATTATTCTTCATTATAGTTCTGGTGAATGGAGTACTTACCACAAGGGTGCGCAGACAGGAAAAATCAGCTCGCGAAAAAGAAAAACGAACCAATGCATTGTTTCAATTAACAAAAGAACTTTCCAGGGCAAGCGGAATGGATGAGGTTTTAAAAGTCGCCGGTAATGAAATCAAAAATCACTTTTCATTACATTCATATTTTATCTTACAGGATGGAAATAACACACTGAATCCAGCCTTCAGGAAACAAAAAGAAGAAGAAATTACCCCGGCGGAATTTAACGTTGCTGAATGGGTATTTAAAAGCTCCAGACCGGCAGGTGCTCATACCAGTAATCCATTCACAGCTGATCATACTTTTTTCCCCTTACTGGGAACAAGATTAAATCCCGGTGTGGTAGCAGTTAAACAAATTCAGCCTTTTTTTGATGATCAGAGATCATTCTGGGAAACCTTCCTTACACAGATATCCAATGCGCTTGAAAGAGAATTTCTTGGTGAACTTGCCCAGAAAGTCCGATTTTTAGATGAATCAGATCGATTGTATAAAACATTATTCAGTTCAATTTCACACGAGCTCAGAATCCCGGTTGCAACCATCATGGCAGCATCAGAATCCATTATAAGCTCTTCAAATACGGGTAATATTCAAACCGAATTATGTCACGAAATTTTCACAGCATCACTGCGTCTTAACAGGCTGATCGAAAATCTGTTAAATATTTCACGATTGGAGACGGGTCATCTTTCTGTACGGCTTGACTGGCATGATATCAATGACCTGGTTAATAAGGTAACAGAAGATCTGAAAGATGAATTGAAGCCGTTCTCAATGAAGATGACTATACCTGAAGAAATGCCACTGGTTAAAATAGATTTTGGTTTAATGGAACAGGTTTTTTATAATCTCCTGCTGAATTCAACACAATATGCTCCTGGCGCATCAAAAATTGAAATGGATATCAGTTTTAATAATGAGGCGATGATTATTACACTGACAGATAAAGGTCCTGGTTTCCCTGAAGACGATTTGAAAAATGTGTTTAAAAAATTTTTCAGGGTAAAAGGAAGCAGCACAGGCGGACTGGGATTAGGTTTATCCATCGTTAAAGGATTTGTGGAAGCTCATAAGGGTTGGGTATCAGTTGAAAATGTAAAGCAGGGTGGAGCCAGGTTTACCATTCTGATCCCCAGTGAAAAACCGGATATTAAAAATCTGTAACTCAATGATACATGAATGAGAAAGAGACTATATTAATTATTGATGACGAAGTGCAAATCAGGAGATTACTGGAGATAACCCTTTCCGCACAAGGTTATAAAATCCTGCAGGCAGTGAATGGCAAAGAAGGATTAATTGAAGCTGCGACGAATCATCCTTCCTTAATTATCCTGGATCTGGGTTTGCCATATATAGATGGCCAGGAGGTACTTAAAAAATTAAGAGAGTGGTTTTATAAACCAATTATTGTATTATCAGTAAGAAATTCCGAGGAAGATATTATAATTGCATTAGATAACGGGGCAAATGATTATCTGACCAAACCTTTCAGAACAGGTGAATTACTCGCAAGAATACGTGCAGCGATCAGGATGGGAGAAAGTAAAACCGATGCGGT
>JAFGSZ010000057.1 GCA_016934395.1 Bacteroidales bacterium
ATTAATAAATCCCCGAAAAAAATCATAATCAATTATCCTTTTCTCAAATAATTTCCTTTGATATATTGAATCCTTTATATTTTAATGTTTATCAATTGTTTATACCATTGTTGTACGAAATATCATTTAATCTAATCAAAACTAATTAGTGAAAAAAATCACCCATAAAATATGATATAACTTAACCTCTAAGAAATGTAAGGAAAGTTTTAAACTATTTACCTTCTTAAAATCAGGATTGTTGTTGTTGCCTGTAACTAAAACGATTCCGTTAAGCAAACTCTAATTCTTAAGTTCATTTTAGTATAATACAGAAAGATTCCGCAATGAGAGGAAAGGGTATACGTGTTTGTTGCCTTTCGGAAATTACTATAACCACAAAAATTATATATTTAAATAGTATACAATTAGATGTTAGCGCCTGCCTGCAAAATTTGTTTATATTAAGGTATCCGTAGTTTTATTACAATTTAAAAGAGACAAAGCAAAACACCTGATTACTCAGTATCTGATTTGCGAATCTGAACAGACAGGCTTTTTATCTGGCGCTATGTTAAAAAATATTTATGCAACCGGTACTGTAAAAATAAATGTAGAGCCTTCTCCTTCCTTACTTTCCACACGGATTGTCCCGCTATTTTTCTCTACAAATTCTTTACATATTATCAGGCCAAGGCCGGTTCCGGATTCCCCCCGGGTACCTTGTATGGATTTTGAATTATCTAACTTAAATATTGTATTTTGAACATCCTCAGAAATACCTATTCCTGTATCCGTAATGCTTATCTCATGGTAATTATTTAACAACCGGGAATATACAGTAATTCTTCCCTTCTCGGTATATTTTATGGCATTCGTAAGCAAGTTTCTGATCACCGTGTTAATCATATTCTGATCTGCAAAAACATCAGCATTTTCAGGTACATTAATATTTAATTTAATATCCTTTTCCATACATTCATTTTCTACTAATTCGCTATTCGAATGAACCAGGGTATATAAATTAAACTTTTCAGGATTTATCTGCACTGAATTTGTCTGGGACCTTGCCCACTGTAATAAGTTTTCTAAAAGCCTGTAGATTTTCAGCGTTGATCCGTTAACTGCATCAATATATTTTTTCCTTTTGTCGTCGGCAAGCTTTTCATATTTTGAATGTAATACTTCCGTAAAACCTAAAATTGTATTAATAGGGTTTTTTAAATCGTGGGCAATAATTGAAAAAAACTTGTCTTTTGTTGCATTCACCAAATTCAGGCTTTCATTTTTATGCTTAAGTTCTTCTGCAGTTGATTTTAATTCTTCAGCCTGCTCTTCAATAAACTGCTGACGTTCTTCTAACACAGCATTGGTTTCATTTAGATAATCTGCCTGCTCTTTTAATACAATATTTTTTTCTTCGATCTCTTTTGTTCTTTCACCAACAATCTTTTCAAGATATATTTTTTGTTTTGTGAGGCTGCTCACCCTGTAGAAATATATGCCAAATAATAACCCGATTATAACTAAAGATGAAATTATTCTAAACCATATGGTTTTCCAGAAAGGCGGAGAAATAATAATTTTTATCGAAGTGCCGGTTTCATTCCAGTATCCATCATGATTAGTTGCTGTTACACTAAATGTATAGGTGCCGGGGTCTAAATTGGTATAGGTTGCAAATCGTTTATTTCGAACATAATTCCAATTATCGTCTAATCCTGATAACATATATTTGTATTGGCAACGGTCCGGAAAAATAAAATTAAGCGCTGCATATTCTATGGTTATAGAATTTTGCCTGTATGTTAGGTTTATATTCTGTGTAACGTTTATATGTTGCTTCAATGGAGAATTTTCTCCTATTTTGACAGGTTTATTAAAAATAAAAAAATCTGTTAACACAACAGGAGGAATATTTCTGTTTTCTTTAATGCTGTCGGGATGAAAAACATTAAAACCGCTAATCCCGCCAAAATACATGTTCCCGTTTTTATCTTTTGCACTGGACATTAAATTAAACTCATTACTCTGCAATCCATCGGTTATATCATAATTTTTGAATGTTAAATCTGTTGTGTTAAACTGACTAAGGCCTTTGTTTGTGCTTATCCATAAAAATCCCGCACCATCTTCCTGTATTCCCTGGATGAAGCTGCTGGGTAATCCGTCTGTTACAGTATACCGGGTGCAGGAATAATCCTTCCTGTTCATTTTGTTTAATCCGTCAGAGGTTCCAACCCACAAATTTTTCCTGCTGTCTTCAAAAATACATCTGACAACATTATTGCTTAAACTATTTTTGTTATTAATATCATTTTTAATAACTACAAAGGTACTGTCTTTGGTAAGAAATTTATTTAATCCGTTTCCTGTTCCAATCCAGATATCTTTGTTTTTATCTTCATAAATTACTCTTACAAAATTATGGCTAATGCTTGTTGAATCCCCGGCTTCATGTTTATTAGACTGCAGGGAACCATCTTTCTCATTAAAAACATTTAAACCTGCCGTAAGGGTTCCCATCCATATATTGTTTTTATGATCTTTCAAAAGACTCCAGATACTATTGTCGTTTATACTTCTGCTATTTAGCGGATCATGAAACATATGAGAAACAGCACCGTTATTGGTATTTAAAATATTAATCCCACCCAGATATGTACCCATCCAAATGTAGCCTTTTGAATCTTCACATATTGTTGTGATAACGTTGCTCCTAAGACTATTGCTGTCACCGGGTTTATTTACATAGGCCTTAAAAGTTTTTTTAACAGGATCAAAATTATTAATTCCTCCACCGTCAGTGCCAATCCAAATTCTGTTCTTTGTGTCAATATAAAAAGATAATACTGATTTCTGACTTAATCCCTTTCCCTCACCTTTATCTGTATAAAGTTTAAAATTATGCGCTTCATCTACATAATAATTAATACCCCCTTTATAATTCCCTAACCAAATGTTATTCAGATTATCTTTATAAATATTATAAATTTGATTATTACTGATACTTTTGCTATTTGCATGATCGTATCTGAAATTATAAAAATTTTTGTATTCCCTGTCATAATAATATAACCCACCGTGATCACTGGTAATCCAGTAATCGCCTTCCTTGTTTTGTATCACATCTGTAAGAATGATATTTCCCTCTATGCTCTGATTCAATATGGTTTTAATATGTTGAAATGTATTTTTATTAATATCATATATATACAACCCATTTTCTTGTGTACAAATCCATATATTATCTATATCATCAATATATATTCTTCCAATATATTCAACCGTACGATTACCCTGAATACGTTTGTTATAAATATAATTTGTGAAATCATCACGTTCAGGATTGTATCGTGCTATGGCGCCTTCATAAGTGGCAATCCACAGATTACCTTTACTGTCAATATCAAGATCAGAAATATAGTTTGAATAAATACTGTTTTTATTGGCTGGTTCAGTTGTATATATTATAAATGAACCATCTTGCCTTTTTAGCTTAATTAGCCCGCCACCCTGAGTGGCAACCCAAAAATTATTGCTTTTATCTTCAATTACTTTTCGAATCATATTCTTTGGGTTAACAGGATCACCAAATGAATAATGACGGAATGTATTTTGTTCCCTGTTAAAGGCATCAATTCCAAAACCTAATGTTGATATCCACAAAGTATTGTTGCTGTCTTCATAAATATCTGAGATATTATTATCTGAAATGGAATTGCTGTCTTCAGGATTGTGCAGATAAACAACAAAGTCATAACCATCAAATTTATTTAATCCTGCCGGGGTGCCAAACCACATAAATCCTTTGCTGTCTTTGTAAATACATTGAATAGTACTGTGAGACAAGCCATCTTCAAGGTTTAAATGTTCAAAACTTAATATTGGCTCATCTGCATGAATTATTTTCCATGCAAATAAAATCAAAAGCAAAACCAAAACCCTCTTTGTCATATTTAAAACTTTGAGGAAAGTATAAGTAAGTAATTAATTAAAATTAGTTATTAATAATTACTCAAAAAAAATTAATGCCGGTAATCATTTCACATATATTTTTTTTGATAATTTAAGTTTTTTATATTTCTGTGTTTATCAATTATTTAATATCCGTATTGTACGCAACAATATATGAAATTACTATAACTATTCGGTGAAAAAAGTCACCAGTAAGTTATGATATAACTTAACTTTTAAGTTATATAACTGAATGTTTATAAATATTTACTCCATAATTCTTCTGCTTTTAATAAATACACGTGTTCTTACTTTCTTTTAAATTTAAACGCCTGATTGTTATTGTAAACAATTGACTAAATTGATATATTTAAGTATAATCTTATCTTTGCGTTCATATTAATAAAAAACAGTAATGATTCAGTCGATGACAGGATATGGTAAAAGTGTTTGCGACCTTGCAGATAAAACCATTACCATTGAAATTAAATCTTTGAATAGCAAGCAAATGGATATATACACCCGCTTGCCCAATTTGTATAAAGAAAAAGATCTTGAAATAAGGAATGAAATTTCATCCCAATTAAAGAGGGGCAAGGCAGAATGCCTGATAAATCTGGATCATAAGGAAGCGGGAAATGCAGCAGTAATTAATGCCTCAATCGTTAAAAATTATTATAATCAGTTAAAATCCATTTCTGATGAACTGGCAATAGACGAGTCGGAACCACTATTATCAACAATTTTACGGTTGCCCGATTCTTTGCGTATCGAAAAAGAGGAATTAAACGAAGAAGAATGGCAAATTATATTTAAACACTTAAAACTTGCGCTGAACGAGGTTAATAAATTCAGAGACCAGGAAGGTATAGCCCTGAATAAGGATATTACCGAGAGAATGTTATTAATCGAAAACTATTTGGACGACATTCAGCAATATGAATCTCAAAGAATTGAAAGTTTACGGTTAAAAATTGCCGAGAATCTGAAAGAATCTGTTGGTTTGGAAAATATTGACCAAAACCGGTTCGAACAGGAGCTTATATATTATCTCGAAAAAATTGACATTACCGAAGAAAAAGTACGATTAAAAAATCATTGTGAGTATTTCAGGCAGGTAATTGCCGAACCTGATCCGGTAGGGAAAAAACTTAATTTTATTTCACAGGAAATCGGAAGGGAGATCAATACCATTGGTTCGAAAGCAAACCATTCAGACATCCAGCGTATTGTTGTGATGATGAAAGATGAACTTGAAAAAGTCAAAGAACAATTACTTAATATTTTATAATACATCAGACGTATGGGAGGAAAAGTAATCATTGTTTCGGCTCCATCAGGTGCAGGAAAATCTACAATTGTAAAACATCTTATTAATATTACAGATTTTCAACTTGAATTTTCAGTATCTGCCACAAGCCGTGCAATGCGAGAAAATGAAGAAAATGGAAAAGACTATTTCTTTATGAGTATCGATGATTTTAAGAATAAAGTTGAAGAAAAGGAGTTTCTGGAATGGGAAGAGGTGTATAAAAATCATTATTACGGTACATTAAAATCTGAAGTGAAACGTATTATTCAGACCCAGGATAAGAATGTAATCTTTGATGTTGACGTGGCCGGCGGATTAAGTATTAAGAGATTTTATAAAGAAAATGCTCTTTCACTGTATATTCAGCCACCTTCTATTGAAGAATTGGAAAAAAGATTAAAAAACCGTAATCAGGACGATGCTGAAGCCATAAACAGAAGAATTCGAAAAGCGAAACACGAAATAACTTATGCACGGCGGTTCGATAAGATAATAATAAACGATGATCTTAATACAGCGCTGAAAGAAGCGGAACAGGCGGTTCGGAATTTTTTGCTAAAATAGATTTTCCATGAAAATCGGGCTTTTTTTTGGCTCATTCAATCCCGTTCATATCGGTCATCTGGCCATAGCAAATTATATGGTTGAATTTACTGATATCGATGAACTGTGGTTTGTCATCAGTCCGCAGAATCCTTTAAAAAGAAAAAGTTCCCTGCTCACTGATTCATACCGATATGAGATACTGGAAAAAGCTATTGGTCATCAGGGAAAATTTCGAATTTCAGACGTTGAGTTCAATATGCCCAAACCTTCTTACACAATCGATACCCTGACGTACCTTTCAGAACGAAATCCAAACATTGAATTTATTCTTATTATGGGATCAGACGGTTTACAAACGTTCCATAAATGGAAAAACTATCAGGAAATCATTAGGCATTACACCCGGTATGTATATCCCCGCCCGGGAAGTGGGCATAATGAGGTTAAAAAATCAGAAAACATCAAACTTATAAAGGCTCCTCAAATTGAAATTTCATCAAGTTTTATTCGCAATGCCATCAAAGAAAATAAAGACATCCGTTATTTTTTGCCTGCAGGCGTATTTGAGTATATTGATAAAATGGGATTTTACAGATAATAATTATCCTGTTAAATATTCTTAACTGCTAAGGCATATAGGCCATAGACTAAAAGACTATAGGAGAAGAATGTGAGAGATTACACAAAACGAAGGGCTTTTGGATTAAAACAGGAATTGTTTTATCAATTTACCTGGGCTGTTCGATTGGGTTATTAGACAATCAGAGATTAGGGAATATGAACCAAAAAATTTTCAAACCGAAGAAATACCGTGAGCGTTGATTCGGGCATTATGGAAATGTTAAAAGTCTTCAGCCTTCAGTCTAAATAGCCCGGATAGTTATATATATTCCGGTAATTTAACCGTTCACACTACAGATTAAAAATAGTCTATTCACTTACCCTGAAAATATAGGGATAAATTTTACAGGCTACGCAAAATCCAAAAGCGCCTTCGAGAAACGAAAAGAAAATTAATACGGCACCAAATAAATAAGCCAGCGTTATAAAACTGGTGAGATAAAATAATATTACTAGAGAACTTAATAATAATCCTATTCTGGCAGCAAAAACCTTAGGAGCGGCATTGATCATCCTGGGTTTTGTATTTGTTAAATTTATCACGGCGCTGCTAAACAGCCGCAGCGGACTAAACTCGCCATCAAAGAATGCCCTCAGGGCAAAATCCGCAATAAGAAAATATACAATCCATGTATTGGATGTGATAAGAAAAAACGCCATAATTAACACGGTAAATAATGCATTTACACGCGCAATTTTTTCATTTATTCTTTTTTCGTTAACCGGGCATACTTCAGTCATAATAATCTCTCCTCTTCTTGAAAAATGTAATTAAACCAAGAGCAAAATTACCAATTAACTTCTATTCAGCTGCTGTATAGGGTTGTACAACCCCTGAATTACAGTTTGTATAAAACGGTTTCGTAAAAAAAAAATCCTGATAATGAGCTATAAGGAAGAAGAAAATAAAATAGATTATAAATAAAATGCACAGTAAAAACGCACCTGAAGTTTACTGGATAGGTCAGGCGTTGTAGCTCGCAGATAAACAAATAATAAAATAATACTTATTAATTATTGAGCGCCTTAACAATCTTCATTCCGCGTTCCAGGGCATCGATATTAAGTGGAATAAGATGATGATGCCGCTTCGGAAGAGATTTTTTAAGACCATTTTTTATATCTTCGAAATCGATAATAGGTTTCAGTTTTAGGTATCCGCCCAGCACAATCATATTAAAAGTTTTGGTAGTAGCCATTTTTGCAGCCTCAGCAGCTGCTTCCACCTGGTATATTTTAATATCTGTACGTTTTGGATGGCGTGTTATTCCATTGGTATCGTAGAGCAGCAATCCTCCGGGTTTTACTTTCTCTTCAAATTTATCAAGCGATTGCTGATTCAAAATTATAGCAGTATCATATACATTAAGTATGGGCGAACTTATTCTTGAATCGCTCAGAATAACGGTAACATTCGCTGTACCACCCCGCATTTCCGGTCCGTAAGAAGGCATCCAGCTTACTTCCATATTCTGCATCATTCCCGAATAGGCCAAAATTTTCCCCATTGATAAAACGCCTTGTCCGCCAAACCCTGCAATGATAATTTCTTCGTTCATGATTTGTGAATTTTCTTAATTTGTTTTAATTAATTTCCCTTCAATTTTTATATCCCCTATCGGGTAATATGGAAACATGTTTTCTTCCATCCACTGGTTCGATTGAATGGGTGTCATTTTCCAGTTTGAATTACAATTGGAAACAATTTCGACAAAGGATAATCCCTTTTTCTGCTGCTGCACTTCAAAAGCAGTTCTTATAGCCTTTTTCGCTTTTCTAACATTAGCCGGTTTATGCACGGCCTGCCTAGAAACAAAATACGTTCCGGGAAGCTGGGCCACAAGTTCCGTTATCTTAATCGGATTTCCCATAAGACTAACATCACGACCGAACGGAGTTGTAGATGATTTCATCCCGGGCAGTGTTGTTGGGGCCATTTGTCCGCCGGTCATTCCATAAATCCCGTTATTAATAAAAATAATGGTGAAATTCTCTCCACGATTACAGGCATGGATGGTTTCTGCTGTACCTATAGCTGCGAGGTCACCATCGCCCTGATACGTAAAAACAAATTTATCGGGCCAGCAGCGCTTTATTCCTGTTGCTACTGCAGGAGCTCTTCCGTGGGCTGCCTGGGCCATATCGATGTCCATAAAATCGTAGGCAAATACAGAACATCCAACCGGTGATATCCCGATAGTATCTTCCCTGATATTCATTTCTTCAATTACTTCCATAAGCAAACGATGTGCTACACCATGTCCGCAGCCGGGACAGTATGTAAGTGTTGTATCGGTAAGCAATTTGGTTTTGGAATAAACCAGGTTTTCTTCTTTAATAATATCTTTTATTTCCATACATTATCCTCCAATAATTTTCTGTTTCATGGCCTTCAGCACTTCCTCCGGTGTTGGGATCATCCCTCCGGCACGTCCATAAAATTCAACTTTAATCTTGCCATTTACCGCAAGCCGGACATCCTCCACCATTTGCCCCATACTTAGCTCCACAGTAAGTATTCCTTTCACCTGACCGGCCATTTTTTCAATTTCTTTTGTAGGAAACGGAAACAGCGTTTGCGGACGTAACAGCCCTGTTTTTATTCCTTCTGCACGCGCCAGATCAACAGCCTTCTGACAAATTCGTGCACTTGATCCATAGGCTACAAAAAGAAATTCGGCGTCTTCGCATTGTATTTTTTCAATCCTGACTTCCTGTTCCTGCATCTGAATATATTTTTTCTGAAGCTCCTGATTGTGTTTTTCCATACTTGCAGATTCGAGGTGCAGAGAAGTAATAATATTCCGTTCTCTGTCGGCAGTTTTTCCGGTAATAACCCAACTTTGATCAAATTCTGTGTTTCGTGGAACAGGGTCAAACAATTCGACTTTTTCCATCATTTGCCCGATCATACCATCTGAAAGAATCATGGCAGGGTTCCTGTATTTAAATGCGAGATCGAACGCAAGTTTTACAAAATCGCTCATTTCCTGCACCGAAGCCGGTGCAAGTACAATCAACCTGTAATCACCATGTCCGCCTCCTTTGGTAGCTTGAAAATAGTCTGCCTGGGAGGGTTGTATGGTTCCCAGACCGGGGCCTCCCCGTACCACGTTTACTATTAAGCAGGGTAACTCTGCTCCGGCAATGTACGATATGCCTTCCTGTTTTAAGCTGATTCCCGGACTGGAAGATGAAGTCATTACTTTTTTGCCTGTGGAAGCAGCGCCATAAACCATATTTATAGCTGCGATTTCACTTTCGGCCTGTAATAATACCATTCCGGTACGTTTATGAGTTTCTTCAGCTGCCAGATATTCAATAATTTCCGATTGAGGAGTTATCGGATAACCGAAATATGCATCGCACCCGGCCCGAATAGCAGCTTCAGCAATAGCTTCGTTACCTTTCATTAATCGTAATTCACCCATATTCTATTTTTTTGCTTTTTATTCAACAGTAACTTTTACCCGGTATACAGATATTACTCCATCAGGGCATACAATAGCACAATTTTCACATCCTGTACAGCTTTCCGGATTTATCGCGTAGGCAAAATGGTACCCTTTACCATTTACATCCGGCGCCATTCCTATTACATTGGTCGGGCATGCCACCACACAAAGTTCGCATCCTTTACATTTTTCCTTGTCAATAATAATTGCACCCTTAACTTTTGCCATAATTTGCTATCGTTTAATATTTTGTGCTTATAAACTCTAAAAAATAAACAGAAATTTGTTCTTTTTCCACAATCAATATTAGGAAAAATAGGTAAAAAAACAATAATATTTATCATGAATGATTTCTCCTGAAGGCTTCAAGCCGCTGCCGGAGGTCATTAAACTGTTCCCGTTTTATCTGCGATACGCAAGCCCTGAGGCCCTCGCTCCTTTTACTTCCTGTGATATCCAGAGTAATGGCGCTAATGCCGTAATAGAGCAATTCTTCCATTAAATCCAACCCTGAAAATCCGGGATAAAAAATTGTAAAATAAAATCCATCAGCCAAAGGTTTATCTTCATCCTGATCATAAACCAATTTAAAACCGTTTTTAATAAAAAGTTCTTTCATTATTTTTGCTTTTTCACCATATTCCTTAATATCGTTAAGAAAATTAAAGGTACCATCATTGGCAGCTTTTAACATGGCCCGCAATCCGTACTGCGCCGAATGCCCCACTCCTGCGGACAATGAATAAATAGCATCCTGAATTATGGAATATCCAAATCTTGCCGTTGAAAATCTTCCTGCCAAATGAGGGAACTCTCTGCTGTATAAGCTGTCAGAAATCACAATCATTGCAACACGCTGTCCTGCATAACTGAAAACTTTTGAGCTGGAAATCAGTAATACAAAATTATCAGTATATCTTGCTACCGTGGGTTGAAAGGGCGCTTCTCCCGGCCGGCCGTAATCGTTTCTGAAATCCATAGCGATATAGGCCAGATCTTCGATTACCACAGTATCATATTTGGTTGCAAGTTCTCCTATTATTTGTAATTCACGCTCGCTAAAACATATCCATGACGGATTATTCGGGCTGGAATAGACCATGGTGGAAATATTCCCTTTAGCAAGAAAAGATTCCAGTTTTTCACGCAATTTTTCACCCCGGTAATTATATACATCAAATGATTCGTATTTTAATCCGAGCACATGATGCTGCCTTTTCTGAACCGGAAATCCGGGATCAATAAATAACGTGGTATCCTTTTTTACATCCCTCTGGCAACTCACCATAAAGGTTGCCATCGAACCCTGCATGGAACCGACAGAGGGTATACAATGTTCGGGCGTCACATCAAGGTTAATAAACAATTTTACAAACCTTGATATTTCATTTTTAAGTTCTTTTACTCCATCAATCATGGGGTATTTTGAAGCTACTCCTTTTTTTAGCGCTTCTATTTCTGCCTCAATTCCAATCCCCGGCGCGTCCAGACCGGGAACACCCATTTCCATCCGGATAAACCTGATCCCGCTGGCTTGCTCAATATTATTTATTAAACCAACAATCTCACGAATGGAACCTCTGCCCACTTTTTCCAGACCACTTTCTTGAATTCCTTTCTTTACTATTTCCGGGGGAACAGGCGTATTAAACATTGTAAGATCAATTTATATGTAAGAATTAAAATTTCCGATTGTCAATCACACGTTTTGCTTTGCCTTCGCTTCTTTCAATTGTTTTGGGCTCCACAAGCTTTACATCCACACTTAAGCCCAGGGTACTTTCAATATTCATCTGTATTTTGTTTCTCAGCAATTGTAACTGGCTTATTTTATCCTGAAAAAAGGCATCTTCAACTTCCACCTGCAATTGGAGGGTATCAAGGTTATTTGCACGGTCTACAATAAGAAGATAATGCGGGCTTGTTTCGCTCATTTCAAGCAGCACGCTTTCTATTTGTGAAGGGAAAACATTTACACCCCTTATAATCATCATATCGTCGCTGCGGCCTTTACATTTTTCCATACGCACAAGCGTACGACCGCATTTACAGGTTTCGTAGTGCAGGCGGGTAAGGTCTTTTGTACGATATCTGAGCAAGGGAAGAGCTTCTTTGGTAACTGTGGTAAATACCAGTTCACCAACCTCTCCCGGGGGAAGAGGTTCGAGAGTTTCAGGGTCGATAATTTCAGGAATAAAATGGTCCTCATGAATATGCATTCCGGACTGAACCTCACATTCACAGGATACACCGGGACCAATAACTTCACTTAAACCATAAATATCTATAGCCCGTAGTTTTAATTTAGCTTCAATCTGCTTTCTCATTTCTTCCGTCCAGGGTTCAGCGCCAAAAACTCCCACCCTTAGATTTAATTCATTAAGTGAATACGGGCTTTCTTCAATAGATTCTGCAAGATATAAAGCATACGAAGGGGTGCAACACAGCACTGATGACCCGAAGTCTTTCATAAGCTGGATCTGCTTTTTAGTATTTCCTCCTGAAATAGGTATGGTTACAGCGCCAATTTTTTCAGCTCCATAATGCAAGCCCAAACCTCCGGTAAACAAACCATATCCATATGCAATCTGCACAATATCGTGTTTTTCGGCGCCGGCACCAATTAAACACCGGGCAACTACTTCCGACCACATGCTCAGATCACGCCGGGTGTATCCCACCACTGTAGGCTTACCTGTTGTTCCGGATGAAGCATGTACCCGCACAACTTCGCTTTGAGGAACCGCAAACATTCCGAACGGATAATTATCCCGAAGGTCTTCTTTAGTTGTAAAAGGAAGTTTTTTTAAATCATCTATAGTTTGAACATCTTCGGGAGTTAAACCATGTTGCTGCAATTTTTCACGATAAAAGGGTACATTATAATAAATACGCTCTACCATATCGCGTAATCGTTCTCCCTGGCAAACACGCATCTCTTCGCGCTCCATGCATTCAAAGTGTCTGTTCCAAATCGTCATAGTACTAAAATTTATACAGATCACTTGCCTTTATTAATTCCATCTCGTGCTTCTGGAAAGCAACAATAGCATTTGCTATATCTTCGGCACGTAATACAATAAATGATTTTTCACCAAGCGAAAAACCATAGAGATATTCGATACTGATTGCTTCTTCAGATAAGATTTTTAAGGCTTTGGCCAACGCTCCTGGCTCGTTGGGAGTGGCAAAAGATAATACCTCTGTGATGTTTACGGTAAATTGTTTTTCCTTAAGTTTAATTCTGGCTTTATCCGGATCAGATACAATCATGCGCAGTATACCATATTCCGATGTATCGGCAATGCTAGAGGCCGTTACATTTATCCCTTCATCACCCAACGCCTCTAATACTTCATGCAACCTGCCCGATTTGTTTTCAAGAAATACAGAAAGTTGTTTAATTATCATTTTTAAAAAATTTTAAGGATCAATGGTAGTAAATAATTTTATCATTTCGAAAAGAATTTATGAATGAAAGATTTGTATTCATTACGATTCTTTCAATTTTTGAATATTTATGCGTGCATCAACCACGGTGATTTTATCCAGGTTGCCGATCAGCGGATTTAAGTCAATTTCTTTAATTTCAGTTGCAAATCTCAAAAGAGAAGATAAGCGCACAATAATTTCGGCAAATTTATCTTCGTTTACTCCCTGCTGCCCTCTAGCCCCCTTGATAATCCTGTAACTTTTCAGACTTTTTATCATCGAATAGGCTTCATTAAAAGTCAATGGGGCAAGTCCGGAAGAAAAATCATCGAGAACCTCAACAAAAATACCTCCCAGACCGCAGATTATAACGTGACCAAACCGTGGTTCGTATTTTGCGCCAATGAATAATTCGGTCCCGGTTTCCATTTTTTGTATCAGCACGCCGGTAACACCTTTAATCTGCATCATTCGCTTAAATTCTGCCAAAAGGTGATGGTCAGATTTAATATTTAAGGTCACACCGCCCACATCCGATTTATGAACCGGCCCAATTACCTTAATTGCCAGCGGATATCCGGTTTCACGGGCAATAGCCAGGGCTTTTCTGCGTGTTGTGGCAATATCTTCATTTACAACGGGAATGTTGGCCGCTTCAAGTAATTGTTTTATTTTTTCAGGGGACATATATCCCGAATCACAGCTGTCTATCAGACTTCGGATTTTAGGTATATCTATATTTTCAAGAAAAATTTTTTCTTCAGCCGGCAGCGGTGCATTAAAAATTTTGGTCAGGGCACGGCCTAATACAACTTCATCCGGGAAATTAATATGCCCCTCATTGAGAAAATACTGTACTTCTTTTTCTGCACTGCTTATTGATGGCAAAATGGGATAGATCGGTTTTGAGCAATGCAACATTTTCTCGTGCAGTATCTTGTAGGTTTCAAATACAGGAGTAAGCCCGGTGCTTCCGAAAATCACAATCATGGCATCGATATTATCAAACCTGTTTTCACAGTAATCGATGATTTTGGATAATTGCTCTTTGTTTCCAGTAGCCAGAATATCTATTGGGTTCGATACCGAAGCTCCGGGATTAAGCTGAGCCAGCAATTCATTGGCAGCCGGCCCGTTTATTTCCGGAATATTCATACCTCCTTCAGACAGTGCATCGGTAAGCATAACTGCCGGTCCGCCGGCATGTGTAATAATAGCAATATTCTTACCTTTAAATTCCTTGTACATAAAAATGGATGCCACAGTAGTCAGTTCTTCCCTGCCAAAACATCGAACAATACCGGCCTTTCTAAATAATGCCTCCACAGCCGAGTCGGCGCTGGCGATAGCCCCGGTGTGTGATAAAGCTGCCCGTTTTCCTGCATCAGACCGCCCGGCTTTAATAGCCGCTATTTTACAGCCTTTGCGAATAAGTGAAGAAGCATGCCTGAGCAGTCTATCCGGATCTTTTATATGTTCAATATATAGCAGTTTAATTTTTGAACTGTGTTCAGGATCAAAATTATCATCCCAATATTCCAGAACATCTTCGATACCGGTCTGGGCGCTGTTGCCAACTGAAAATACGTTGGCAAAGGTTAGGCCTTTTGGTAAAGCCGATTCGAAAATAAAAACCGCCGTAGCTCCCGATCCGGAAACAAAATCACAGCCCGAAGGATGCAGTCGTGGTATAGGAGAAGTAAATACGCCATGATAATTCGAATTTAAAATCCCTATACAATTCGGGCCGATCAAACATCCATTCGTCCTGTTTACAATTTCCACAAGCTCTTTTTCCAGTTGTGCACCTTCAGTATTCTCCTCGCTAAAACCAGCTGAGATTACAATAAATGCTTTCGTGTTTTTGGTTGTTGCAAGTATCTCTATTGTCCCGGAGCAATTTTTTGCCGGAATTGCAAGGATAGCAAGTTCTGCTTCGGGAAGATCATGTACTGACTGATATACTTTAAAACCCTGCACCTCTTTTTCTTTCAGGTTTACAACATAAAGTCCACCCTTATAATTACCGTCAATTATATTTTTAAGAATCTTTCCTCCGGGTTTCTGAAGATTGTTCGATCCGCCGATAACTGCTATACTCCCCGGATTAACAAGTTGTTTATTGATCATTGTTTTCCTGATAGGTACTTAACAAATTTAAATAATTCAAAAGTTTATAAACCTAATTTTTATCATCACCGGTTAAATAGGATTTTACAACTTAAAGTTATACCCTGTTGAATATTAATGAAAGTAATTAGCCACACCGGCAAAATTTTTATAAATTAAAATTATTTAAGTAGTTCAGTTTGTCAGAATAATTTTTAACATTCTTTTAAGAATATATTCGTTCAACGCAACTTATCCGATATCAATCCGTTTGTATTATTTTGTTTAATTCGTATTCATTTAATACGATAAAAAATTTGATTATACCTATGTACAGAAAGCTTTGTGGAACTTTGACCGTGCTATTGTTTATTAGTTTTTTTCAACTATTTGCCCAACAAACAGGTATTTTTAAAAAAGTAGAATTAAAAGTAGACACCTCAATATATACAACATCCCAAAATTTACTTCATATTAATAATGAAGACCAAATTTGTTTTTTTTATAATGATGAAAATGAAGTTTGCGAAGTAACCCTTTACCCCAATCCTTCACTTCAGATAAAAGAAATCAACCTGGTTCCGTCAGGTGATTTTGAAGTACTTGACAGCCTGGCTTTTTTTAATAATTCATATTACAAATTTAAAATCCGGTTCAAAGGATTAACCCAGACTGATTTTTTAAAATTTATTTTTTCATATCAATCTAACTCGGAAAAACATTTGTTTGAACTCCCCCTATTCCCTTATACTAACACTAAAGTACATTATTATCCGGCCGATAATGAGTTGTTTATCGGGGAAGAGAAAGTTTTTGAGCTGATCACTACAAATCCTCAAAATATACGATATTCACTCGAATGGACTAATGGAAATGATATCGATTACAGGATCAATGAAAAAAATGGAAACCTGATGTTGCATTTGCTTCCAAATAAGCTGGGAAACCGAAATATTTCTATTCAGCTTCAAAGCAAAAAACCATTTATAGATTCAAACGATTCGGTAACTTATAATATATCGCCTATTATTCACTCCTTTATAGTAAAAACCAGCCGCCTCAGATTTCTAAATATAGACAAGAAAGAAATCACCCTGGATAACCTTACCAAAACAGAAGGAATTGAAGTACAATTAGACAATAATTATACCCTACAGCTAAATAAAACCTACCGGATTGAGGATCAGGAAGAGCCCGGAGGCCCGTTAATTGCAGAATTATTTACAAAAAGTCAGCTCACAAATAACAGGGTTCTTTGTATTTTGCGTCCGTATAACTTTCACCGTAATTCGGAAGGATACCTTTATATTAAAGACGGGGACGATGCAAAATTTATTACAAATTTTAATATCACGCCCAAAACTACAATATCCAAAATCAGCATTCTGCACGAGGGAAGCGACTGGAGTACCAACTTAAATATTTATCCGGGAGAAACGATCGACCTCAAAATTGAAGGTGAAGGTTTGCATAAAGCTCTTTTTATTTTTGAAGATCTGGAAGATATTTCTAAAGACACTCTTTTACGGGGTGAAAATACCCTTCAGTATAAACTGAAGGTTCCTTTGGATATCAGTAAGAAAAAAATAGCCATTTACAATTACTCCGAACCCACCGGACAGTTCCTGAATATAAAAGAATATCAGAAACCCCGTGATTTTGATTTTATCTTTATTGATTACGGAGACCTGGCCAGAAGATTCAGCGGTATCAGGGGGCCGATTTTATATGAAAAAGTAATAAAGGATTTTGTGCTTACTTTTAACAGTAAATTAATCGACCAGCCGGACAACCTATACGGTAAACAATACCTTACCATTGACCTGCAGGTTATGGGAAAAAACGGAGAATTGATTGAAATGAGGACTATTAATAATATTGTAGTTTGTCCGGATGATAATTCTCCGCGTTTTAATTATTACGATCAGACCAACTGCCGGATCGAAGACATTAACCTGAATAAATACCTGAGACGTAAAACCTATGACCTCGACGAATGGTCGCGCATACTGATTACTGTAAAACATGACAAGGACAAATATGGGGGTTCCGGGTACCAGAAAGAAATTGAGCTGGTTTTAAAGCGCAACTATAAATTTGATGTTGATGTATCTTTCCCTGCCGGTTTAATAACCATTTCAAAACAAGATGACGGACAAATGGGCTTCGGAAGCCTGAGCGGTATTAGTATGGCCATGATCGCCCAGTTTAGTTTTTACCATCCTGAAAAAATTGCAAAGTACAGACCCTATAAGGTGGGTGCGGGATTTTTGGCATTTAATGCATTTAATTTTAGTGATGATAACAGCAGCCGCGATGTGGGTATAGTTATTCTTGGAAGTCTTTATCCAACGCGCAGGGATGTAAAACTTACCTTTCCTTTATTTGTTGGAGGCGGGTATTTCTTAAAAGATCAAAAGTGGTTTTTCCTTATCGGACCTGGTATACGGGTGAATTTATAAAATATATTCCGTTAAATTTTTATTTTATTAGGAAATTAAGACAAAAATATCTTAATTTGTCTTCATAAATATTATCGTTCAAATTATGAAAGCAACAATCACCCGACTCTCAGCATTTTTTCATTTACCGGAGTCTTCCAGATCATATACCCCTGTGATCCGAGTGATTTTCTGTTGCTGTTGTTGCATGTAAATTTTCATTTCTTTCCTTCATTTACTTTGAGGAATTTAAATCCACCTTTGTGTATTCTTTTTAATTTTATTATTCGGAAAATTAATTATTCACTAAATAAATCCTAAAAATTATGGCAGAAAATTATAGATTTGAAACCCTGCAGTTACATGCAGGTCAAGATGTTGATCCAACAACATTATCAAGGGCCGTACCCATTTATCAAACCACATCTTACGTGTTTAAAGATTCGGAACACGCCGCTAATTTATTTGGGTTAAAAGAATTCGGAAATATTTATACCCGGATTATGAATCCGACTACGGATGTATTTGAAAAACGAATTGCTGCGCTGGAAGGCGGAGCAGCTGCTCTGGCAACTTCATCAGGTCAGTCGGCACAGTTTCTGGCCCTTACCAATATATTGGAATCGGGAGATAATTTTATTTCCACTTCTTTTCTTTACGGAGGTACATATAACCAGTTTAAAGTACAGTTTAAACGTATTGGCATCCATGTTAAATTTGTTGACGGGGATGAACCGGAACAATTCGACAAGCTGGTAGATGAAAAAACCAAAGCGATCTACCTGGAAACTATCGGCAATCCGAAATTTAACATCCCCGATTTTGAAGCGATTGCTGCAGTAGCACGGAAACATAAAATCCCTTTGGTGGTGGATAATACTTTTGGAGGTGCCGGATATTATTTCCGCCCGATAGAACATGGGGCCAACATAGTAGTACAGTCTGCCACCAAGTGGATTGGCGGACATGGCACCAGTATTGGCGGTGTAATTGTGGATGCGGGTAATTTTAACTGGGGCAATGGCAAATTCCCAATGTTTACAGAACCCTCGGAAGGATACCACGGGTTAAAATTCTGGGAAGTATTTGGTGAGGGCGGCCCCTTCGGTAATATCGCTTTTATTATACGGGCCCGTGTAGAAGGATTACGTGATTATGGAAATGCTCTTAGTCCTTTTAATGCCTTTTTATTACTCCAGGGACTCGAAACCTTATCATTACGACTCGAAAGGATTGCGCAAAACACCTTAGATCTGGCACACTGGCTTGAAAAACAAGATTTTGTAGAAGAAGTGAATTATCCCGGTCTTGAAAGTAGTCCCTTTTATTCGTTGGCTAAAAAATACCTGAAAAAAGGCTTTGGCGGTGTGCTCACTTTCAAAATTAAAGGAGGAAAATCTACCGCTGATAAACTTGTGAATAATGTGAGCCTGATCAGTCACCTGGCGAATGTTGGCGATTCAAAAACTCTGATAATTCATCCAAGTTCAACCACCCACGAACAACTGTCTCCTGAAGAACAGGAACTTTCTGGTGTTGTTCCCGGATTATTAAGAATTTCGGTTGGAACCGAACATATAGAGGATATTAAAGCAGACCTGTTACAGGCTGTACATTCAATTTAAAACTATCAGAATATTCTCCTCTATTGTTAAATACATCAAACTGAAAGGAGAATATAAATTAAGTAGTTCTAAAAATCCTTTGGAAATTCTGCAAGGACATGAGTCTCCAGAGGATTTTTTATTTTATTATATAAAGTCAAATCATTAGCTTTTAATTTTTAGAAATTATTAACATATTAAATTAACGTTAATACACTATATTTACCCCATTCAATTTTACTGATAGTATTCTTTTTATTCTTCATGTTAATGATGAACAAATTAAAATTATTTCTTGCCGGAATATGTATGTTGGGAATTCTTCCACTTTATGGAAAACCAATTGTACTAACTGCAAAAGAACTGTCCTCACCACCTCCCAGAATTATCAGGATGTGTTGTTCATTCGGCACAGATTTGCGAATGGTTGCAGTACCCGTTAAAAAAATAACCGACATAACCAGTATCGATCGTGTTGGGCCTCACAAATATCTTGGCAGCAGTGAAGAAGAAAACGGTATAATCTATACAAAACGGGGTGGATTTATAGATCTGGGGCACCTGCGTGATCAGGCTGACTGGACTGCCTATTTATATAGTATGATCCTGGAGAAAAAGTATGATCCGGAAATTATACAGGCTCTTGGACGTGAAGGGGGTGTTAAAACACTAAGTATAAATGTTACCCGCGATCTTGATAGTCTTGACATTATGATGGTAGCAGGGAAAATTGCCTATGATTTATCCGTATGGCACGAAATTGCAACATGGTTTGGCGCTTCAACAGTTCCCCTGTTGCCAGAGCGATATTCAAGCTTTTCAGTAGAAGATGCCTATTCAAACCTTTTGGGAGTTACCATAGGAATTAAAGCCCTGCAAAGTGAACTGCCTTATGAAGAGGCTATGACTCAAATTATTTCACAAACTCTCGATAGTCTTGGTGCAGTAAAAACCGAAGAAGAGACATACGAAGCCATGGAGGCTGTGCGAAATATATGGTGGACCCGGGACCATCGGCTGCCTAGTGGCAAAGTGTTGCTGGAAAGGCAACTTAATGTTTATACAAGCGTTTTGCCTATGATTGTTCCGGATTGGGCAAATGAAATACAGACTCCGGTAAAACTTGAGGTCCCCTCATTTACAGCACACAACCAGCCGTTAACGGACTATTATACCCTTGAATTTAAATTAAATTATAAATTCCCTGTTAAAAAAATGTTTCCTGAAGAGATTAACCGTTTTATTACCCAGGAAGATTTTGACCATTTATTGGCCCAGGTTGCTTTTGAACTGGAAAGCAAATATCAGGACACGGAAAAAATCACAAAAGAAAACCATACAAAACGAAAAGACAGAAGGCCCTCATTATAGAATAATTGATACTTCAATATTTAAATAATACTTTGAGCAAAGAATTTATCGAATAAATAAATATGATCTTAAAATTTAAAAAGAGCGCAATACAAGTATTGCGCTCTTTTTATTAAAAGTTTCTAAATTTAATATCTTAAAAAGATATAATTATAATGAAAAGTTAAGTCCAAAATATATTGTCCGCCCTCGATTAAATGGTATTGATGTTCCTGGTGCTAATCCCCAATTAGGAAGCCATACTTCTTTGTTTAGAAGATTATTTGCCTGAACAGTTAAAGCCAGTTCTTTTCCTAATTTTAATTTTAATACCTGATTCAGGTCGATTTTAGCAAATAAATTTAAGGAGTTATAAGCACCGGGTGACTCATTGAACTGGGTTTCATATTTCTCATCTAAACTGCCCTGATAATTATCGAACAGACTTAAAGTTACACCGTCTGAACTATAACTTATGCCGGCTTTTATTGCAAGATTTGCTATAGGGGTAACATTTTTATTATCTGATGAATCCTTACTGGTAAAGTACGTGAGAGAACCATTGGCATATATTTTCTTATTGATGAAATATTTACCTTCAAATTCAACACCCTGCATTTTAACTTCACCAATATTATCGTATATGCCTACTCCCGGAACAAGAGTCCTGTTCTGAATAATAATATTTGTGAAGACTGAATTAAAATAATTAACCCCTAAGTGAATTTGATTTTTTTGGTAATTCACCCCTAAATCAAAGGTTTTCACATTCTCCGGTTTTAAATCTGAATTTCCCTGTATACTAGGAAAGTCAATATTTAATTCGTTTATACTTGGGGCCCGAAATGCTTCACTGTATAGTGCTTTAACACTAACAGCATCCATTGGATTCCAGATTGCACCAAGCCTTGGAACAAAGTTAACATCAATATCTTTAACTTTATTTACCTGGATGCCTCCAATTAGTTTGAGTTGCTTTATTATGCGATAATCTAACTGGGTATAGAATCCTAAACTATATCTACTGGCATCAGTAAGAGTATCAATACTGGTTGGCGATACTGATTTTTCAAGACCTTCTACATAGTTATACAAACCACCAAAAATAATACGCAGCTTATCTGTTGGATTAATATAGTTAGTCCATTCTCCCATGGCCTCATATGAGTCTCTATTACTAAAAGGCCATGTTGAGTTTTCGAATAGTGATTTCGTATAGGTGCCATGCAGGCTCATATCCCATATCTTGGATATTTTAAAGTCGTATCCAATATCACCAAAATATTTCTTCCAGAATGAAGTTCCGTAAGTAGGAAAAGGTAATATTGAAGCAAAATCTGTTACACTATAAAATGTTTCCCACTGATTATAAGAAAACATTAATTTTAGGTTTTTATAGTTTGCATCTACAAAGGCACCGGATCCTTTATTGGGGATTGTATAACTAAAGGTATCAACATCACCATTTATCTCATCGTAATATTTATAATCTATATCCCAATCAGCTTTATTAAAATGCCTTGCTCCAACTAATATATTTAAATCTTTTGCATTAATCGTGGCACTTCCTGATACTCCGTAAGCTCCTTCGCCTCCTACCTGGCCTTCAACCGATACTCCGGAAGTATCAACCTTTTTAGTAATAACATTTATTACTGCTGAGAATGCATCCGATCCATACAAAACAGATCCAGGACCTTTAATTACTTCAATACTTTCAATAATGTTAACTGGAAATGTCTCATATATTTCGCTTTTAATACCCCCTTCGAGTGCTTCACGAATTGGGCGACCGTTTATTAAAAGTAAAACATGACTTGATGAAGCCTGGATCTGATCTCCACGTGCAGAAATAATACTTCGGTCTGTCATGTAGACTGTAGATCCAATTAAACCAGGTATCCGCTCTAAAATATCTTTTAGTGTGGTTCCTCCAAATCTTTTTATTTCATCTTTAGTTAAAACGGAAATTATACCGGGAGCATCAGATTGTTTCTCTGCCGATTTGGACACAGTAGTAACATCCATGTTCATAAGATCCTCAAAACTCAATTCTAATAAATCTGCTGCACTGCCATTTTCATCCTGTGCCTTAATTACGGTATTACCCGATAAGGTTAGAATTATTCCAATAATAATGTAATAGATTACTTTCTTCATTTCTTCAATTATTAAATTTTACTTTTATTTATCTCTTATAAAAATTTTGTTAAAATGTTTTCATGGCCAGCCGCTCAAGATCAGGGGCTAATTTAAGTCCCAGTTTTGAAGCGTTTTCTGACTTGATCTCAAAATTTAACTTGTTGTCTGCCATCACAAAATTTATGGCCGCTCCTTTATTAATGGCTCCATTATCGGCACTAACAACCAGCGTATTAAACCGATTGACCTTTTCCATAACCTGCAATAGATTTTTACTTTGACTTTTAGGGACAAACAGAATGTGGCATTTGGAAATATCGCTTACCGAATTGAATGCTTTAATTTCAATAGTTTGTCCTTTTACTGATCTTTTGGCAGCAATTGCATTAAATTCGGATAGTAAAGCTTTGTCCTGATCCAAAACACCAATTATAAAATTGCCTTGTCTGTATTCCGAAGGCCACTCAATAAAATTTGTAAAATTGTAAATATATGCTGCCTGGTACTTTGCTTCCTGTGCATTGGAAACAAATGAGAAACTGCACAAACAGACAAACATAAAAAAATTCAAAATTGGGATTTTCCTTTTCATAGTGTGAAAAATTTTTAATGTTACGATTACTTAAATTGTTAGTTTATTTATATTATTATTTGGTTTTTCTACTCTGCTCCATCAAAAAAACTTTAGCTCATCGCAGTATCAACTGTGAAAAGGTATTTGAATATTCGTTTAATTTATTAACCATGAAATAAATTAAACCGCAATCAAAAAAATTGTGAGGTGTTTTGACTTATTGTCAGAAAAGGATTTTGTTGAAGGGTGTAATTTCTGGTGAAAGAAATTATGCTCTATTACGATTAGGGTAAACAGAAGGTTGCATTTCTTGATTAATTACAATTTCTACTTAATAAAGTGTTATAATATCCTGACAAAAGTAAATTTTACAAGGATTAAAATATCAAAGTCTAAACCGGCAATTCTTTTCCATTGAAATAATGGAATTTATTCAGGATATACAGCAGAAAGAATAAAATTGTTTATCCTTCGCTTCAACCAGATATAAAAAAAGAAAATCAAATTCATTTAACTACAATATTTTATTAAGAAATTAATTTCGTTAGAATTTTAATACTAAGATTTACTCATCTTATATAAGAAAATCGCACACTAGCCAAATTTATTTAACATTCAATTTATGCAAGCGTTATTACCCTTCCGGATAGATTATATTTGAAATATCTTATCTGAGGGAGTAAAACAAACAAAGAATGTTTAAGATTTTTCCACATTCGAAAACTACTAGAATTAGACCTTTGGGGGTACTCCTTATTTTTATTACCCTTTTTTCAATCCGGCTGCAATCACAGGAAGTTGATATCTCAGTTATCTTTAATAAAGATGTGGCCATTGCACATTGGCAAATTGTAGACGAATCTCATCAGATAATATATTCAAATCAGGATTTACTGCAGGAAGATACGGTTTATGTAATGCTCGATGCTGAAAAACGCTTTTATTTTGAATTATCCATCGATAACATCCTTAAACCCGATACAGCGCTTTGCTCAATATTAATTAATAATGAACCCATTCTGCTAATATTATCCGGGATTTCGCAAGGAGACCATTCTTATCCTTTCTATACCGGTACAAAAACTCCCCAATTAAAAATAATAGGCGGGGATGAAACAGATATTTCCGATTTTCCCTGGCAGGTTTATCTGCAAGCCGGAATGTATATGTGTGGCGGATCAATAATTAGTGAACGCTGGATTTTAACTGCAGCACATTGTACAAAAAACGCTCTCGGCGGAAATATTTCAGCTTCACAAATGTTGATAAAAGCCGGGGCCACCAATCCCAATAACCCAAGCGAAGGTAAATTATATAAAGTTAGCGAGGTAATTATTCACAGCAACTATAATAACTATACATTCGAAAATGATATCGCCTTGTTAAAACTTGAAGAAGCGATTGATATAGAAAATGCAGAAGCAATAAAAATTATTTCTGCCAATGATGTAGAAGCCGGCTATACCGATCCGGGAGTAATGGCCTGGATTACAGGCTGGGGTCTTGTTAATGTCTCGCCAAATGAACTTCCTGACAATTTACAAAAAGTTCAGTTACCCATTGTTTCCAGTCAGCAAGCTTCCACGGTATGGGGCAACATTCCTTCTACAATTATAATGGCCGGATATATAAATGGAAATAAAGATGCCTGTAATGGGGATAGCGGGGGACCATTAACAGTGCCAACACCTGAAGGTTATAAGCTGGCCGGTATTGTAAGCTGGGGGAATCAAAATTGTAACACGTATGGAGGTTATACCCGCGTTTCCAGCTATGAATCATGGATAAGAGCAAAAACCGGAATTGAAGATCGGTATTTACCCCAAAAACCTCAGGGCGAAACCATAATTTGTATGGGAACAGCTTTGAGTGAGTATATTGGTGAGTATATACCTGATGCTTCATCTTATGAATGGATCATTTCACCTTCTGAAGCCGGAAAAATGGAATACACAAAAAATTATGGGCATATTCTATGGAATACTAATTATTCCGGCCTTGCAAGCATTCAAATGAGGGTAGTAATAAATAATGAAGTTTCCGGTTGGTCTTCACTTGACATTAAAGTAGCCGAAAATACCGTTTTACTGAATCAGTCTGAAGACAAAGACCTTTGCATCCAGGAACATTTGGATCTTTTTGTTGAGGTACAGGGTAATAATCTCACCTATGACTGGTATAAAGATAATAACCTGATACAATCCGGTGCTTCACCAAATATTGAATATTTAAATTCACAGCCATATCATTCCGGAACATATGAATGCTTGATTAATGGTACCTGCGGATCGATAACTTCTGAAAAAATCAACGTATCGGTTTTGCCCCAGACTAAAATAACTTCCTTATCACCCGATGTTGAAGTAAATTTTGGGAATCAGGCAATTCTTGCAGTACATGCCACAGGTCATAATTTGCAATACCAGTGGGAGAAAAATTCTGAACCAATTTGGAATGAAAATTATGCAGAACTCATGCTCCAGGATGTAAATGCCAACACCATAGATTTTTATCAGGTAACTGTTACCGGCACCTGTGGAGTGGAACAGAGCGATTCTGTTTATGTTTTTGTTGCGCCTGAACAAAATACTGAAGAGCAAATGGTTTTTATGTGGCCTACTGTGGCTGATGATCATGTAAATATTGCCATGGAAAATGATGAGTTTTATTATGTTCAATTATTTAATAATCATGGTGAACTGATTTACAATCAGGCAAATTGCCGCTATAGAACCATTCTAAATCTTGCTCACTTAATGGAAGGTGTATATATGGTTAATGTCTATAATACTCATTTCAAAGAAACATTTAAGCTCATAATTAAGTAATTAATTGTCCACCTGGTTTCTTTCCTTTTTAAAAATTAGTTTATTTTTTCCCAGGAAATTGAGTACGTATTAATCTAATTTGGTTTTGAATAAACTGCCGGGGATAATTTTAATTGTATGGGTCCTTAATTTGTCTATTCCATATTTTACACATTTATAAGTGTTGAATAATTAGGTGGCATTAAAATAAAATTTAGCCTAATGGCCTTTGTTTTGCAATAATATGATTTAAATCTTCTTTGTTATTTAAATAAATTTTTGATCTATAAAAACAATTAAAATTATTATTTTCGGAAAACTTATTCAGAAAGTTAAGATTTAACAGAGATTTACATGATGTGGTCGAAAAGATGTGTTTTGATTGTGGTTTTGGGGATTATATTGTTATGTGAATCTCAACGAATATTTGCTGTAGTAAGAATACTCGAAGCAGAAAATGCAGAACTTATTGGTGTATATGAAAATAATTCGCTTTCAGGGTATTCAGGCACCGGTTATGTTGCAGGATTTGATGCTGATACTGACAGCCTGAAATACAGATTTACAATTGAAGGGGGGCTTTATAAAATAACAATAGGTTATGCCTTGCCAAGTGGTGAAAAAGGATACCAGTTAATAGTAAATAACATTATAAGCGAAGGAATGCTGCCCGCCGGCAATCAGAATTTTATGGAAATATCTGCAGGTAAATTTCTGTTATCTTCCGGATACAATACAATAACCCTGGCAAAAGGCTGGGGTTGGTATTATATAGACTATATTAAGATCGAAGAAGCTGTACCGCTAAATTTAATCACTCCTCCTTCCACCCTGTCTGATGAATCTACAACAGATTATACATGTAAACTTTTCGGATATTTACGCGAACAGTATGGATCAAAAGTAATTTCTGGACAACAGGATCTTGCTGAAGTAAATTACGTGAAACAGGCAACAGGATTTTCACCGGCAATAGGTGCATTCGATCTGATTGACTATTCTCCGTCGCGAATTGAATATGGTGCAAATCCAGAAGGGGATGCGGAAAGCTGGATTGAATGGCAGACAACCGGAGGGGGTATTGTATCATTATGCTGGCACTGGAATGCGCCAACCGATCTTATTAACGAAACTGATAAAGAATGGTGGAGAGGATTTTATACCTATGCCACCACATTTAATCTTACACAGGCGCTTTCTGATACAGAATCAGAAAACTATCAATTGCTCCTGCGCGATATTGATTCAATCGCTGTTCAATTAAAGAAATTTCAGGATGCGGAAATACCTGTTCTGTGGCGACCTCTCCACGAAGCTTCCGGCGGATGGTTCTGGTGGGGTGCATACGGGGCAGCCTCATTCAAAACTTTATGGCAGTTGGTTTATACCCGGCTCACAGATCTCCATCAACTCCATAATTTAATCTGGGTATATACATCCGGAGATGCAGACTGGTATCCCGGGGATGATTATGTAGATATCATCGGATTGGATATATATACGAATGCCACCTCACCCATGAGCGGAGAATGGGAAAATATCCAGCTACAATTTAACGGGAAACGATTGGTTGCCTTATCTGAATCCGGAACTATCCCGATTCCGGAAAATATAAGAAGTTATGGAACATATTGGTCATGGTTTAGCATATGGTCGGGTGAATTTATTCATGGAATAAGTTCAACAGTTTTAAATACCGTTTATTCTGATTTTGATATTATAACTCTCGAAGAATTGCCGGACTGGGAAACTTATGTGGTTGGAATATCGAATCCTGGGTACGATCTGAAACCCGGATTCTGCATATTCCCGAATCCTGCAAGTAAAACTTTGTATGTCCGTTTTCAGAACAAAATAAACCCCGGATACGCTTTAAAAATTTTTGATATTTATGGTAATACCTTAGTAAATATTTATGATCACACAATATTAAACATGTATAGTACGCGTGAAATAAATATTGAAAATTTTAAAGAAGGGATTTATTTTATTTCTTTATTCTCTAATGACCAACTGCTTTTTACTCAAAAATTTATAAAAAAATAAAATTTTTCTCACAGATATAAATAAAGCAAGTATTTAATGATTAACTAAATTTAAAATTTAATCGATATAATATGAAAAACATGCAGCAATTAAGAGCACCGGTTTTATACCGGCGATTTCTAAAAATATGTATTCTTTTAGTTATTATTGTTAATCCGGGATTTTCACAACAACAAAGCCTTAAGATCAATGATCTGGGATATTTTGAAATGCCAGGATTAAATGTTACAGCATTCAGTGATTTTTATCCAGACGGACATCAGTCTGGTGTAACTATTATACAGCATGGCGTTCGCGTAGCTGCTAACGGTGACCTCCGGCTTGAAACCTCACCCGGACAATGGTCTGCCATTCCAAAAAACGGAACCCGGATCATAGACACCCTCAACCAGACTATAACCCAAAAATTGTGGTTTCCTGATTCGAGCAGAAACGCTAAAGGGTTCAATCCTATATATTACCCGGATTTTACCTTTAAATATCAGGTAAATGTAAACGTGTTATCAAACAACACTTTTAGGGTTACTGTTGATCTCGAAAAACCTCTTCCTGAAGAGTGGGTTGGACAGGTAGGATTTAATTTCGAGCTTTTTCCCGGTGATCTTTTTGGGAAAGCTTTTCTTATGGATAACCAGTCCGGAATTTTCCCGGCTTTTCCATATGGCCCTTTAAAAGAATATTACGATAATGTTCTGGCTGAACCGCTTGCAGAAGGAAAAAGACTGGTGGTTGCCCCGGAATCTGATATGCAAAAAATTACAATTGAATCCCGGTCGGGCCAACTCGAATTATGGGATGGGCGCACCAATCATAATAATGGATGGTATATTCTGCGCAGCCTTATACCTGCAAATACAACAAAATCTGCTATAGAATGGGTTATTACTCCAAATGTTGTTCCCGACTGGAAGTATATTCCGATAGTCCATATATCGCAGCTTGGTTATAAAAACAATCAGCAAAAAATTGCAATTATTGAGCAGGATAAATCGGATTTTAACGCCGACCAGGTTACATTATTACGTCTTACTCCTGAAGGAAAAAAAGCCGTAAAAACAAGTAAACCTGAATATTGGGGCAAGTTTCTCAGATACAATTATCTCACATTCGATTTCTCGGAAATAAAAGAACCCGGGATGTATCAGATCAGCTATCGTAAACAAACAAGTGCAGTTTTTAAAGTTAGTGATGATGTATACGACCGCAACGCATGGCAACCTACCTTGGAATATTTTCTTCCGGTACAAATGTGCCATATGCGCATAAATGAAAAATACAGAGTATGGCATGATCGCTGTCACCTGGACGATGCTTTAATGGCCCCGGTGGATTCTACCTTTTTTGATGGATACATGCAAGGTCCATCTACCCTGACTGATTATAAACCTTTTGAACATGTTCCGGAATTAAATGCCGGTGGATGGCACGATGCCGGGGATTATGACCTGCGCGTAGAATCGCAAATAGGGACAGTCTGGAAACTGGCTATGATGATTGAAGAGTTTGGGCTGGATTATGATGCCACGCTTATAGACCAGGAAAAAAAGCTGGTTGAAATACATGTGCCTGATGGCAAATCTGATGCTATTCAACAAGTTGAACACGGCTTATTAACCGTACTTGGAGCTTACCGTTCTATGGGAAGATTGTACAGGGGAATTATTTGTCCAACACTCCGGCAATATGTAATGCTTGGTGATGCATCATCAATGACTGATGATCTTATATTTGATCCTTCACTAACAGAAGATGAAGTAAAAGACGGACACTCAGGTATTCAGGATGACCGGTTGGTATTTACTGAGGTTAATCCCGACAGAGAACTGTACACTGCTGCAGGTTTAGCTGCCGCTTCAAGAGTTCTTAAAGATTCAAATCCTGAATTATCTGAAGAGTGCCTAACCACATCGCTTGCCCTTTATTATAGTGCAGAAAAGAATGTTCGTCGAACTTCACGAAAAGTAATGGCCCTTACTGAGTTAATATTAACCACAGACGACAGTAAACTTAAGGAAACGCTGGTTAGTATGAAGGATTCGATTATTAAAGATATTGACCATAGCGGATGGATTTTGGGACGAGTTATTCACAAAATAGATAATAAAAAGTTTAAAAAAGATATTGCTTTTGCAGTGGCGGCTTACCAGGCCAGTCTGAATGAAATTGCAAAAGAATCACCTTTCGGAGTTCCCTACAGACCCAATATCTGGGGTGCCGGTTGGATTATCCAGGAATTTGGCCTCGAACAATATTTCTTTTATAAAGGATGGCCTGAATCCACAAATCCGGAATTTTTTGTAAATGCACTGAATTTTGTATTAGGAGTTCACCCTGGTGAAAATTCCGCATCGTTTGCCTCTGGTGTTGGTTCCGAATCTGTTAAAGTGGCATATGGCGTAAATCGCGCCGACTGGTCATTTATTCCGGGTGGCGTTGTTTCAGGTACCGCACTTATCCGTCCTGATCTTCCTGAGTTAAAAATATGGCCGTTCTTCTGGCAGCAAACTGAATATGTATTAGGCGGCGGGGCTACCAATTATATGTTCCTGGTACTAGCAGTTGATAACTGGATAAAACAATAATATTTATACGCCGGGATTAATACAATAAAATGAACTGGATTACAATAATTGGCCTTGTTGCCGCATCGTGCACAACAATATCATTTTTACCCCAGGCAGTTAAAATTATTAAAACAAAACATACCAAGGACTTGTCCCTTGGTATGTATATTTTGTTTTCAGCCGGGGTATTATTTTGGTTGTTATACGGAATTCTGACGAAGGATCTGCCGGTATTGCTTGCAAACGCTATAACTCTTTCATTATCGGTGGTTATATTGTTCTTTAAAATAAAATACAAGTAGTCTGATATATAAATTTAATAATCTCAAGATTACAAGTATTTAATCGTATTATATTTCGGTAATAATTAAATAGATTTCCGGTACAGCTACCAATTTCTATTTAGTATTCGAAGTATCCTTCGGTTAAAGCGATTAATTTTAATACTTTCAATATAACTAATAAGCTTTTTAAGTAGATCAAAATATAAAACTACATATAACAATCCCGTATATAACCATATTATAATCATATTAAACCAGGTAGTATCAATAAGCAAATTGCCGGTCCGTTTTACCGGGGCATAAAACTGTGCCCGGCCATACCTTGATTCCGGAATCTGATAAATGGGTTCTTTGAGTCGAATAAATTCGTTATCGGTAATTATATATTCCAATAATTCATTTTCGTTAAGCACTACTTCTGCCAGCTGTTTATTATAATATCTATTTTTAAATTCCAGAAAATTATCTTTACCTCCGAATTTTTGAATTAATGCATTATATTTTGCCTCTTTTTCACGGAGGGCGCTTAAGTAAACTTTCTGAAAATAAATATCTGAGGCATCCAGACAGCTATTAATTAGATTAATAGAAGTTTCGTTGAATGTCTCCAAGCTTGATATTTCTTCAATGAAAATTTTTTGATCCGGAACCTCTTTACAAATTTTTTGAATTTCGTTTTTAACTATCCGAATATTCTTATCTGTCATATCTTTATTTTCATTGGACATAGTATTGGTCTTTATTTCATCCACCAATGTCCGTAGTCCCGGAATTAGATAGGTACGGTAATAAATTGCTTTATGAGATTCCTGTTCAATCCCGAAAAAATAATTCTCAAATTTGTTTCTCTTAAACTGGGCTACCGCCAAACCTTCATAAGACCAGCGTGAGGTAATCACGTCACCAATAAGAGGTACATGTTTTTCGGATTTAATCCTGTCATTAATATTATTAAAATTTACTACCACTCCGCTAAAAATCAATTGTGGCACCAAAATAAGAGGGATTAAGATATAAATAGTAATTACAGAGTTAAATCCGGATGATATATTCAACCCAAGCATATTGGCCCAGCATGCTGTAGTAAACAAAATAAGAAAATACCGGAGTTCCATTCCCCTGATCTCAAGAATATAATTTCCCACAAGCACAAACGAAAGGGATTGAATTGCTGATAGTAAAAACAACAGGGCGATTTTCGAATTTAAATAACTAAACCGGCTCAGATTCAGGAATTTTTCACGGTTAAGTATTTTCCGGTCTTTATAAATTTCTTCGGCGCTGATTACGAGTCCCAGAAATAAGGATACGATTACAGCCATAAACAGATAGGCCGGTATATTCACATTATCAATAAAAGAATATACATCGGTGCGGCCGTGAATATTTCTTGAACTTTTTGTAAAAAATGCAAGAATAAGGGCTAATACCGGAGCCTCCAGCAAGTTTATCAGCAGATATTGCCTATTGGCCAGTTTTGAAAGTATATCGCGGGTGAAAAAAACCTTAAATTGTTGCCATTTATTAGGAATACTAAAATTACTTTTAGGAATAACAGGTTCAAATGGACGTTTAATCTTCTGGATTTCGGGATCAAACTTATCCATATACATTTTATACCATTCTTCCGGACTTGTTTTCCGGGTCCTGGTTAAGCTGCCATTTACGTCCACCATCCGTACCTCAACATTTCGTAAAATCTGGTCAGGATTAATGTTACCGCATGTAAGGCATTCCGTTTCGGTAGCATCAACATACTGGTTAACCTTTTTAAAATATTGAATGGCATCCAGGGGATTACCATAAAAAATTACACGTCCACCCTGGTCAATCACAAGCAGTTTGTCGAGCAATTTAAAAATATCCGAAGAAGGCTGATGAATAATCGTTATAACCAGTTTACCCTTTAGGGTCTGCCGCTTTAATAAGGTCATTACTTTTTCAGAATCCATGGAAGACAACCCGGAAATAGGCTCATCAATAAGAAGAATAGAGGGCTCGCGCATAAGCTCGAGGGCAATGTTCAGCCGCTTTCGCTGACCACCGCTAAGAAAGGTATTCTGTTCATCACCCACTTTCAGGTTTTTTGCTTCAACAAGATCAAAATTTATAAGAGAATCATTTACGACCTTATCGAGCTGTTCTTCTGAATAATTACTGAAACTTAACCTGGCATTATAATACAGGTTTTGATAAACTGTTAATTGTTTTAATAAAAAGTCCTCCTGCGGAACATATCCGATTACGCCTTTAAGTTGTTCCCGGTTCTCGTGGATATCAAAACCGTTAATTTCAATCCGACCCCGCCTGGGTTTAAGATTCCCATTCAGAACTTTTAGCAATGTAGATTTACCGGAACCGCTTCCGCCTATAATCCCAATTAATCTCCCGGATTCTTCCGTAAAGTTAAAGCGCTTTATACCAAACCGGCTTTGAGGATATGTATATTCAATGTTACTGGCAGTATACACAAATTTTGTTTTAGCCTCTTCCTGAATAAACCTTCCGGCAACCCAGATATAATAGATGGAGCCAAATCGGGGGCTTTTAATCACAGATCCATTTGACCATATGTACGACCGGTTTGGTTTTACGAGATGGCCATTCAGTAATAAACTTTCGTTTCCATAATACCGAAATACAAATGTAGATGCACTCTTAATATGAAGGACTTCGATTCGACCTTCCATTTTTGGAATGGTCAGATGTTTTATTTTTGATGCACGCGCTGCTTCATACGTATCGATGATTAACAGGTTTTCTTTCTTTTTTATTTCATCAATCTTTCCGAAAGTAAATAACCTAGTCTGAATAAATTCTTCCTCATTAATTTTAAGGTTTCTGGCCACTGAGGTTATAAATATTAATTCAGATTCTGTAATATCTTCTCCGCGATTAATAAAATCGAGTAAATGTACCAGTACAATTATTTTTTGCTTATGATAAAGTTCTTCATTCAACTGGTCACAAAGTTCGTTTACCCTCCGGGTATTATGTGAATCCTGTTTTTTAATGTCTTCTTCATTTCCCTGGCTGAAATCGGGATGATAATGACGTACATGGTGATCAAAAAAACCCATGTATTTATCCACCAGTTCATTGCTGAATTGGCGGCTTAAATATTCAATTACGACATCTCTTTCATTTTTCGATGTTCCTTCTTCGGAAACATCGGCCACAATTGCAAATAACCGCATTAGCGCTTCCAGGATGGATTCATTCATCTTTTAAAGTTTAAATGAAAAAGGATATTTATGAAAATAGCTCCATCAATAATGAAGGAGCTATTCGGAAAAATTATTAATATATCGTTATGAAATTATGCTGCTTCTAATAGTTTCAATTGTTGAAGTAATTTTATATAACTGATCATTCGTTAAACTACTACCGGCTTCATCATACAATACTTTTAGTTTTTTAAGCGCTTCAGCAATATCAATAACCACTTCTGTGTCTCCAAATCTATCCAGTACCTCAATAACTTTTTCCAAAGACGACTTCTGATCATAAATCAATTTCACCATTTCGTAGTTATTAAAGGTATCTTCTGATATATGAGTGGCAATAAATAAACCCTCAATCCATACTCCTGAAATCATTAAAGCTGATAAGGCCGGATCGCTTTTTTTATTAAAAAACGAATAGGTGTCATATACAATATTGGTTACCATGCTTACCAGGGAATCTTTATTTTCAAAAGTTTCCTTTGATTCACTATTCAGATATTCCACAAAATCAACATCAATACCCAAATCATCAATAATTGATTTTAGCGCACCGGAATACATTTTTACTTCCTGCGATTTATTGTAGGTAGCTGCATAGCTTAAATCTGCCGTATAAACACCCATAGCCAGTGCTTTACTTTTTTCAGTAAAATAACGGCTTACATTTTCAGCAGGATTCAAAACTTTCCCAACATAAATAGCACCAATGTCATCAAGCTTATTGTTCAATTCAAATGGTGAAGGTAAGGGATAAATAATCTCCTCGACGTCTGATTTTATTTCTTCTTTATTAAGCAACTCGCCTGTTCCCTCTTGCGAGGTAGTGGTTGAACTTCGTTTACACCCTGAAATAGCGAGAATACCAAAAATTGCTACTAAAGCAAACAGAACTTTTAAATGTTTAATTTCTTTCACGGTCATATAATTTTGATAGTGTTATTTGCTGCAAATATACAACTAACTAAGATTTAAAAGAATTTTTAAGCTTACATATTTCCACTTTTAATTAACAGTTAACATTAGTTAAACATTACGAAAATAAAAATTGTTGTGCCGGAAGCAAATTAGTCTTATAAAACAAAGTTATTTATGTATAACCCGGTAACTGATTAAATAGCTTAATGTCCAGGGTAACTATTCATTTATTTTTGTATTATTTTTTAATAATCTATTTATCTTTTTTTTCTGATGACTCAGGAATAATGACTACCCGGGATTTCGGCAAACTTTCAGGGTAATTTTTTTGGAGAAATAAAATTATGTTTTCCCTGATATACACCCGCAGATTCCATGCTGTGGATGAATCTGCCGCGCTCATTAATGCTCTTATCTCAACCGTTTTTTCAGTGGCATTGGTAACCTGCAGAACATTTACTTTTTTATCCCAAAGCTCTGTGATATTCAGGAGTCGTGTCAGTTCATTTCTTAAAGCATCAAAAGGCACCGTGTAATCAGTATAAATAAATACCGTTCCCAGAATTTCAGCAGAAGTACGCGTCCAATTCTGAAATGGATGTTCAATAAAATAGGTAGTAGGCAATATCAATCGCCGTTTGTCCCAAATCTGCACTACTACATAGGTAAGATTTATTTCTTCAATGCGTCCCCATTCATTTTCAACCACAACTACATCATCGATGCGTATTGGCTGTGTGAGTGCCAACTGGAATCCTGCCAGTACCGAACCAATAATTTTCTGCGCCGCAAGTCCAAGAATAATACCGGTTACACCGGCAGAAGCAATCAAACTTATTCCGATTTTACGAATCCCGTCAAAGGTCATTAAACTAAGAGCTATTGCAATAACAATTATAACAAACACAAGAATCCGTTCAATAATTCTGAATTGGGTATATACTTTCCGGGCTTTCAGGTTGTCTTTTTGGTCAAGGTCATATTGTTTTAAAACCAGAAACTTAAATAAGCCTACTACCCTGATCAGAATCCATGAAAAAAGCGCAATAGTTGATAATACCATAATCTTTCCTGCCGGATTGGTTAGTGTCTCAGAAATTTCAAAAAACGTGGCCGGTAAAACAACGGATATTATCAGCATTAACAATATCAGAGGTGTTCTGAATAACTTTCTGATCCTGGTAATAATTGTGAACTCAGAGCGTTTTTCGATCTTTTTTAAGATGCGGGTGAAAATAAAATAAATGCTTAGAAAAATTACAAATACAGCCGAAGCGGTAATAATGTATTGTAATAATTCGCCGATTTTTTCTGAATATTCATTTGTAAATATTTTATCAATTATCATAGGTATGGATTTTAGTTCTGGTAAGTAAACAAAGATATTACACTCCGGCCATTCTACCAACCCTGTGGAAATATCAAACTTTGAAATGTTTTATGTATTTTTGCACATTCACAGAAGCCTTTATATGCGCAAAGAAACAGATTTTATCGGTACAATTGAGATTCCTCAATCTTCCTTATTTGGTATTCATTCTGTAAGGGCGCAAAATAATTTTCCCGATAAATCACCCTTTCTTATTGAATGGTATAAAGCTGTAGGATCTGTTAAAAAAGCCTGCTACCTTACTGCTGAAATATTTTTCAGGGAAGTTGAGACTAATTATCCGGATAAAAGTTTGCCTTTAAGGCAGATTGATGAAAAAATTCTGGAATCATTAATTTTATCTGCTGAAGATGTTGAAACCGGGAAATGGTTCGATCATTTTATTGTTCCGGCAATACAGGGAGGTGCAGGTACCAGTATTAATATGAATATCAATGAAATTATTGCTAACGCATCCCTTCTAAAGATGAACAAACAGCCGGGCGATTATCATTTCATTGATCCCGTTGAACATGCAAATATTTTCCAGTCCACAAATGATGTAATCCCCACTTCACTCAAATTGGCCACAATAAGGTTACTCACAGAGCTTGAGGAATCCATAAACCGGTTACGGCAAAGTGTGGAAAAGCTTGAGGGTAATTACCGGAACATTCTTCGGATAGGATACACGCAAATGCAGGAAGCCGTGCCAACCTCATATGGCAGGTTATTTGGATCGTATAGTGAAGCCCTGTCGCGTGACTGGTGGAGAGTATCAAAATGTTTTGAACGTATTAAAGTGGTAAACCTGGGGGGTAGCGCTATAGGGACCGGAATCACGGTTCCCCGTTATTTTATCATGAATGTAGTGCCTGCCCTGCAAAAGATTACAGACCTCCCACTTACACGTGGAGAAAACCTGGCTGATATTACCAGTAATTTAGATGCTTTTGTTGAGGTACATGCCATTCTTAAAACTCATGCAGTAAACCTCGAAAAGATGGTAAATGATCTTCGGCTTTTATCATCTGATTTGGTTCAGCCGGGTGAATTAAAAATTCCACAGAAACAAGTGGGCAGTTCCATTATGCCTGGAAAAGTTAATCCTGTAATTCCTGAGTTTGTTATAAGCGCTGCCCATAAAATTTATACCAACGATACGCTTATAACTTCGCTTTGTGCCCAGGGATGTCTGGAATTAAATGCCTATATACCGGTTATCGGCCACGCTCTGCTGGAAAGCATTAAATTACTCATAGCCTGTAATTTTACAATTTATGAAAACCTGCTTTCCGGAATTGTTATCAGTGAAAGCACGGCGGCAAATAACCTGTTGGGCAGTCCGGTATTAACAACCTCGCTCCTTCCCTATATCGGATATCATAAAGCTTCTGAGATGGCCCGTTTAATGAAAGAAAAAAAAATTGATATTTTTGCCGCTAATAAAGAATTGAATTATATTCCCGAAGCAAAGCTTAAAAAAATACTCGAACCCCAACAATTACTTTCAGGCGGATTTTCAGTTCAGGATATCTTACAAAATGATGAATAAAGGAAAAGAAAGTAAACCCCATATCGGTATTTTCGGAAAACGAAACAGTGGCAAAAGCTCCCTGATAAATGTGCTTACCCAACAGGATATTGCTATAGTATCGGATAAAGCAGGAACTACCACCGATCCTGTAAAAAAATCGATGGAAATACCGGGTATTGGCCCGGTAGTATTGATCGATACCGCAGGCATAGACGATTCTGGAAAATTAGGTGACCTGAGAAAAAAAAAGACTTTCGATACAATTAAAACTATCGATTTTGCCCTGCTGGTAATTACTTCAAATAACTTTGGGGATTTTGAAAAAGATCTGATCCAACGGTTTTCTGATTTTAACATACCCTTTATCATTGTTCATAATAAATCAGACCTTCAGCAATTACACGATAAGTTCAAAAATGATATCGGTATAAAAAACCAAAACCATATAATTGATTTTTCTGCAAAATACCCCTTAAAACTTGAAGAACTTGTAGAAGTAATTAAAAGCAATATTCCTTCTACAGCATGGAAAAAACCTTCACTGCTTGGAGATTTGTTATCATATGGAGATATTGTATTACTGATTACCCCGATTGATATTGAGGCTCCGGAAGGCAGAATGATTTTACCCCAGGTGCAGGCTATACGGGATATTCTGGATAACGATTGTGTGGCAGTGGTATTAAAGGAACGTGAAGTAGATGCTTTTCTGCGGAAAACAGGAATAAAACCCAAACTGGCGGTTACCGACAGCCAGGTATTTCTGAAAGCAGATGCCTCCATTCCAAAAGAAATTCCGCTTACCAGTTTCAGTATTATGCTGGCCAGACATAAAGGTGATTTTGAAAACTACCTTAAAGGTACCCCAAAAATTTCTGAGCTTAAAGACGGCGACAGGATTTTACTGCTGGAATCGTGCACTCATCATGTATCCTGCGATGATATTGGCCGGGTAAAAATTCCCCGGTGGATCAGTAATTTTACAGGAAAACATTTAATTTATGATGTGGTAGCCGGGCTTGATAACCTGCAAAGGCCTATGGAAGAATATGCCCTGGTGATCCAGTGCGGTGGGTGTATGATTACACACAAACAATTGATAAACCGGCTGAAGCCTGCAGTAGATAAAAATATTCCGGTTACCAATTATGGAATGGCAATTGCATATGTTCAGGGGATTTATAAGCGTGCAATTGCCCCATTTACCAGCATTGAAAAAGACACAATCCATTATTTATAAATAATATTTTGAAGGCAGATTAAAATGGAGAGGAGCATTGCACAACTATTACAACTTGAATCTTTTACTAAAAGTGAAATTGTTGAACTACTCTCATCCGATGGAGAAGACAAAGTTCAGCTGTTTAAAAAATCGGCTGCCGTAAAAGAAAAATACGTAAAAAATAAAGTTTATTTCAGGGGATTAATTGAATTTTCGAACATCTGTGAAAAGAACTGTTTTTATTGTGGCATTAGAAAAACAAATATGCATGTGCGCAGGTATAACCTTTCAGATGATGAGATATTACATGCAGCAAAATTTGCCTTCGATAACAATTACGGATCGATTGTATTACAATCGGGAGAAATACAAAGCCCGGTATTTACCAAACGAATCGAAAACCTGCTAAAAAAGATTGCAAGGTTTTCCGGTAATAAACTACGGGTAACCCTGTCGTTAGGAGAACAAAGTTATAAAACATACCGGCAATGGTTTGAAAGCGGCGCCCACCGTTATTTATTGCGCATCGAATCCTCTAATCCTGAATTGTATAAAAAACTACACCCAAATGATGAACTGCACAGGTTTGAACGACGCCTGGAATCCCTTAAAATTCTTAAGGACATAGGTTATCAGACCGGCACAGGGGTAATGATCGGATTACCATTCCAAACCCTCGAAAACCTTGCTGATGATTTGCTGTTTATGAAAAACTTTAGTATTGATATGGTGGGAATGGGACCCTATATAGAACATGCCGATACCCCGCTTTTTCAATATCGTCAAATGTTGTTACCTAAAGAAGAACGATTTCAGCTTGCATTAAAAATGATCGCGATATTGCGGATTATGATGAAGGATATCAATATTGCCTCGGCCACAGCCCTTCAGGCAATCGATAAACTGGGCCGCGAAAAAGCAATTAAAATAGGCGCTAATGTAATTATGCCTAATGTAACTCCCGGCTATTACCGTGACGATTATGCTCTATATGAAAATAAACCATGCACCGATGAAAATCCCGAAGATTGTATAAGCTGTCTTGAAGCCCGGATTGCGTTAAGCCTGAATAAAATTGGATTTGGTGAATGGGGAGATTCAGCACATTATAATAACCGGATGGGAAAAACAGAAACAAATCAGGATATATAATGCCTGAGGGGCTTATTTTTGAATATATAAAAAATCAGAGCCAGTAAACCGATCATTACGAGAGTAAAGCCACTTTCAAAACGCATCATATTTTTCATTCCGATATTTTCTGCCAGAAAACCGATCCATGCATTACCCAGCGCCATTCCTCCGCCAAAGTAAAATGCATAAATAAATGATTGTCCTGTAGCCCGCATTTCAGGGGGTATAAACTTGTGTACATATTCCACAAGAGCCACAAAAAACAACGCCAGACAAATGCCGTGTGTTGTTCCTGTAATTATGGCGATCCATGGATTTGATACCAGGCTGTAGATTAACATACGTAATGCTGTAACAAACATGGTGAGCAGAATAACCCTTTGATCACCAATGGCATTTACAATTCTTTTTCCATAAAAGAAAAATGGCAGTTCACTCATTGCCTGAAATACATAAGCGTATCCCACGTGGAAAAAACTGGCCCCAATATCCGCATAATACATATTAATAAACAAATGTATAGGGGCAGATGATATGCCGTAAAACAATAAAATAAGCAGGACAATGAATAATTGACGATTATGCAGTAACACACCTTTCAAATGACTTATTTGCATCGATTGCAAGTTCTTTTTAAATCGTAATGGCCGGTAAATAAATTTTATTAAAATCCAGTTCACCAAAAGAATCGAGGAAGCAATCGGAAAAATCAAAACCGACTTTTCGGCATTAATAATATAGCCTGTAAGCAGGGCAGACATTGCCCAGCCAACGGAGGCCCATAACCTTAATTCCCCAAACGATGATCGTTTATATTGCTCTACATAATCAAGCGCAATACTATCTACGAGCGAGTTTAGCGGATTATAGAAAAGAGTAAATACAAATGTAAATACAACAAAAGCTATAAATGAATTTTGCAGTACAAAACCATAAAATAAAATAATCACTATAAATAATGCCAGCAATAATATGTTTTTCCGGCCAAACTTATCGGCCAGCATACCCCACAAAGGGAGCACAAGGAGCATGTTTATCTGTTGGATTGCAGCAATGATTCCAATCTGACTATCTGAAAAGCCTGCATAGTCTTTAAGGAACAGGTTAAAAAAAGATAACCAGGCAGAAAACGCGGCATACGAAAGAAAATATATTATTCTTACAACAATTCCCTGGAAACGAAAGCCCTTTAATGCCGCCATGTTAATAAAATCAATAATCCCTGTATCTGTGTCCTTTTGGTTTACGAACTTTAGGTTTCGTATTAAAATAAAAAGACAAAACTATAAAAATTTAGAAATACAGGTCTCTTTCGCCACTTTTTATTCGCTCGATTCGATCGCGGATTTCAGGAACATCCTGATGGCCATTAAGGCTGTTCAGATTATTTTCAATTATTTCCCATCCTTTCTTTGCAGTTTTTTCCGGGGCATAATCTACAAGATATTCAGCAAGCGTAAGCATGGCATTGGGTGAGCAAAACCTCTTTATAAAACCCGGAACCGAAAATTCCATAAAATGCTCCCCGGTGCGTCCCAGCCGATAACAGGCTGTACAAAAAGAAGGCAAATAATCTTCATGTAAAAGTTCATCAATTACTTCATTTAATGAACGGTCATCATTTATCTTAAACTGTTCTTTATCCAGGTTTTGATTATCGTTTTTGGAAGCCGCGTAAGCCCCCAGTTCAATTTTAGTTCCGCCATCGATTTGTGAAACTCCAAAACGTAAAATTTCCTTGCGCAACTGTGCCGGCTCACGGGCAGTTAGAATTAACCCGGTATACGGCACCGCTAAACGAAGAATCGCCACTATACGCGAGAATTCATCATCATTAACAATAAATTTTGGATCCAGGTTTACCGTTGAAGCATCTTTCAGGCGAGGAAAAGATATGGTATGTGGTCCTACATTATAGCAAGCTTCCAGATGATTTGTATGCCTTACCAGGGCCATAACCTCGAAGCGCCAGTTGTGCAATCCAAATAATGCACCGATGCCTACATCGTCTAAGCCAGCCTCCTGCGCTCTGTCGAGAGCTGTTAACCGGTTATTGTAATCACTTTTTTTCCCGCCCGGATGATAGGTTTTATAAGCTTCAGGATGGTAGGTTTCCTGAAATATCTGGTATGTGCCAATACCGGCCTCTTTTACTATTTTAAATCCTTCAATATCCATTGGGGCCGCATTGATGTTTACCCTGCGAATTTCTCCGTTACCACACTTAACGTGATATACGGTTTTTACACAACTGGCAATAAACTCAGGATTATATTCAGGGTGTTCACCAAAAACAAGTATTAATCGTTTCTGCCCATTTTCTTCGAGCGCTTCCACCTCCCGAACAAGTTCAGAATGCTCCAATGTTTTGCGGACCTGCGCTTTGTTGCTGGTCCTGAAACCGCAGTACTGACAGTTATTTGTACATTTATTACCTACATATAATGGCGCAAACAGTACGATACGGTTCCCGTATATATTTTCTTTTAATGTTCGCGCACCCTCTTTGATCAATTCTATTGATTCCGGGGAATCCGCATTGATAAGATAAGCAACCTCCATAAGATTTAACCGGTGCTTATCCAGCGACTTTGCAATTATATTTTTAATAATCTGCTGATCGGGCCTGGCATTGTAAAGGTATCCTTCAATTTCTTCAACATCAATAAAAGGCTTTTGAGGTTCGTCTGGAATCTTGTATCGCTCCGGTTTAAATATCATAATCAAACGGTTAACTAATAAAACAATTAATAATTAACGTCTGAAGCAAAAATCCGATTACTGTTTAGACATTACTGACCGTACTGAAACACCTTCAAGTTTTCCAATTTGTCCGGTAAGCGATCCTATTTCATCGGTTGTTCCTTCAAGAACCAGTGAAATTATATTCAGGTTCTTTTCCCTTACAGGTATACCTTGTCGTCCAAGAATTATAGATGCGTGTGAGGTAAGAATTTCATTCAGTTTATGAACGGAATCTTTCTTTTCAACAATAATTAATGTAGCTCCTATTCTCCTTTCCATCAGAGGTTTCCTTTGGATCTGACGTATTAAATTTAAATCCTTGAAGCAAAACCATTTTACTTCTCAGAATTTGATGTGCAAAAATATTAAATTAAATGATCCTTTAAGCTCGATATATTATAAATTATTCCGGTTGGTAAAATTTATAACCACTCTAAATAATAAGCGCAATTATTATTAATGAAGCCTACAACTTTAATTTTAGCTGATCATCTCTTTTCTGATAGAGGATACGGAAACCCTGATTTTCTCAACAGTTTTCATATACTCCTGTATTTGTTGTTTGCCCTTGTTTGATGTTGCATCAAATTCAGGTTCAACGTCAACAACAAATTTATCAAAGTTCTCTTTTAAAGGTTTCAGTATATCCAGGAAATGCTTTACAACTTCATCATCTGCATTAACCGTAAGCATATCCATAAGGTTATAAAGAGAAAATTTTTGTTCGGCTAATCGTTCAATAATATCAATATCATTACTTTCTTCTGCAATATTACACGCTATATAAACAGCTTCCACCCATCCGCCAAGGATAATCAATGCGGCAGCGCTGTATCTTTCATTTTCTCTCAGATAGCTGTCGGTTTTCATATAAACCTCATTGGCAATAATTATTAATGAGTCCTTGTCATTCATATTTCGTTCAAAACGCTCGGCAGAATTATAAAAAAACTCGTTGGGTATTCCCATCTCCTCAGAAAGTTTCTTCATGGAATTGAAATATTGACCGGCCACTTCAAGTTGGTTAAGAACACGGGCATAACTCAAATCAACAGCATATACACCAAGAATTATTGCCTGGTCGGAACTGGTAATATAGTCTGAAACATTACCGGGAGGAGTTACTATATCTGAATTATAAACAGTTCCGGAAGTTTCAAACAGGCTGGACATTTCTACAGAAAGATACATATTATAGAATATAGGTAATCCTTCACCAATGGTATCATGTGCGGCAACTATCTTGCCGGATTCATCAAGGTCTAGATCACTCAAATCAACACTGTTTTTACCGGACTTTCCGTCCGATTTGCATCCGGCCAATATAAAAGCAAGAAGTACAAATATTAATAGTGTATTGGAAATTAAAATCTTAGGCATGACTTTCATTTGTTTTTGGGTAATTAATAATACAATGATAATAATTTTTTTTTAAGTAAAACAAAATTTCAGATTTTACTGTCAATGATAATAGTCTATTTATCAAATTTTAAGCATTCAGAAGTTTATCCAAAACCGAAAGTAAAACCTGGGGATCTAAAGGTTTTGATATATAATCGTTAAAGCCCATTTCAATGTATTTTTCCCGGTCGCCCTTCATGGCAAAAGCGGTTTGAGCGACTATGATTACTTTCCCATTAGTCGCTTTAATCCTTTTCATGGCTTCATCGCCCTGAATACCGGGTAATTGAACATCCATTAAAACCAGGTCAATTTCGGGATTTTTTTGTATTGTTTTTATAGCCGTTTCTCCGCTATTCGAATTATAAATTTTTATTCCTGATTTTTTTAAAATTTCCTGTAAAAGAATTTTACTCGCTTCATCATCTTCTACAATTAATATTGATTTTCCTTTCCAATTAAATGCTGTAGGAGTAAACTTTGTATTGTTTTTTGTGTCATCAATCGCACTATCTGCAATACGATAAGGGTGGGTAAAATAAAAAGATGAGCCTTTATTTGGCTGAGATTCTACCCAGATTTTTCCCCCCATAAGATTTACCAATCCTTTTGAAATAGTTAATCCCAAACCTGTACCTTCAATAAGCTTATCCTTCTGGCTGTTATATTTCATAAACCTTTCAAATATAACCTCCTGCATTTCCATGGGAATTCCAATACCGGTATCGTGCACATAAAAACAAATTTCCTTATTCTGAATTTTAAAGCCAAAAGTCACGCTTCCTTTATCTGAAAATTTAATAGCATTATTTACAAGATTAATTAAAACCTGCTGAATTTTTGTTGGATCCATGATCACGGTAGATTCCCTGTTATTGTATTTTTGTTCAAATTGTAATTGTATCTGTAATGAGGGATTATTATTTATCTGGGATCGAAACATAATTTCGATATCTCCAAGTAATTCATTTAAATTGGTTTTCTTTTCTTCAATTATTACCTGTTTTGAATCTATCTTTGAAATATCAATAATATCGTTAATAATTCTTAGTAAATAATAACTTCTGTCGCAAATAAGATTTACATATTTAGCACGTGTTTCTGCACTTAGGTTCTCGCGGCGCATAATTTCAGAAAATCCGATAATACCATTCATGGGAGTACGAATTTCATGAGACATATTGGCAAGAAAGGCTGATTTTAATTTATCCGATTCTTCTGCCTTTTCTTTGGCTTTACTTAGTTTTTCCGCTTCCAGTTGTAACATTTGCAACAAATCTTTTTCCCTTTTTAAAGATTTATCCAGTCCATTCAATAATATTGATAATGGTATGGCCGCCAGCGAGCTTAATACTACTAAATTTGCACTAACTGCAATCCATCCTCCTAAATTCATTTGCATTAAAAGCGTTTGGCCAAGCCAGTGATAATAAATTGCAAATGCAAAAAATACAACCGTTAAAATATTTATTACTACTGAAATTATAGCAGCATTTAGTCCTAATAATATTGCAGCAATAATTGATACACTCAAAAGCCAGATCATTCCGGGACCTAATGTTCCCAAAACCACAAGGAGTGAAACTCCTAATGTATATAGCAGAAACTCCAGAATAAAAATTCTGATTTTTAAGGATATATTCCTGAAAATAAAAATAAAAACAGAAGTAAAATAAACGATAGTGTCAAAAACAAAAAGGTAGGTAAGGTTTTCTCTATACGACATTATTGCACTGGGAATGTATGCAAAAAGCCCAAATACTGCAAATACCAACATTATTCCGAGAAAAATCCTTTCCCGCCAGAAATTGAGACCTGAATGCGATGTAAATTCACTCGGTTCAAGCTTTTTCCTGAAAAATGCTGATAATTTACTTGCGATCTTCAATTAAGAACAATATTAATCCGCCTTTAAATCTCGTAATAATTTCTTACTAAAATTACAATACTTTATAATTTGTAACAAACCTTTACGAATAATTCTCAGATTTTGTTAGTTTATTTATAAATCAAAGAAGATCGGTTTGAAAACTTAAATAATTATGCTCATCTGGTTATAGCTTTCCGGTAGTTTTTTGCATAAACTGTATTCTCTCAAAAGCATGTTTGTTTTCAGCAGCCTTTGAAATTATTCCTTTAAAATCGGAGATACTATTATATCCTTTATTTTTCATCCAGAATTCAAGGTTTTTGAGAATCTCTTCCATGTATTCCAAACCGTTTTTATATAAAGCTGAGCATAACTGAACGGCATTGGCGCCGGATAAGATATATTTAATGAGTCCTTCGTGGGAATGTACACCTGTAGCTCCTACCATTTCCGACTTTACCAAACCCGAAAGAAGAGCAATCCAACGTAATGATAATGTAATTTCTTCGGGTGAACTGTAAATGTTTTTTGCAATTACCTGTAGTTTGTCAATATCAATATCAGGTCGGTAATATCTGTTAAACAATACTATCGATTCTATATCGGTATTGCTTAACTTAAATACTGTACGCACAATGTTTGTGAAAAAATATCCGATTTTTACAGCAATTGGCAGGTTGGTATTTTTCTTCACCTCACGAACAATATCAATATAAATTTCTTCTATCTGATTTGGTGTTTGTCCTATTTCAGTGGGAGGAATAAAAATATTTAACTCCAGACCGTCTGCCCCGGATTCTTCAATCTTTTTTGCAAATGAAGGCCATTCTACCGGTGATACACAGTTGATACTGGCAATAACCGGAATGTTAACTTTCTTTTTTGCTTCCTGAATTAAGGATAAATATTGGGCAACTCCATGATCTTTTGAAAAAGTATCAACAAAATTAATAGCCTCAGGATACCAGAAATACATGTCGTCCTGACTGTGAAGTTTGCTTTTATCGGCAATTAATTGTTCCTCAAACAGCGATTTAAGCACTACTGCTCCTGCACCGTGATCCTCACATTTTTTAATTTTATCGGCTGTGTTGGTTAATCCCGAACTGCTTACTACTAAAGGATTTTTAATTGTTAATCCCATAAATTTTGTTGAAAGATCCATAATATCCGATTTAGGTAGATAACTTCTTATAAAATTATTGATTTCTTTGATTTTTCTGCAGATTCTGAAGAAATATATTCGGTGATATATTTTGTGATAAATTCAAATGCACTATCCAGATTCGAAGATGCATCAGAAGTTATTTCTTCAAGAAAATCCCATTGATAACCCTTTATCTGAAGCAAATAGGCTGCCGGGATTTTGCCATAAAGAGATTGACATAAATCCAGCACAAACGCCGGTGATACGGCATGCATGGTAAACTCCACCTTAGGATTGGGAATAATTTCAGAAAATATATAGTTCTTGTTAATATTTAACGAAGCATCGGCAAATATCACAAGATCATAGTTATTTATTGTTGCTGCATCTTCGATATTTAACTGGTAATTCGAATCGATATTAACTCCTTCAATATGGAACTCAGCAACCCATTTTTCAAGTCTTTCAGCAAGCATTACCCCAAGCGCATCATCCTGGCGCCCCGGATTTCCATATCCATATACCAGTATTTTATTTTTCTGCTGCACGTATCAACTTCTCCGTTTATCAATTAATTGGTCTTTGTGATCGTATAGAGAAATTTCAAGCGGCATTTGTCCAATTGCATGTGTAGCGCAACTTAAACAGGGATCGTAAGCCCTAATTGACACCTCAACAGCGTTAAGCATTCCCTCGGTAATTTCTTTCTGTCCGGTTAAAAATTTGGTAGCCACCTGGTTTACCGCATTATTCATCGGCTGATTATTATTGGTGGTAGAAACAATAAGGTTAGCCATTACAATCTGGTCGTTTTCATCAATCTTATAATGATGGAACAAAGTTCCTCTGGGGGCTTCTATTAAACCCACACCTTCAAATTTTTTCGTTCCTTTTTTCACGAGTTCTCCCTTTAGCAGGTCGGGATCGTTTAGTAATTCTTTCATTTTTTCTGCAGCATGAAGAATCTCAATAAGCCTTGCCCAATGCATATGCATTGGCCGGTGACTTGGTTTCCCGTTGGAATATGCCCTGAATTTTTCAAATTCTTTTTGCGCCAGCGATGTATCAATAAAATCAATGGTATTTAACCTGGCCAAGGGGCCAACAGTATACCAGCCATCGTTTTTCCCGATCTGTTTCAGGTAGGGAAATTTCATATAACTCCAGCTTCGCACCTCTTCGTCGATGTATTTATTATAATCCTGATAATCCACATCGTGCAAAATTTTCTTGCCATTGGCATCAACGGCTCGTAATACTCCGTGATATATATCCAGCGCCCCGTCTTTTCTTACCAGGCTTAAATAGCTGGAAGGAAATTCCACAAATCCATCTATAATTTCTTTATGATTTTTATGATAATCGTGAAAAAATTCAAGCGCTCCCTCCGACCATGAAATCATTTTATCAATGTTCATAGGATCATGCCCGTTTAGCAAATACTCCTTTTCAGCTTCGGTAAGATGTTTATTAATTCCACCGGGAACAGCGCCGGTTCCATGTATCTTCTTTCCGGCAGTAGCCCTAATAACTTCCTGACCATATTTTCGCATCATAACCCCCTGCACGGCCAGTTCCTTATGTTCCATAGCTACTCCAATAATATTTCTTATTGCAGGATCGGCATCAATACCAAATAATAAATCGGGGGATGCCAGATGGAAAAAGTGAAGCGTATGTGATTGAAAAAATTGTCCATAATGCATAAGCCGTCGCATTTTTTCACCCGTAGGTGTTAAACCGTTACCGTTACCGGCACCAACAATTACATCCAGCGCTTTAGCAGCTGCAAGATGGTGACTTACCGGGCAAATGCCGCAAAGACGTTGCACAAGCACAGGGGCTTCCCAATAAGGACGTCCCTGAACAAAACGCTCAAAACCACGGAATTCGACAATATGCAATCTGGTTTGTTCAACATTTCCATCGTTATCAAGATGAATGGTAACTTTGCCGTGGCCTTCCACACGGGTAACAGGTTCAATTGTAATTTTTTGTCCCATTTGCTAAATCTTTTAATCGAATTTTACAACTTCATAAGGTAATTTCATCTCATTTCCTGTAATGAGCGCTGTTAATGCATCCCATATCAGGTCTGCGCGGGGTGGACATCCTGGCAAATAATAGTCTATTTTTACTACTTCATGACATGGATATACTTTATTCAGGAGTATTGGCAGTTCAGGATCGTTAGGTACAATCTTTTCAGTATTTCCCACAACCGTAGGTCCATTTAAGTAGGCCTCGTCCAAACATTCTTTAATCGGTATGCCATTTCGCATGGCAGGCAGACCACCCATTATGGCGCATTCGCCAACAGAAACCAAAATTTTGCAGTGTTCTCTGAAATCCTTCAGCACGTGTACATTTTCACTGTTACAACATCCTCCTTCGATAAGGCCAATATCACACTTTTTTGTGAATTTCTTAATATCATCAATGGGAGATTTATTAAATTCTACCAATTCAATAAGTTCGAGAATTCTGTCATCGATATCCAGAATTGACATGTGACATCCAAAGCATCCTGCCAGTGATGTTGTTGCTATAACCGGTTTACTCATTTTTAGTCAATTTATGGTTTTGAAACTACCAGATTTTCTATATCGCTTCCAATCGGGTTTTTATCATATTTTCTGGTGCCAATAGGCTGGTAAAATCCTTTTTCTTTAACCAGGATTGATCCCACAGGGCAAATATCCATAGCTTTTTGGGCCAGTTCGTCTGTTAATTCTTTGCCCAGCTTTGAATCCACACCTACTTCAACCCTGTTGCCTCTTTTGCTGTAGGCAAAAATACTTCTCCCTTTATAATCTTTTATTGCCCTTATGCACCGCTTGCATAAAACACATCGGTTTTGTTCTTTAATTATTTTTGGGTGTGATGCATCCACTTTTCTTATTGGAAACGAGAATGGAAATCTGGGTGCCATTACATGAAAACGGTATGCAAGTGCCTGTAATTCGCAATTGCCACTCTTTTCACAGGCGGGACAAAAATGATTGCCCTCGACAAACAATAATTCTACAATGGCTTTTCGTATTTCATTTATTTCATTTGCATTATTTTCGATTTGCATCCCTTCTGAAACAGGTGAAGTACATGCGGTCATAAGTTTTCCGTTTATTTTTACCGTGCAAATTCTGCAACCCCCTTTGGGTTTTACACCGGGGTAATTACAAAGTGTAGGTATATAAATTCCGTTCTCCTTTGCTGCATCCACAACAAATTGCCCCCGTGTAGCAAGACATTCAACACCATCAATTGAAAATTTTACTATTTTATTCATAATGTGAGTCTTTTTAAAAGTTTGGAATTCTACTTGTGGCTTCGCTGCCTTCTTTAACAGCCATACTCAGATCAAAACCACTGTCAAATACTTTATTTTTCTGGACTTTTTCTTCGTAAAGATGCCTGAAATTTTTTATACTGGACAGTACAGGATTGGCTGCCGTTTGTCCCAGGCCACACCGGCTCGCTTTTAAAATTTTGCCCCATTCCACCATGTCATCAATATCCTGCATTACCCCTCTGGCATTCAGGATTTTTTTCAGTTTATTTTTAAGCACGGATGGAACGATCCTGCAGGTAGAACAGCTCCCACAAGATTCCTCAATAAAAAAGTCGGTAAAATTAAGTACTACATCATTTAGCAGTTCTCTGGATCTTCCAAAAATTATAAGCGATCCTCCTGTAGCAAGATCTTCATATCCCAGTATCCGGTTAAATTCATTTGGCGCAATTAACGCTCCGGAAGGCCCTCCGACCTGCACAGCCTGAGTTTCTGATTTTAAAGCTCCTACCATATCCAACATATCGTTAATGGAAAATCCCCATTCCACTTCGTATACCCCCGGGAACCGGCAATCGCCAGAAATACTTAAAAGTTTTGTTCCGGTAGATTCAGTTGTACCAAAAGACTTATACCATTCACCGCCATGTAATATTACTTTTACAACTGAACAAAGGGTTTCCACATTGTTTACCACAGTGGGCATATCAAGATATCCTTTTTCAACAGGGAATGGGGGCCTGTCGCGTGGTTCACCCCTTTTTCCTTCTGCAGATTCAATAAGTGCAGATTCTTCACCACACACATAGGCACCGGCACCAAACTGGATACGGATTTCAAAATTAAATCCTTTCTTACCCCCGATGTCTTTCCCTAAATAGTTCTTTTTACGGGCATTCTCCAGAATATCTTCAAGGTATTGCTCTAAATATTTATATTCATAGCGTAAATATAAGATGCCTTCTGTTGCTCCAACTGCATAACCGGCAATTACCATACCTTCAAAAGGCAATCGCGGAAACTCGGTAAGTATAACCCGGTCTTTAAATGTTCCGGGTTCACCCTCATCTGCATTACAGAAAATATATTTTTGTTTTCCGGAGGCATTTCGGCAAAATTCCCATTTTAATCCTGTGGGAAATCCTGCTCCTCCCCGACCACGAATATTTGACTTTTTTATTTCTTCAATAACTTGTGTGGGAGTCATTTTAACAATTTGCTTAATGGCTTCACCGGGCTTATAGTTAGGATCTAATATCGGACCTATTTTACGGATATTATTGCTTACAACCGACCGGATAAGTTCGGAGGCATTTTTCCCGTCGCCGAAACTTGCCGAAAACATCTCTACAACCGGTTTTTCTTCTTTAATGTCCCTTACAATTTCTTTAACTCTGAAAGGGGTAAGTTTTGTGAATATTAAATTATTAATGATTGCTGCCGGTTCCTGATCATTCATACCGATACAGGATGTTTCGAATAATCCAATTTGCCCATCGGGTGTTAATTGACCGAATTTAATACCCAGTTCTTTTTCAAATGTAGCAGCGACTTCTGCCCGTCCCATCATATTCGAAACCGCACTGTTATTCAAGTAAATCTTATATTTACCGGTTGGAATTAGAGAGAAGAAGTGATAAAAGGATACGGTTTGCTCAACATCCACTTCTGACATATGCAAATCTTCTGCTATCTGCGTAACAGCATAATCAGGAATAAAACCAATTTCTGTCTGGATGTCTATTAATATATCCATTAAACGCGTTCTATCCTTATTGTACTTACTGATAATCTTTATGATGGCGTTTTTCATAAACAAGTAATTTTTAAAAAAACAGACTCAATTCTGCCCAAATATTTGTTAATTTTTTAACAACTAAATATAGAGGGAATAAAAATTCTAAACAACAGGAGATTAAAATTTAGAATGATTTTAATTTTACGGAAATCACATAACCCTTTAATATCAAGCTTTTTAGGATGGTTTTATTTGTGAATAAAATAACAATAAAAATATGAAAAAGCAATTTACCTATACTAAATAATAATAAACCTGGGCATGTTGTTTCTAAAAATCATTATCCTCGGCACCATAATTATATTCAGTATAAAAACTGGTGAGCGTGTCATGGATATCCTCAAAAGATACATAATGATTTGTACAACCTATCCTGGAACATACGTGTACCTTACCCCCTTTAGCAAGATTAAAATCCACAATTGGCGCCTTACATAAGGCACATAAAGCAGAAGATGAAAGTTCTGTATGACAATGCGGACAAATCAGCTTTGCTGTTTCATTATCAACAAGATCAACATCACTGAGCTTGTCATAACATCCATACGTAGCACACAGATTGATTACCCCCTGCTGGCCGGCTACTTCAATGTGAAGCTTAATACTTGGTTTTGCATTCAGATACTGGGTGTAGTCCATTAAGGATTTGTTGCAGTTTGGACAGTTCACCTTCAAAGAAATCAGGTTCTTTGTCATAGTAAATCCTCCCTATGGTTAATTAAAACTTATTTCAATATACAACAATCATAGTGGATTACCAAGTTTAGCCTTCATATTTTTTATAATCCACAGTTAATTTGAATTAATACGTCTAATAATTTTATCAGCTGTTTGTTTTACCAATGGAGTCAAATTTTCACCAAAAACAACCGATTCAGGCTGAATTCCCAGAATAAAAACCTTGCCGATAAAAAGTTCCGAGATTTTTTTAAGAGAGATATTATGTGTATGGGTTGTAATATTTTGAAGATTTTCTACCGGAATTAATTCACAATAACCGGGATCCCGGTTAAAATTAACAGCATCAACCAAAATAAGTACTTCCGGTTTAAAATCATTAATTTTTTTAATATAATTTTCAATACTGATTTCAACACAAAGGTTCCTGATATTTTTTCGTTCTTTGATTTTTTGAGAGATATAAACACCAACTCCGTCGTCGGTTTTCAAAACATTGCCAATACCTACAAATAAAATAGTATTTGTTCCGGTTTCCAGAATATTGATGAGATTCTCAAGCACCTAATCAAAAATTTTTACCAGCACTTTCCTCAAACAATTGGGGCATATAATATTGAACATATCTTTTCTTTTTAATCCATCAACAACCTCAACCTGTACATCTTTTTGTTGTGCCAGTTTTAATTTTTCATTTAGTATATTTAAATTCAGGATGGATGAATAGGCAATCGATCCGAGTTTTTTATGAAGATACACCATATGCTCTTTTGTGGTGATTACAGCCCCGCAACTTTGACAAATTAATAATTCTTTTTCCTGTGTCTCAATAAGCTCTTTGCGGTTAAATGTTGCCAGGTCGTAAATGGTATCACTCAGTTTTATCCCTTTTCCGGTGATACAATGTTCCTGGCACTGGCCGCAAAAAATGCAAAGACCATAATTTCGTTCAATTTTCCGGATTTTTTTTTCTTTATTGTCCGTAAATTTTATCACCCCCGAAGGGCAGACATTTGTACAGGTTTCACAACCGACACAATGTTCGTTGTCTACAACCGGTTTACCCCTGTAGTTTTCACTTGGTGTATGGGGCTTTTTTGGAAATTTGGTGGTATAAGCCGGTGAAAATAATGATACAACTGCCTCACCTACTTCTCTTATTTTAGGATATCTCATTTTTCCTCCTCTTTATTCTTTTCATTCGCATTTTTATAATGATCAACCACACTTCTGTCTCCCAGTTTTATTCCAAAAATATATGCTCCCCGCACCAGTGCATGAGCGGCAACAGTGGCTGCAAAAAATAACATAATTATAGCCAGGATGGATTTGATACCGATTTCTTTAAAACCGAAAAAAAACAACAAGCTTAGCAGGATGCTGCATGTGCCCAGGGTAACACATTTTGTGGCGGACTGTAATCGGTTATACACATCAGGTAAACGAATTAATCCAATGCAACCGAAAAGATTAAACAAAATTCCAATACTTAGTAATATTACAGCAATTATATTATTCATTTAATTTTCTGCCTCCTAAATATTTAGCTAAAGTTAATGTTCCGATAAAACTCAGGATAATCCATGCAATGCCGATATCAATAATAAACGACCTTTCGGTGATCATGGCAATAATAGCGCAGATACCTACTACAAGAATCCCGAAAATATCAATGCCCACCATACGGTCAGCAATAGTAGGTCCTTTAATAATTCTGTAAAGACAGAAAAAGCATAAAATAATTTGTATATAAAGTAAAACGTTTAATACCTGATTCATACCAATTAATATAAATTTATTATTCAAAAATCTTTTTAATGTACTTTTCAAATCTTCCCGATACCTGACGACTATATGTTTCCGGATCGATACTATGCACATAAATCCAATGCACATATAAATCATCATCTATCAAATCCACTGTAATGGTTCCAGGTGTCATGGTTATAGAATTTGCCAGGATTGTTTTTGCAATACTTGTTTTTAAACCGGTTTTTACTTTTACGATCCCCGGTTTAATGGGCATTGCAGGATGTAATACCCTGTAAGCCACATCAAAATTTGCCCTGATGCATTCCCATAAAAATATAAAGAGATATACTACAAACCAGAATATCCGCCTTGGGTGTAATACTTTCCATGGTGAACTGACAAAATATTTCCCAAAGAAAAGTACTGTAATTAAAGCCATAACTGCACCTACAATAATATTGGCAACAGATATGTTATAGGTTAGCAGTAACCAAAGCCCTACAAGAAATACAAAAGAAATTATGTTTTTCATATCAATTGCCCAATATTACTGTTGAATAATTTGTGGTATCCAATAAAACATTCACTGCCGGTCCCAGGAAAGAATCCCTGATGTCTGGCAATATAAGCAGGCTCAATCCAAGGCACAATACAGCCATAAATATCATTACAGCCGTCATGGAAAGAGGAACCTCTTTAATAACTTTCTTTGGCGCCGAAGTATTAAAAAATGCATACCGCTGAAATTTCATAAACGATGCAAGGGTAATAATACTTACCACAACAGCCAATACTGCCAGTAAATAAAATCGTGCCTGAACAGCAGCAAGTATAATAATAAGCTTACTAAAGAAGCCATTAAAAGGAGGGATTCCTGAAATGGCCAGTGAGGCGCTTAATGAAGTTACCGATGTAACCGGCATTTTTGAATACAAACCTCCCATTTTTTTAAGGTCCCGTGTTCCCAGGGTATATTCAATTGCCCCGGCATTTAAAAATAACAATCCTTTAAAAACTGCATGATTCACAAGATGGAACAAACCGCCACCAATGGCTAAAGCTGCCAGGGTTTTATTCCCATTCTTTGCAAGTATAAGCATACCCATGCCTACACCAAGAATTACATAGCCCATCTGGCTGATGCTGTGGTAAGCCAAAAGCCGTTTCAGGTCCCACTGGCCAATAGCAAGAAACACCCCAACCACCATCGACAGTGTTCCAATGGCCGTGATTAATACTCCTATATCAAAAGAGATAACATACATGTTAAAGAATAACCGGAACAGCACATATAATCCGGCAGCTTTAATTACCACACCCGACAGCATAGCCGATATGGGTGAAGGAGCTGATGAATGGGCATCGGGTAGCCATCCGTGAAATGGCATAATAGCAGCTTTAAGTCCAAAACCGGCAATAAGCATAAGCTGTGAAAATTCTATAAGCCGGTGGTCCTCACTGGTCTGAAGTATTTCGGAAATATCAGCTATATTCAGTGTTTTTGTGTACCAGTATATCAGGCCAATGCTGAACAGAATCATGGCTGTGGCTATTCCTCCCAATACCTGATATTTAAAAGATGCTTCCAGTTCTTCTTTTTCAGTGCCAAAAGCAACCAGGGCATAAGATGCGATTACGGTTATTTCCAGAAAAACATATAAATTAAAAAGATCTCCGGTAAGTACAATCCCGTTTAATCCGGCTACCATAATACATAATAATGTATAGAAATTGTTTATGCCGGTATACTTTTCGATATAAGAAACCGAATACAATGCTGAAAGAAACGCCATAACATTAATGATACAAAGCATAAAAATGCTGAATGAATCAAGAACCAGATATATGGCAATAGGTATATTTTCAACAGGTTCCCATCCCCCGATTTTATAAATTATCGGACTAAAGTCTGATAAAAAGATATAATTCAGGCTTAGCAATAGCAAACATAAAAATGCTGTAAGTGTAATTATTTTACTGAAGCCTTTGATTAACCTTCCGATAACCGGAACAAGAAAAGCAGAAGCTAAAGGAATTACTATAAATAAAGGTATCAGGTTATGCATATCTTATCCTTTTAAACTGGTTACCTTACGAATATCAAATGTGCCGAACTTCTTGTATATTCGAATCGCCATAGTAAGCAACATGCCTTTGGTGGCCAAACCAATAACAATAGCAGTAAGTACCATTGCCTGGGGTAAAGGATCTACAAAATTCGTTTGTGCCGGATTTCCGGTGAGAATTGGTGCACTGGCATTTTCAATATATCCGATGAGTACCAGGAACAGATACACGCTAAACTCCATGAAGGATAATCCAATCACAATCTTAATAATGTTACGGCTCGTAAGAATTCCGAAAAGGCCTACCTGGAATAGTATAAAACATAAAATGTATACAATCATGTTGATATCTCTTCTTTATAAATAACCAAAGCGAGAAAAATAGTAAATAATGCAGCCGCAACCTCAACGCCAACCGCAATATTGTACAAAGGAATTACCCCTGCACTGATGAGTTCGCCTATGTTGCCCTTAGGCAAATAGTTACTGAAAAATATTGTTGTTCCAATAAAAAATGCAAGTACTGCCAGTAGTAAAAAAAACAGTATCGCCACACTTTCCACAACTGATGAACCCTCTTCCCGGCTTTTCAGGTTCATTACATTGCTGCCAAAGGCAAGCACGAGTAATATAAAAGCGCCCGATATAACAGCCCCTCCGGCAAAACCGCCACCGGGAGTAAGGTGCCCATGGACAATAATATAAATGCCATACATAAAAATAATACCAACCATAAGCTGGGCAACTTTTTTTACTATGGGTGACATTCCGTGCATATCTTAATATTAAATTGTTTTACTTCCTGCCTTTTAATCTTAAAATAGTCAACACACCAACCACTGCAGTAAACAGTATAGTTATTTCCCCCAGGGTATCATATCCCCTGAAATCGAAAATTACCCCGGTAACCAGGTTGGCGCTTCCGGTTTTTTCTGCTGCATGTTCTATATAAGCCGATGACATGCGTGTAACATGCTGACCGAGGGGTTCAAGTTTATCAATAGCCTGGTTAAAGAAAAAAAGGAAAAACAAAGCCAGTACGATTACGGTAAGTACATTAAAAACATACTTGGCATTGATATATGAAACTCCTTTTTCTTTTAGTACAATAGTCTCTTTCAAATCTTCTCGGGTACTATCCAGCACAACTGCAACCATTATAATCAGTGTTATGGATTCTACAACAATCTGAACTATTGCCAGGTCTGGAGCTTTTAGCAGCAAAAAACAGATGACCAGTCCATATCCCACAATTCCACAGGCAATCAGCGCCGATAGTAAATCTTTTGCAAATAATGCATAAAGCGCCCCGGCAATCATAAACAATAACAATATGGACAGAATCAATTCCATGTATGCAACCTTTTTACATTAAAAGAAAAATAAACATAATAATAAGCCCGGCAAGTACCCAGAAAGCCAGGTTCGATAAAATTCCATTATGGGCAGCGCTAAAAAAATGACTGATTTTTAATACACTATTTTTTGAGAGTTCATAAATATCAAACCATTTTTTCTCTGCCGCTTTATAGAAAATTGAGAAGAATGAGGAATTTTTAATCGTATCATAAAACTCAGTGGTTTCAAATCCTGCCTGGTCCCTAAAGGTTTCTCCGCCAATAAAACTGTCTTCTGTTCTGAATTTTTTAAGGGTAAGTGTAAAATATATAGCGATGCCAAGCAGAATGGAGATAATTATCAACAGAGATATAGCAGAAGAATTCCAAAGGCCGGAATATAAAATTTCACCGGTAACAGGTGTAAAAATTTGTGGTATTACCCGGTTTGAAGCCATAACCCCAAAACCAATGCAGGCAACTGCCAGGATAATTTGTGGCAGCCACATTAGCCAGTTAACTTCCTTAATTTCCTTTAATGATGTTTTTTGCCGTCCCAGGAATATTCCGGATATAAATTTTATGAAGCTGGCCAGTGTAAGGGCCGAACCAATAACTGCAAGCGCAAGCCAGAGTATCCATAGTTGATTGGCAATGCCTGTACCGGTACCAAATTCAATAATTCCCTGGTAGATGAGCCATTTAGATGCAAATCCGTTTAATGGCGGAATTCCGGAAATTGATAACGCAAATACAAGGGCACAAATAAATGTTACCGGCATAAATTTACTTAGCCCCCCGAGTTGTTCAAGATTGTCTTTTCCGGAAGCTTTCTTAATACTTCCTGCTACAAGAAATAGTCCGCTCTTGTATAGTGCATGATTGACCATATGAAATAATCCACCAACAATACCGAGCACTGAACCTAATGCTATTCCGGTAACCATATATCCTACCTGAGAAACGGCATGATATCCGAGAAGTCTTTTATAATTGTGCTGAACAAGGGCCATCATTACTGCAATAATAATGGTAGAAGTTCCTAAAATGAGCACAACCAGCCTTATCCAGCTGCTTACCTCAAAAAGGTCGTTAAATATTCGAGCCAGAAAATATATTCCCAGCAATTTATCAAGCGAAGCCGGCAGATAAGCTGATGCAGGAGCAGGAGCCGATTCCGTGTAATCCGGAATCCAGGTATGGAAAGGAAAAGCTCCGGCTTTTGTAAAACTGCCTACCAAAAGACAGAAAAAGGCTGTAATGCTTAAACCGTTGGTTGTAGGAATACCTGCCCGGGTAAAATCAAAGCTTCCCGAAATTTTCCAGAGTATAGCAATACCTAATATCATTAAACCATCGGAAGCCCCGACAAGGATTAAGGTTTTTTTAGCTGCTGCCGAGCTTATCTCATCGTGAGCGTTTATAAGCTTATACAGTGTAATTCCAAGGAAACCCCAGAAAAATACAAACACCAGTAAATTGCCTGTTAAAACAGTTATTACCGACGCGCCCAGGGTAAATAACATATATGAATAAAAATGGGAAATGCTATTTTCTTTTGCAGTGAATGCTGTATAGTATATGGTTATGAGAAATGAAAAAAAGCAAATAAAAAGGCTCACCAGCCGGGCCAGGGGATCAATATTGCACAGCAGAAGACTACTGGCGGCTACATTAAAATAAGTTATACCGGCAGGTAAAACAGAATACTGCTCATGAAGTGATGCGGCAGAATATAAAACAAAAGCAAAATATAGTGAAATACCGCTAAGCATAACCGCAATAATTCCTTTTGTTATTTTAAGTTTTTCAGGAATAAGAAAAAACAGAATACCTGCAATTAAAGGCAACATGCAAGTGTAAACAACAGGATTAATCAGGTTAATATGCATGAAGTTTTCTTCCATCTTACAGTTTCAATAGTTTATCTGTTTGTTTTTGTGATATTCGTATCAATTCCTCTCCTCCCAGTATCTTGTGCCCTGATCCAAAATCATAGACACTGGCCAGTCGTTCGGTGCAGCAATAACATGGGTCAACTGCTGCCAGGGAAATGGTAGCATCGGATATCGTTTGACCGATACACGATTTTTTAAATGTGGCGATATTCACATAGCTGGGGGCGCGAATTTTATGACGCACCGGGTAATTTGAACCATTCGTTTTGGCAAAATGAAACACTTCACCACGCGGAGCTTCGGCATGCCCTGTCCCTATTCCTTCCGGAATGTTTTTCACAACAATCTCAGTTTGTCCTTCGGGTTCTTTCTTTAAACCGTCCAGGCATTGTTCGATAATTGAAACGGATTCATACATTTCAAGCAGCCGAACCTTGGCTTTTGCAAATACATCACCCTCTTCGGCCGTAATTACCTTCCAGTTTATAAGCGGATAAGCAGCATAGGGATCGTCTTTTCTGACATCAATAGCTATCCCGGAGGCTCTTGCTGTAGGACCCACAGCAGCAAAATCTATAATATCTTCTTTTGTAAGTATACCCACGCCTTTTGTACGGGCATGGATTACCGGATCATCCATTACGGCTCCAGTTAACAGATCGGTTTTTTTCTTTACCAGATCCAGTATTTTTTTTATCTCAGGAATTTTATCATTTTCTATATCCCGACGTACACCACCAATTTTAAACATGGCATAGCTGTTCCGGTTACCTGAAATTTTTTCAAATAAATCCAATACGGGTTCCCTGTACTTCCAGGCCCACATAAATACCGTATTGTACCCGAGAAAATGACCGGCTAGTCCCACCCACAATAAATGACTGTGTATCCGCTCCAACTCTGCAATTATAGTACGTATATATTTCGCCCGGTTTGGGACTTCAATTTCCCCGATTTCCTCGATACAATTTGCAAATGCAAAAGGATGAGAAGTGGAACAAATCCCGCATACTCTTTCAACGAGAAAAAATACCTGGTCAAAAGTCTTACTCTCGCTTAGCTTTTCTATTCCCCTGTGATTGTATCCCGTTTCCCATTTAACATCTTTTACAATCTCTCCTTCGCAATACAATTTAAACAATTCAGGTTCTTCCTGAAGCGGATGGTAAGGCCCTATGGGAATAATTTTACTCATTTAAATCTTTTATTTTTCAATTCGATATGGGTAAACGCCTTCAGCCCAGTTTCCTTCTGAAATTAATTTCTCCAGATTGGGATGATTTAAAAAATCAATTCCCAGTATTTCATGCATCTCCCGTTCAATCCAGTTAGCAGCCTCAAAAAGCCCTGTTAAGGATTCAATTGCAGTTTTTTTTGCTGGCAGAATTACATGCAGGTTTACTATCTCCCCATTTTTATCATTGCTGAAATGGTAATAAATCTCAAAACCCAGATTTGACTGAAGCGCTGAAGCAATAATAAACCGGTAATGAAGATTACTAAAAAGAAAGTCTGAAATTTTCACAACAGCATCGGGCGAAATATGCACAAAAATTCTCCTGTTATTCTTTTTTTCAATCAGAATAACCTTATCCTTAAAATGCTTTTTTAATTCGTCTATCTGGAAATCTTTTTCCATATAATAATCCTTATGCAGATTTATGTTGTTCCGGTTTTTTATTCAGCAACTTTACAATTCCGGCAAGTATGGCTTCAGGCTTTGGCGGACATCCCGGGATATAGGCATCTACCGGGATAATTTTATCTACCGGGCCTGCAAATGTGTTGCCTTCGGCAAAAATTCCTCCTGTACACCCACATGCGCCAATGGCCACTACCAATATGGGCTTCGGCGCCTGATGGTAAATCTCCAGCAGTCTTTTCTTATCTTTCTGGTTTATCGATCCGTTTACAAGCAATACATCGGCATGGCGTATACTGCCCACCAGTAGCATACCAAAACGTTCCACATCGTATCGCGGGGTAAGGCAGTCCAGGATTTCAATATCACAATTATTGCATGATGCCCCACCGAAGTGAAACAGCCAGAGTGATTTTTTAAAACAAAATTCTTTAAAACCCAATGTAATAAAGTTTATAATCCAAATAAAATTAATACAATAGCAATAATTACCAGAAGATTCATCCATACAAAGAAAAATCTCATGGCCTGATCAATCCGTACCCTGGGATTGGTATTTCTTATCAGCGTCAGCAACAATACTATTCCCAACAGCTTTAGCACTGACCACAAAATATTCAAGCCGTTAAACTGCAAACCGCCCAGAAACAAGGAACAAAGAAATACCGGCAAAATAAACAGCATACTATATTTTGCGAGCTTAATAAAGGCATAAGGGGTACCTGAATATTCGATAAAAAAACCATGGGTGATTTCGGTTTCTGCTTCGGCCATATCAAAAGGGACAAGACCCAGTTTTGCCTGAACTGTAAATACCGCAACTATAAATAGTAATACCCCTGAGATGCTCCCAATAAATGGTGAATCTTCCTGCACCAATAAAATTTCGTTCAATTTAATACTCATGTTTGCTTTCAGGATTATTGCTGCAATTATGAGTAAAAAGGTAAGCTCATAACTAACGATAAGCTTCATTTCTCTTGATGCCCCTACAGCCGCCAGTGGATTACCAGAGGCCAGGGCCCCTATGATATAGGTTAACGAGGGTATCGTGAGCAAATAAAAAATTACGATAATATCACCGCTAAAACCCGATTTAATATTTAAAACCGGAAGAAGAATCAGTAAACCGGCCAATAATGCTCCGGTAAGTGAAAAAACCGGGGCTAACAAAAAAGTGATTTTTGATCCCTTTGCCGGTAAAATGGTTTCTTTTACAAGGAGTAGTTTAAAAAAATCGTAAAAAGGCTGCAAAAAAGGTGGTCCTTTTCTGAATTGAAGCCAGGCAGTAATTTTTCTGTCGAACCAGGCCAAAATACCTCCTGAAACTGCTACAAACAGAAAACCTGGATAGATTATATAATAGAATAAATCCTTTAACATATCAGGACCATATTGATTCTTTAATAAGTATTTTTTCGTTTAATGCATAGATATTTTCGTCAGGATTTGCATCCTTTTCAATAATACAAATCACATCATCGGGAAATAATTCTGCAAACTGGGTTAAACTATTTTCATCGGTTATATTGAAAAATTTGTACCCCGAGGTTTTTACTTCAAATAAATCATTCATCAGGGTGCCAAAGGGACAGATCACGATACAGGATTTGCAGCGTATGCAAAGATTTACAGCACGTGACACAATGCCGTTTTCTTCCTTCTCAAGAGCCTTGGCCGGACAGGCATTGATGCATGGCGCATTTTCACACCGTCTGCAGGTATATAAAAATGTTGCCAGTTCACGAACGGTTTTAAATGACTTGGCAGGATTACCAGTCAGAAGCACGGCATCGGCTTTTGAATCGGGAAAATCCCGTAATTTAAGTAAATCGATTAACAACTTTTTACTCATTCCTTTGCATTTAAATCCAGATATCCGGCTGATCTTTAATTTCATCGTATGTAAATACCGGCCCGTCTTTACACACGTAATATTTTCCCATCATACAGTGCCCGCATTTTCCCAGGCCGCAGGACATATTTTTTTCCATCGACAGATAAATTTTTTCTTCGGGATATCCCAGTTCCAGTAATTTCAGGGTTCCGAATTTCATCATTACGGGAGGTCCGCAAACCACAGCAACAGATTCAGCAATATTTACATTAATATCATCAAGCAATACCGTAACCACACCTTCTTTCTCTTCCCAGGTTTCATCGGCATGATCAACACTGCGTAACACTTCAAACTTTTCAATTTTTTTAAGTTCATCCACAAATGGCTTATAAATACATTCATCGGGGGTTTTGGCACCATAACACAGTGTAACTTTTTTAAATTTTTCCTTTTCAGCAATTAAGTTATACATTAAAGAACGAATAGGTGCAAAACCACAACCGCCTCCAAGAATAACCACTTCCTTCCCATAAAATTTATCCAGGGGGTACCCCCTTCCGTATGGACCCCTGATCCCAACCACATCGCCACGTTTTAAAGCATGAATTTTTTCTGTTACATATCCGGCTTTCATTACGGTAACTTCAATCTTTTTTGTTTCCAGGGGCGAAGACGAGGGAGTGAATGGCGCTTCACCATAACCATTTATGGTAAGTTCGATAAACTCACCCGTTTTGAAAAAGAATTCCTTTTCCGGAATCAGCACAAAAGATTTTATCATGGGCGATTCTTTAATCACCCGGTCAACGGTAGCTTTTATGGGTTTATATATATTATGGTTTCCCTGCATATATATTATTTATTACAAAGAGGCCATCTGTATAAAAATTTCATTTTTATTTATATTACCAATGCACGTGTCAATGCATCGCCCGCAACCGGTACAGGCAATGGATTTATATTTTTCCGGCCGCCATACATATTTACACATGTATCGGTTTCTGAACCTCATATACTTCTTTTTTAGCGGATCTTCACCGGCAGCAATTCTTTCAAATCCCAGGTACTGACAAGCGTCTGTCTGTCTCACTTTTTCAAAATCCGGCCGGTCTACCAAAAGAAAACAGGTACAGGTTGGACAAATAACAGCGCATGCCCCGCACGATACGCAGTTCTTTGAATATTCCTCCCATTTATCATTTTCCGATTTTTTAATAAGGGCTCCTGTATGTTGATAATCCGGTAGCCGGGTATTTTTTTTCTCCAGCATTTTTTTAACCGAATTTCTTTTCTCCTGAAGTTTCTTTAGGATATCTAGTCCGGCTTCAGTGAGCTGAAAATTTAAAATCATTTCATTGACCAACTTCTCCCCTTTTTCAGAATTGGAAAAAATTATAAAATCGTCGTTTATTGCTGATAAGGAAAGATCAAAATTAACTTCAGGCCAGGGATTGATATTATAGGAAACACAATGACAATGTTCCTGTATCTCGTAACAATCACTTCCAATTAGAATGGTGTTTTCCCTGTTAAAGTTATATACTGTATCCGTATGATCAGGATCAAGATAAATTTCATCAAGAAGTTCAAGCGCCTTTAAATCGCATGCCGGAACTCCGAGAATTATATTTTTATTGTGAATCTCTCTCTCAATAACTACATTCTCCTTAATAGGCAATAAAAAAGCTTTGAGAGGGGTAACAGGCTTAGCTGCAAAATAGGACAGGTTATTTAATTCAGGACTATATTCCTCATATTCAATAATATTATTATTATTGACCGGAACAAACATGTTATGAGAATTGGTAAGGAGAGTGAGATATTTTAACCAGGAATGTTTGTGTATTTGGAATCCTTTTTTCATTTTTTTGTTCCAAATTTCACAATAATTGGAGTAAATATAATTCAAATGATTATATTTGTCAATAAATTCTCCCGATTTTTTCCCGAAAGCTAAAATTACTTATTCACATTTAATTAACGTTTTCTATTAATCTATTATAAAATAAGAGTTTGGAAGTTATGGTTAATCAGAAATCACTAAAAAGATTTCTTCAATACAGATTAAGTCTGATTAAATTTCAGCGACTGGGTTTTGAAAAAGTGTTTTCTTATAATTTGGGTAAAGATGTGGGCGTAACTGCTGAACAGGTTCGTAAAGATTTTTCAATGTTTGGATTAAAAGGCAGTAAACGTGGTGGTTACGACATAAAATATCTGTTAAAAACGATAGATGAAATTTTTAAGCGAAACGGAGAAAGGCAGGTTATTATAATAGGTATGGGAAATATTGGACAAGCCTTATGCAATTACCAGGGATTTAAAGAAAATAATATTATTATAGTTGCTGGTTTTGATCTTGATCCGGCAAAGTACTCTAAAAAATATGCCATACCTGTGCACTCAACGGATAAAATGGAAGAAGTGATTAAAAAGAACAGCATTAGAACTGCTATTATTGCTGTGCCGGAGTTTGCTGGTCAGGAGGTTTGCGATCAACTGGTTTCTTTGGGCATAAAAGGTATTCTGAATTTTTCTCCGGTAAACTTAAAGGTCCCGGAAGATATTGTGGTAAATTATGTTAACCTGAGAAATGAGCTGGAAAGTTTATTTTATTACACCTGAGTCTGTCTTTTTATCTATTTTATAATGATTCCAACCTTCTGATTTGTTATTATTCTTTCAATTTTATTGTGAATTCTGATTCTTATCATGAACTGACCAAAATCATATATGGATTTTGAAAATTTCTATTCATTTACTTTAAATTTAATCGGTAAAATATTAACCTTCATAACAGTGCTCAGAATATGAAAATTGGATGTGTTAAAGAAATCAAAAAACATGAATATCGTGTTGGGTTAACCCCCTCGGATGTAAAATCGTACATATCGCGGGGCCATGAAGTTAAAATCCAGAAAGATGCCGGTGAAGCTGCCGGTTTTGAAGATATCGCCTATAAAAATGCAGGCGCTGTTGTTGTAGCCGACAGAAAAGAGATTTTCGACTGGAGCGATATGATTGTTAAAGTAAAAGAACCCATTCCCGAAGAGTATGATCTTTTCCATGAAAATCAGATATTATATACCTATTTGCACCTTGCTGCAAATCGTGAACTTACTGAAAAGCTTATGGAAAAGAACGTAAAAAGTGTAGCTTACGAAACCATTGAAGAAGAAGAAGGTCATTTGCCATGTCTGCAACCGATGAGCGAAATTGCCGGCAGGCTGGCGGTTCAGGAGGGCGCCAAATACCTTGAAAAGACATATGGGGGCCGCGGTATTTTATTAGGGGGCGTACCCGGTGTTGGCCGTGGAAAAGTAGGTATTATTGGCGGAGGTGTTGTAGGTACCAATGCCTGTAAAATTGCCACCGGCATGGGCGCCGATGTTACGATTCTGGATATTAATGCCCGACGGCTGGCTTATCTCGATGATATTTTTGGCTCCAGAATTACCACATTATACAGCACAGATGCCAATATTGAAAAAGTATTGAGAGAAAGTGACCTGATTATTGGTGCCGTATTACTTCCTGGCGCAAAAGCCCCTACACTGGTAAGCCGGGAGGATCTCAAATTAATGAAAAAAGGTTCTGTAATTGTTGATGTTGCGGTAGATCAGGGCGGCTGTATTGAAACCATACGGCCTACAACACACGATGATCCGGTATATGTAATAGATGAGGTGGTACATTACGGTGTTGCCAATATGCCCGGCGCAGTGGCTTTAAGCTCAACCAACGCACTTACCAGCACTACCCTGCCCTACGGTTTAATGATCGCGGAATTGGGTCTTGAAGAAGCCTGTAAAAAATCAAATGCAATAAAGCTTGGAATTAATATTTATAAGGGAAAGTGTGTCTATCCCAACGTTGCTAAGGCATTCGATATGCCTTATTATTTAATTGACAGTCTTTTGGATTAAATCCCAATACACCCCTGAAATATGGGGTGTATTCTTTATGTTAATCTTTTGCTTTTATAAAAAACCCAATCTCTTCGAGCGAAGTAATAATATCGTAATTTTTTATATAAATTCCTGCAGGTAAATCAAGGTGCATTGAAGTAAAATTTAAAATACCTTTCACACCGGCATGAATTAATCTGTGTGCTGTATCTAACGCCACATCCATTGGAAGTGTTAAAATTGCAATATGAATATTCAGTTCATCAACCTTTTTTCGGATATCTTTTATTGAAAAACATTCAATACCTGCAACTTTCCGGTTTATTTTTTTGGCATCCACGTCAAACCCCGCAACCACATTCATTTGTGTATTTGAATTACGAATAAATGTAGAAATGGCGCTGCCCAGGTTTCCCATGCCTATAATTGCTATATTATAACCTTTTTTATGATCTATAACACTTCCAATATGTGTAACCAATTCCTGTATGTTGTAACCCTTTCTGTGATTCCCGGATAAGCCGATCAGCATCATATCACGCCTTACCTGCACAGGAGTGAGGTTAAGTTGCAACGCCAGGTCGTGCGAAAAAATATGAGCTTCTTTAATATTTTTATATTTTTCAAGTAACCGCCGATATTGGCTTAAGCGTTTTACAGTGCGTGGAGGTAGATCCATAAAAATTAGTTAAAATTATCATTAAATTAGACAGCGTTAAAATTACTCGATTTTTATCAATTTTCAATTTACGCCCTTATGGGATCAAAAACAAATACTATTGCCAAACGGTTCATAATAAAAGGAAGAGTCCAGGGTGTAGGTTTCAGGCCTTATGTTTTTCGTCTGGCATACGAATACAGGCTGTCCGGATTTGTCTATAACCAAACAGATGCAATAGTTATAAAAGTGCAGGGCGATTTATCGGATATCAATAAATTTTCTGCCGACCTGCCGGAAAGATTACCTCCTGCTGCCAATATAACCTCATTAAGTATAACTACAGAACCTGTTGAAAATATTAAAACCTTCACGATTAAAGAAAGCCTGGACCTGAATGATGATATATCGGAAATTAGTCCGGATATCGCTGTTTGTAATGAATGCCTTGAAGATATTAAATCACAACATCACCGGTTCAATTACCCCTTTATCAATTGCACGAATTGCGGGCCAAGATTTACCATTATTCAGGATTACCCCTACGACCGGAGAACAACAACAATGGAAACATTTTCTATGTGCGGCACTTGTGAAAAAGAATATATAGATATACACGACAGGAGATTTCATGCCCAACCTGTAGCATGCAGTACTTGTGGTCCCCAATATGAATTGATTCAAAATTCAGTGTCCGTTTCGCGTATTCAGGAAATTATATTAAGGGTAAGTCAGCTGACAGAAGAGGGGAAAATAATTGCCATAAAAGGACTGGGGGGATTTTTTCTGATGTGTGATGCCTTAAATAATTCTGCCTCAAAAAAACTTCGTGATTCAAAAATACGCGAAGGAAAACCCTTTGCCGTAATGTTTAAAGATTTGAATACCATTGAGCAATACGCATTTGTTAATGAACAGGAAAAAAAGTCCCTTATTTCATGGCGACGCCCAATTGTTATCCTTGAGAAAAAGAAGGAACTTGCTCCTGAAGTAGGTAAAAACTTTAATACCATTGGCGCCTTTTTACCCTATATGCCCATCCATTATTTACTGTTCGAAAAATTAAAAACCACGGCCATTGTTCTCACCAGCGGAAATATTTCCGATGAACCCATAATTATTGATAACCATAAAGCGCAGGCTGCACTTTCTCCTATATCTGATGCCTTACTGATTTACAATCGTGATATTTATAACCGCACAGATGATTCAGTTGTAAAAATCATAAATAACAAGGAACAGGTTTTCAGAAGATCGAGAGGATATGTACCGGAAGTTTTTGAGTTGCAGATCAATGCAGACTCCATTCTGGCTACAGGTGCAGAACTTGTGAATTGTTTTTGCCTGGGAAAAGGGAATACAGCCATACTAAGCCAGCATATCGGCGATTTAAAAAATTATGAAACCTATGAATTTTACCTGGAATCCATAGAACGTTTTAAAAAATTATTCAGGATAAAACCCACATTGATAGCTGCCGATTCCCATCCGGATTATCTGTCTGTGCGATATGCCCGTGAACTATCCCTGCCAATAGTGTTTGTACAGCATCATTATGCCCATATTGTTTCGTGTATGGTAGAAAATCAGCTGAATACCCCGGTAATCGGAGTAAGCTTTGATGGAACGGGGTATGGTGATGATGGTAACATTTGGGGAAGTGAATTTTTAATCTGTGATTTAAAGGAGTACAAACGTGTTGCACATTTTGAATATATTCCATTGCCCGGTGGCGACAAAGCCACTGAAGAACCATGGCGTACTGCAGTTTCATACTTGTATAAAATTTTTGGGAAAGAACTAACTTATTCAGACCTCCCTTTTCTAAAAAAAATTGATTCGAACACGGTAAGTCTGGTAATCCAATCCATCGAAAAAAACATTAATTGTCCGCTAAGTTGCAGTGCCGGAAGATTGTTTGATGCTGTAGCAGCATTACTAAATATATGCCCTGTTTCGGATTTTCATGCCCAGGCGCCCATGTTGCTCGAATCTGTTCTACAAAAAAATGTCACAGATTTTTACCGGATACATCAGGATGATACATTATCCTTTTTGCCGGTGATTCAACATATTCTGGATGATATGAAAAATCTGGTCCCTGTTTCTGTGATATCGGCAAAATTTCATAACACGGTAGCAGAAGCTATTAAGAAAACTGTATTATCGATCAGAGAAACTTCAGGATTAAATCAGATTGCCTTGTCCGGAGGAACATTTCAAAATAAATACCTTACAGAATGCGTGGTGCAAAAGCTCGAAAATCTCAATTTTAAAGTATATACCCAGCATCTTGTTCCGTGCAACGACGGGGGTATAGCACTGGGACAACTGGCTGTGGCTGCTGAAAAAAGGAAAAATTCCAGGTTAAATGAACTTCAGGAGGGATAGCCTTTGAATGATAAAAAAAAATTATCTTTAAATTTTAATAAAATACGATTTTTATGTGTCTTGCTATTCCTGCAAAGGTTATTGAAATACACGGTGAAACTGCAAAAGTTTCTATTGGAGGAACTACCGTAAATATCGGACTGCAAATGGTTGATGACGTTCGGATCGGTGATTACGTCCTTGTTCATACAGGTTTTGCATTGCAAAAGATCAGTGAAGAAGAAGCAAAAGAAACCCTTGAGATCATTAAAGAATATGAACAATCATTTGATCAGACCGATCAGAAAGAATAATGCTACAAGTTGGTATGAAATACATTAATGAATTCAGAAATAAAAAAATAGTTGCTGATTTATCTGCTCAAATAGTAAAATTATCAAAATCAAAGATCACCTTAATGGAAGTATGTGGCGGGCATACTATGGCCATTCAGAAATTTGGTATCCCTTCGCTCCTGCCAGATACTATAAACCTGATCTCAGGCCCGGGTTGTCCGGTTTGTGTTTCTTCGCGCAATTATATCGATAATAGTATACAGCTTGCCCGCTTTCCTGAAAATATAATTACAACCTATGGCGATTTGATCAGGGTTCCCGGATCGCAGTCAAGTTTGGATATAGAGAAAGCCTCAGGGGCAGATGTAAGAATTGTATACTCAACACTGGATGCGCTTGAAATTGCCCGGAAGAATCCGGGCAAGAATATTATTTTTCTCGGTATTGGTTTTGAAACAACCACACCATCCAGCGCTGTCGCCATTCAGCAGGCAGCCAAAGAAAAGATTACAAACTTTTTTGTATACAGTACCCATAAAATTATGCCTCCGGCCATGGAAGCCCTCATTGATGAAGGAATACAAATCGACGGTTATATCGGGCCGGGCCATGTTAGTACTGTGGCAGGATCACAAATGTACCGGAACCTGGTAAACAGGTTCCGCATTTCGGTGGTAATTTCAGGATTTGAACCGGTAGATATCCTGCAATCCATTTATATGCTGGTTAAGCAACACGAAACCCGGGATAAAAAAATCGAAATACAATATACCCGAACGGTGTTGCCTGAGGGTAACCTTAAAGCCCGCAAACTTGTAGATGAGGTATTTGAGCCGCGTAATGACTGGTGGCGCGGATTGGGAATTATTTCAGACAGTGGATTAAAAATCAGGGAGAAATATGTTTTGTTTGATGCAGAAAAAAAGTTTAATCTTGAGGATAAAGAAATAAAAGAACCCGGGGGCTGCATCTGCGGCGAGGTATTAAAAGGCTTAAAAAAGCCTGTTGAATGCGGGTTGTTTAAAAAAGTATGTACTCCTGAAAATCCGGTTGGGGCCTGCATGGTCTCTAATGAGGGAGCTTGTAATGCGTATTTTAGATTTTCTGGTTATGAAGGATAAAATTTTATTAGGACATGGCAGTGGCGGTAAAATGAGTGCAGACCTCATTAAAAATATATTTGTTAAAAATTTTAGCAATTCAGTTATTGAAGCGCTTACAGATTCGGCAATACTCAGTGTTGGAACCAGCAGTTTGGCTTTCACCACCGATTCGTATGTAGTGGACCCTGTTTTTTTCCCGGGGGGAAATATTGGTAAGCTGGCCGTTTGTGGCACTGTGAATGACCTGGCTGTCTCAGGCGCCGAACCCCTTTATTTGAGTGCATCTTTTATTATCGAGGAAGGATTCCTGATCAAAGATTTGGAAACCATCGTACTCAGCATGAAAGATGAAGCCTGTGAAGCCGGAGTTAGTATTGTAACCGGCGACACTAAAGTTGTAAAAAAAAGACAATGTGACAAACTTTTTATAACAACTTCCGGGATTGGTATCCTGGAGCCAAAAAATGATCATATTGCCACAGGCAGCACTATAAAAGCCGGCGATAAAATTATTGTAAACGGATACTTGGGAGATCACAGTGCAGCAGTGCTTATGGCCAGAAATGAGTTAAATGTACAATCGTCTGTAATTTCTGATGTAGCTCCTTTAAATGGTTTAATAAAAAATGCTATGGCAGGAAATACAATACGATTTATGCGTGATATTACACGTGGCGGACTGGCCACTATTCTGGCAGAAATTGTGGAAAATCATAATTTTGGTATTCGTATTTACGAAGAACATGTTCCGGTACGCCAAGAAGTAAAAGGGTTGTGTGAGATTTTTGGTTTCGATCCGCTTTACATGGCTAATGAAGGAAAACTGGTAGCCGTTGTCTCACCTGATTCGGCTGAATCGGTGCTTAAAAAAATGAGAAACCATAAATATGGAAAGCATGCAGCAATCATCGGAGAAATTACAAAAAACCATCCCGGTAAAACAGTAATGGAATCAATAATAGGTGGAAACCGGATTATTGATAAATTGGCCGGAGAACAGCTTCCACGTATTTGTTGAGAGCTTTTAATTGAAATATCCTGTATCATCATGTAAATATTTTCCTGCTTCCGAGGGGTTTTCAAAAAGTAAATCATGTTCCTTACATCCTACCCGTGAACAAAAAATAATAACGCCCCCTCCTTCAATATCGAAACCAACCATTTTTGCGCTACACTCCGGACAAAATTTATCCGAGATCAGACTCTTATGACATTCAGGACAAAAAAACTTTGCAGAAATTCTGTCAGGAAGAGGTATGTTCGCTTTTCTTTCATAACAACCATACACAGGGCAGAGATGGATGATGCCTCGTTCACCTGCTATTTCGATATCTGCTCTAATTGCCGGCAGATTATGCAACTTTACATGGCTGTCCATTAATGACCTGTGGCATTCCGGACATTTCACTGCTAAAGAAATTTGCTTCTCCATGGTTTAAAATTATTTAATTATTAGTTGAAAAATGCAGTGTAAGTGAATGGTATTTGAGTATGAATAAGATGAAAAATTGTTATTCATTTTTTAATGAACTACCTCGCATAAAAGCTGACGAAGTATAACCAGGAAATTTTTTCCGTTTTTAGCTTTAAAAATTATAATCTCTCTGATTTAAATAACGAGAATACAGAGTGGAAATTTTAATTAATCTATTTATTTATCTTTACTTTTTAAAAATTCTTATTCTGGTTATATGCATGAATTTTCAATAGCGCTCAATATCGTTAAACTCACTGAAGAAAACGCTAAAAAAGCCAATGCGAATAAGATTCTTGCCATCGATATTGAGGTGGGCAAATTTTCAGGCGTTGTAAACGATGCACTCCGGTTTGCCATGGAATCGGCAACAAAAGAAACCATGCTTGAACATGCACAAATAAACCTTATTGATAAAGAAGCGTGGGCAATATGCGAAGAATGCCACCATAAATTTTCAATTGAAAATTTTGCAGATGTTTGTCCTGAATGCCATTCGGTTCGGTATACCATTACTCAGGGAAAAGAACTCCGGGTTAAATCCATTGAAATTGAATAAGAACTAAAATATCCTTCTTTCAGCAAATATTGACTTGTTCATTCACTTCATTTTTTCTAATTTAGTCAATTCAACTTTTAATATTCTTGCTTTATGTGCGATACATGCGGTTGCGGAAATTCAGATACAGAATACACACTTTTAAGGCCCGGCATGGCCGATGAGCACCTTTCAGCACATGCGCATGATCACTCACATGACCATCCGCATTCTCATTCGCACGATTCTTCTGAACATACACATCACCACGATCACGATCACTCCCGGACATTAAATATTGAGCAGGATGCCCTGCAACAAAACAATCTTGTAGCAGAACGGAACCGCGGCTTTTTGGAGGCAAAAGAAATACTGGCCGTTAACCTGGTCAGTTCCCCGGGTTCGGGCAAAACCACATTACTTGAAAAAACGCTTGTTGACCTCTCCAGTTCACTCGGGTTTTTTGTTATTGAAGGCGACCAGCAGACTGCCAATGATGCCGCAAGGATACAAAAAACCGGAGTTCCCGTAATACAGGTCAATACAGGCAGCGGGTGTCACCTGGATGCCGAAATGGTATATCGGTCGGTGAAAGAACTTAAAATTACCGATCATGCCGTTCTTATGATTGAAAATGTAGGCAACCTGGTTTGCCCTGCACTGTTTGATCTCGGCGAAAAATTCAGGGTTGTCATCATCAGTGTTACCGAGGGGGATGACAAAGCGCTGAAATACCCTTATATGTTTCAGAGTTCCCATTTATGTATCATCAACAAAACCGATCTGTTGCCCTACGTTGACTTTGATGTGGAAAAATTTAAAGAATATGCGTTAAGAATCAACCATCACCTGGAATTTATTGAATTATCGGCAAAAAGCGGCGATGGATTGAATGATTGGTATTCCTGGATTAAAAAACAAACAAAATAATTCCCCATTATAATAATATTTCTTCCCAATACAATTTTCATTCTAAGAATTTTTTTTTGTAAATGATAATTTTCAATTCAATAATCTTCAAAAAAAAATCCCAAAAAAAACAATAACTAGTAATAACAGATCATCAGTTCATACTCGATCGGGCATTTTAAGATGACAGCCACATTTGCATTAATATTATTTAGAAACATTATATATTGAGACTTACGTGATTTATTGTTATTTAGATAACAACAAATTATATACCTTTGCGTATACATTTGAACCATAAAATTCAGGAACAAAAAAAGTGATTATAAGCGAAGTTTTAAAGTTGATCGATGGCAAGATAGTTGCCGGAGAAAAATACCTTTCAAGAGAAGTATCAAAAGCATTTTCATCCGATTTAATGAGTGATGTGCTTACCCTAGATACGGATGAAATTCTTTTAATTACGGGCCTGATTAATGTGCAGACTATCCGAACAGCAGAAATGGCAGAAATATCCTGTATCGCTTTCGTTCGTAATAAAAAAGTAACAAAAGAAATGGTAAGCCTGGCAGAAGTAAACCATATGGTGCTTATAGAATGCGCCTCTTCAATGTTCAGTGTCAGTGGAAAGTTATATCAGGCAGGTATTCAACCCGTATTTTAGAGTAAAGCATGCATGCACAATACGAAATACAGGGCGGGGATTTCACAAAAGCCGGTTTGGCCTCAAGCGAAGTAAAAAAAATGTTGAAGCAATTGAACCTGGATCCGAAAATAATTAAACGTATTGCCGTTGCCATGTATGAGGCTGAAGTTAATGTTGTGGCACATGCTTACCATGGAATTATGGATATTGAATTAAATACAGAAAAAATAATTATAAAAGTTCAGGATACGGGTCCCGGTATAGCAGATATTGATAAAGCTATGGAAGAGGGATTTTCCACAGCTTCGAAAGAAGTAAGGGAAATGGGATTTGGAGCCGGCATGGGTTTGCCCAATATAAAAAAAAATGCAGACGAGTTAATCCTGAACAGCAAAATTAACAAAGGCACTGAAGTAAAACTTGTATTTTATCTGAATCATCAATAAAATGGCTGACCATACATTTCATCACGCATTAAAAATACTGGAGGAGGTTTGCATCGGATGTACCCATTGTATGCAGGCCTGCCCTACAGAAGCTTTGCGTGTACGAAACGGGAAAGCTGTTTTAAATAAAAACAAATGTGTAGATTGTGGTGAATGTATGCGGGTTTGCCCTGTTAACGCCATAACCGTTGAACAGGATGATTTTGAGGATATTTTTAAATTTAAGGTAAGAATTGCCCTGGTTCCGTCCGTTTTTATCGGCCAGTTTGCCAGAAATATTCCCACCCGAAAAATATACAGCAGTATTCTTGAACAGGGTTTTACCCATGTTTACGAAGCCGAACACGGGGTAAACATATTAATAAATGCTGTTAATTCATATCTCGATAACAGAAAAGAAATAAGACCTGTGATCTCTTCATTTTGCCCGGCCATAGTGCGTATGATACAGGTAAGGTTTCCTAACCTGGCAGAAAACATCATGTTGTTAAAAGCCCCGTTGGATATTGCTGCTTTATCATATCGTAAAGTGCTGAATGAACGTGGTTACAACGATGACGAAATCGGTATTTATTATATTACCCCTTGCGCCGCAAAAATTGCTGCAGTAAAAAGCCCGGTAGGTGAATTATCTTCTGCCATAACCGGCGTTATCAGGCTCGATTCGTTGTATAATAAAGTTTATTCATCCATTAAAAAAGAAGTAAACTCAAGTTGTATTGTTCCTGAAAAAGAACAGTTAAAACCGCGTGAAATGACCTGGAGCCTTACAGGAGGGGAATCACGGTTTATTAACGGCAGAAGCCTGGCAATCGATGGAATTAATAATGCCATAGAATTTTTAGAAAAAATTGAAAACGGCAGTATCAGCAATTTTGATTTTATTGAGTTGCGGGCATGCGACGAAAGTTGCGCCGGGGGCATTCTTTCTGCCAATAACAGGTTTCTTGTTAGCGAAAGGCTAAAAGAACGGGCAAAACAGTACAAACTGGATAAAAAAGAAGGGAAAATTATTAACAATAAAACCATCCGGCAAAACACAGAATACCTGCTGGACCATATTTCTATTGATGAAGTAAAAGCACGATCGGGACTGATGCTTGATGAAGACATGAATGCTGCCCTGAAAAAGATGGAGAAAATCCGGCAGTTCACCAACTATCTTCCCGGTATAGACTGTGCAGCATGTGGTGCTCCGTCTTGTAAAACACTGGCAGAAGATATTGTACAGGGAAATGCAAAAACATTGGATTGCATTTTTGTGCAATATGCAATAAACCGTCAGGAAAGCAGCGAAAAAATGAATGACCAGATGGAGAAAATCTGGGGAACGGAAAAACTTAATAAACTAGCGGGCTCATAAATAATAAGAATATGAATATTATTACTATCATCGATAAACTCGGATTAACACAACTTTCGGAAATTTTTAACCCGGAACAGGAAATTAATGGCGGGTATACTTCCGATTTATTAAGCGATGTAATGGGCAATGCTTCAGAGGGTGAAGTTTGGATTACCATGCAAACCCACAAAAATATTATTGCGGTAGCCAGCTTAAAAGAACTGGCAGCTATAATAATAGTAAACAATCACAAACCTGAAAAAGATACGATAGAAGCAGCCGAAAAAGAACAAATACCCTTATTGGGAACAAATAATGGCGCATTCGAAATATCGGGTGAAATTTATAATTTATTAAAATGAATGAAACAGTTTCGGGCTGATTTACACATTCATAGCGTTCTTTCTCCTTGCGGGTCACTGGACATGAGTCCGCAAAATATAATAAAAACAGCCCGTGAAAGGAATATTAACATACTTGGATTAACCGATCACAATACAACAAGGCATTGTGAAATCCTGGAAAAGCTGGGAAAACCTTACGGGATATTCGTTTTACCGGGAGTGGAAATTACCACAAAAGAAGAAATTCATTGTCTTGCGTTCTTTGAAAATATTGAAAAAACTGAGGAGTTTGAAAAGTATCTTACTATTCATCGCTCATCAATAAAAAACAGGCCGGATATTTTTGGCGACCAGCCTGTAATTGATGAAAATGAGCATATTGTTGAAATAATTAAAACTGTGCTTACTGCTGCCCTTGATGCTGACCTGAAAAATATTGAGCAGAAAGTGCACGAATTAAACGGATTGTTTATTCCTGCACATATTGAAAGAGCTCACTACGGAATGATCAGTCAGATAGGATTTATCCCTGCAGATTTGGAGATGGATGCTGTTGAAATTCAACTACTCCATAAAATGGATTTAACATTAAAACAACAACTTGAATCCTTATCATTAACAATAATCCGTGGATCGGATGCACATACGCCGGAACAAATCGGCAGCAGAACCACCACTTTTTTGTTAAACGACCTAAGTTTTCAGGAAATAAAACTTGCTCTTCTAAATAAAAACGGAAGAAAAGTATTGCTGTAATATGAAAGACCTGTCGTTACATATTCTGGATATTGTGCAAAATTCTTTGCATGCAGGGGCAACAAGGGTAGATATCAGCATTACTGAAGATGTTGTAAAAAATATTTTTGAAATAACAATTAAAGATAACGGGTCTGGTATCGATCCGGGAAACTCTGAAAAAGTTACCGATCCATTTTATACAACAGGAACAAAAAAGAAAGTCGGATTGGGATTGGCGTTACTAAAACAAAATGCAGAAGCTGCAGGTGGCTTTTTAAAAATTGAAAATTCGTTTCCCCGGGGAGTAAAAGTAACCGCAAGGTTTCAGCATAATCATATTGACCGCCAGCCGCTGGGGAAAATCGAAGAAACCATTAAAATATTGATGACCGCTATAAACCTGAGACTTATTTATTCGCATGAATACAACGGAAAAATTTTTGTGTTGGATACGCTGGAAATAGAGGATGCGCTGGAAACTAAAAACTTATCCAATCCGAAAATAGTGAAATATATTACTGAAATGATTATCGAAAACCTAACAGATATTGGAGCTTATTAATCTTTAACAAGACTATAAAATTTTAAAACAAATTATAAAAATGGGAAAAATAAAAACCTTAGCTGATTTGCGCAAAATGCGTGAGAAGCTTAAATCGGAAACCGACTTAAGGGACAAGAGTGAGCATCCCGAAGATATGGTACAAATTAAGGTGGCCATGGCAACCTGTTGTATTGCTTCCGGATCAAGGGAAACAATGAACTATATCGTTGATGAACTGGAAAAGCGAAATGTTGATGCCGTTGTTACCCAAACCGGTTGTATGGGTTATTGTTATGCCGAACCCACTGTGGAGGTTACTGTTCCGGGTAAAGAACCTATTGTTTTTGGTTATGTGGATGAAAAGAAGGCGAATGAGATTATTGAACGCTACATAAAAAACGGGGAACTGGTTGAAGGGATCATTCCAATGAATTACCGAAGTATTGAAGAAACAAAATAAACAGGAGGGAAAATAATGTCAGGATATAAAATACATTTACTGGTTTGCGGGGGTACCGGATGTAAAGCCTCTTTAAGCACAGCAGTAGTTGAAAACTTAAACCACGAAATAAAAACCCAGGGGCTTGATGATTTTGCCCAGGTGGTTACTACAGGATGTTTTGGATTCTGTGAAAAAGGGCCGATTGTTAAAATCATTCCCGACAATACATTTTACGTTCAGGTAAAACCCGAAGATGCACGGGAAATTGTTGAGGAACATATAGTAAAAGGAAGAAAGGTGGAGCGGCTTCTTTATCACGATCCTGATAAAGAAACTATTGTCAGCGACTCCAAACATATGAATTTTTATAAAAAACAGGTTCGTATAGCCCTCAGGAATTGTGGCGTTATTGATCCGGAAAATATCGATGAATACATTGCCAGAGATGGTTATAAAGCCCTGGGTAAAGTGCTTTCCGAAAAAACACCCGAAGAAGCAATTAAGCTGATCAAGGATTCAGGTTTGCGTGGCCGCGGCGGTGGAGGATTTTCTACCGGAATGAAATGGGAACTCGCTGCTAAAAATATAAGCGACGAAAAATATGTGGTGTGTAATGCTGATGAAGGTGACCCCGGTGCATTTATGGACCGGTCTATTCTTGAAGGTGATCCGCATACCGTGGTGGAAGCGATGGCCATTTGTGGATACTCCATTGGTTCAAATTATGGCCTGGTATACATTCGCGCCGAATATCCGCTTGCAATTGAACGTTTAAAAACAGCCATAAAGCAGGCCCGCGATTACGGATTACTGGGAAACAACATTCTTGGAACCGGGTTTAAATTCGATATAGAACTTCGATACGGAGCGGGCGCTTTTGTTTGTGGTGAAGAAACAGCCCTGATACATTCTATGGAAGGAAGCCGCGGCGAACCGACTATGAAACCGCCATTCCCTTCCGACTCGGGATATCTTGGTAAACCAACCACTGTAAATAATGTAGAAACATTTGCCAATATCCCGGTAATAATCAATAAAGGAGCAGCATGGTTCAGCAGTATTGGAAGTGAAAAAGCAAAAGGCACCAAGGTTTTTGCCCTTGCCGGGAAAATAAACAATGTAGGCCTTATTGAGGTGCCCATGGGAATCACTTTGCGTGAAGTAATTTTTGAAATCGGCGGTGGAATTAAAAACGGTAAAAAATTTAAAGCCGTACAAACCGGTGGCCCTTCGGGAGGCTGTTTAACAGAAAAACATCTGGATACGCCCATCGATTATGATAATCTTATTGCTGCCGGTTCCATGATGGGATCCGGAGGTATGGTGGTAATGGACGAAGACGATTGTATGGTGGATGTGGCAAAATTTTTCCTCGACTTTACCGTAGAAGAATCCTGCGGTAAATGCGCACCCTGCCGCATCGGGAATAAACGGTTACATGAAATTCTTGAAAAAATAACAAAAGGAAATGGTACCCCTGAAGATATTACCAGGCTTATAAATCTGGGAACCGTAATTAAAGACACTTCTCTGTGTGGCCTGGGACAAAGTTCTCCTAACCCGGTGCTCGCCACAATAAATAATTTTATGGATGAGTATACCGCACATATTGAAGATAAAAAGTGCCCGGCCGGAGTATGTAAAGCCCTGATGAAGTATGAGATTGTAGATGAAAATTGTGTGGGGTGTACCGCCTGCGCAAGAGCATGTCCTGTGGGAGCCATCACAGGAGAAAGGAAAGAGATTCATCATATTGATACGTCCTTGTGTATTAAATGCGGAGCATGTATTGATCGGTGTAAGTTTAATGCAGTTATAATAAAATAAATATCAAAAATGGAAAAGGTAAAACTCACTATAGATAATAAAACGGTTGAAGTGGAAAAGGGAACCACTATTTACAAAGCAGCTAAAACTATTGGTATTGATATTCCGGTGCTTTGTTATATGGATCTTGGAGACCTGAATATAGAAAATAAACCCGGGGGATGCCGCATGTGTTCTGTTGAGGTGCAGGGAAGAAGAAATCTTGCCCCTTCATGTGCCACAGACGTTTTTGATGGAATGGTAGTCAATACCCATTCTATGCGTGTGTTGAATGCCCGAAGAGTAGTTATGGAACTTATTCTTTCCGATCACCCGAAAGATTGCCTGGTATGCCCGAAATCAGGAAATTGTGAATTGCAAAGCCTCGCCAATAAACTTGGAATACGTGAAATTCCCAACCAGGATATTGCTGAAATGTCTACCTATCGTAAGGATTTTTCACCAAGCATTATCCGCGATATGGACAAATGTATTATGTGCCGCAGGTGCGAGACTATGTGTAACGAATTTCAGACAGTAGGAGCGCTTTCAGCAGTTAACCGTGGTTTTATGTCTGTGGTTGCCCCGGCATTTGAAATGGACCTTGAAGATTCCGTATGTACCTATTGCGGACAATGTGTGGCTGTTTGCCCAACCGGCGCCCTCACTGAAGTAAACCATACCAACAGGTTGATCCGCGACTTGTCGAATCCGAATAAAACCGTTATCGTTCAGACAGCTCCGGCTGTAAGGGCCGCACTGGGTGAAGAATTCGGACATAAGCCCGGAACCCTGGTAACCGGAAAAATGGTTTCTGCACTCAAACAATTGGGATTTCACCATGTATTTGACACTGATTTTGCTGCCGATCTAACTATTATGGAAGAAGGTACCGAGTTGCTTAGCCGCCTGACCAGGCATTTAAATGGTGACAAAAGCGTTAAACTACCTATGTTAACATCTTGTTGTCCGGGATGGGTTAACTTTTTTGAATCCCAGTTTACCGACATGCTAGATATTCCTTCAACCGCAAGGTCACCCCAACAAATGTTTGGTTCTATAGCAAAGACTTATTTTGCAGATTTAATAAATATACCCCGCGAAGATCTGATTGTAGTATCTATAATGCCCTGCCTGGCTAAAAAATACGAATGTCAGCGCGATGAATTTAAAGTGGATGGAAACCCGGATGTAGATTATTCGATCTCTACAAGGGAACTTGCCCACCTTATTAAAAGAGCCAACATCGATTTTGATTCCCTTTCTGAAGAAGATTTTGATCAGCCACTGGGAGAGTCAACAGGAGCTGGTGTAATATTCGGTACTACAGGTGGCGTTATCGAAGCAGCTGTGCGAACAGCTTACGAATTGCATACAGGAAAAACCCTGCAGGATGTAGATTTTAAAGAACTCAGGGGAATGGATGGAATACGCCATGCCACCATAGATTTTGACGGGCAACCCATAAATATTGGTATTGCCCACGGATTGGGAAAAGCAAGACAATTACTGGAAGGTATTCGTAACGGCACATCTGAATTTCACGCTATTGAAATTATGGCCTGCCCCGGTGGTTGTATTGGTGGCGGTGGTCAACCATTACATCATGGTAAATTTGAAATTCTGCAAAAACGCATGGAAGCCATTTACCAGGAAGACAAAAACAAACCGCTGCGTAAATCGCATGAAAATCCATATATTATAAAACTGTATGAGGAATTCCTGGGCAAACCGATGAGCGAAAAAGCCCATAAATTGTTGCATACACACTATGTAGATAAAAGCAAAAAAATTATTTACATTGAACCAAAATCATTTGAAATTTGAAAATCAGTAAGCTATGTCAAATATTAAAGTTGAATTAAAAAAACCGGATGTTGATAAAATCAAAGAAATTTGTAAATCATTCAACAATCAGCCCGGTGAGTTGATAAATGTGCTGCATAAAACCCAGCATACTTTTGGCTATTTGCCCGCTGAAGTGCAGGAGGTTGTTGCACGTGAACTAAATGTTTCGGTTGCCAAAGTATATGGAGTAGTTACTTTTTATTCCTTCTTCTCAATGATACCGAAAGGAAAATATCCCATCTCTGTTTGCACGGGTACTGCATGTTATGTCCGTGGGGCAGAAAATGTACTCGATGAGTTTAAGAAGAATTTAAAGATTGAAGTGGGGGAAACAACCGGCGACGGTATGTTCTCAATAAGTTGCCTTCGTTGTGTGGGAGCCTGTGGTCTTGCACCGGTAGTTATGGTAGGCGAAAAAACTTATGGCAGGGTGGCTCCCGAAATGGTATCGGATATTATAAAGGAATATACAAATCAGAAATAGATTAAATAATAACAATTTTAGGTTAGGTTAAAGGTTGTTTCAGAAATAATTATTGTTTCGGATGACAAAGGAATTACGCATTATCACCGAAAATCTTAATAATAATTATTCTCTGAAATGACCTTTTTTATATTTGATGAAATGCCATTTAAATATTAACATCCCTGAAAACATAGTATCACAATTAAACACCTGAAAGTTATGCTAAGAGGATAAGTTTAAAGATTATGTCTTTCCTTTAATATGATTGGTGCGGTACGAATATTTAATTTATTCACCTTAAGACGCAGAGAACGCTAAGAAGTAAGTTGATGTATTTTCTTCAATAATATAATTATATAGTTAAACTAGGCGTTTATGAGGAACTCAAATTTATTCCTTTCACGCTAAGGCGCAAAGGACGCTAAATAGAAAATTATTGTCTTTTCTTCAAGAATAAAATTACATGCTTTTTACGAAAAAAATAAAATCACAAATACCAACAGATAATTAAAAAATTTAGTCGTATTAAATTATAAATTGTTCACAATTCTATGAATACCTGATTTAATTAATGCAACATTAAAATTAATTAATAATCCCAATTTAATATTTGTCAATTTTAAATACGTTATCAATTGTTTATAGTGAACAGGAGTAAGAGCTTCAATAGATTTAATTTCAATGATTACTTTATCTTCAATGATAAGATCAGCACGAAAGCCAATATCCATTTTTATTTCCTTATAGTATACCGGAATTCCTTTTTGCCTTGAATAAAAAATTCCTGCTTCAGATAACTCATAAGCCAGTATCTCTTCATACACTGATTCTAATTACCCGGGACCAATATGGTTATGTATTTTATAGCTCGTATTAACTATAATTTTAGATAATTCATTTTCAGTCATAATTAAAATTTTTATTAATATTTAGCATAACAGTGATAAACAGAAAAATTGCAATGGATAATTAAGATAGAATTTTATTATAAGAAATACTATCAAGTTTTATAAATATAATAAAATAGACTGTTGTTCCGAATGAAACAAAAATATTAACTCAAATAAACAAAGAGCATAAAATAAAGCTTTAATATCCCATGTTAGATTATTGAATGCTTTGCGTTCCAAATTTTTCGGATTTGTGCCTATGCGAGAAAAAACTTTCATACAAAAGCACAGAGAAAATCAAAAGTAGAATATAAAATATTTGGCAGTGTTATTATAAACCTTTGCGTTCCGAATTTTTCGGAATGGCGTCTTAGCGAGAAAAAACATCCACATAAAGATGCCAGGTACACAAATAAGAAAAACTGGTTTTGAATTTTGAATATTAATGTTCTTTGTATTTTTCTAAATATTAATAAAACTCTATATAGGTTACATCAAATAAACCAAATCACTTTCATACTAAATGTACCTGACTTTCACTTTCTTCAGAAACTTCTCTTCAAGCAATTTTGCAATTCGCTTTACCACGGTCCTTCTTATTTCGAGCTCAATGGGCAGACTTGGATCCTGGTGGGCAATATTAATTCGTGTTCCGATTATAATCTGTATCTCGTCACTTTCTAAAATCAGTTTTAAAATCTCATCGGCAGGGCCTTTGCCCATGGGGAAATTAGGGGTATACGATTTAAGAATTTTCTCAAGTTTATTTAGTGTTAAAATCCCTTCCGTAAACAAATCCACGCCCTGCATCTTTGAAATTGGCGGTAATTCGGGATCATTAAACTCCAGTTCGTTTTTTATTTCATAGTTCAGTTCACGGGCAACAATTTCACCTGTTGTGGCGCCCATAATTATTTTTTTCCCGTTATATCGTTTAACGATTTTCGCCAGTATCGAATCGTTTTTCTTTTCATAAGGCGGACCGGTACAAATCAGCAATTCCCGGGGTTCACGATAGTAAATTGTTCCGCAACTGGTATCATCCTTGGCATGAAAACCATCGTTTCTGTATGCCACGCTAACTATTTTGGTTGCAAGGTTACGGGCCGATATTTTCGGATTTTGTTTTACCACATCAATAGCATAGCGGCCTACATTATCATTCCCCCATCCAAACGGGAAACGCGCTGATCCCATACCGGACTGTGCAATACCGTCGGAACAGAAAATTATACGGTCGCCTTTTTGCGGGTAGAATGTACATAATTTAATTTTTTTCCCTGTTTTACTGCCTCCATTTAATGAAATGGTTTTCCAGTCGGGATTAAATAAAGTATTATTTCTGATAATTATACACTCGGGATTATCAAATTCAAGAATAGTGGTTCGCCCGTCAAACTCTACATCGATAATTGTAAACGTGGAATAATTCATTTTCCGTACGCTGCATTCCGGCAACGTTTTCATAATAATTTCAGCAGTTTTTTCAGGCTTTTTATGCTCTTTGGTAAAATTGAGCGCCATGGTAGCGGTTAAGGTTGCCAGCACGCTGGCTTTTACACCATGCCCCATCCCGTCAGACAATACCACAACAATCCGGTTTTCTTCTTTTACCTTTCCGGTAAGAAATACATCACCGCAGATTCTTTCCCCTTCATAGTTTTTCTGCTGACAATCGACCTCTATAAAAAACTTTTCCTCCATTATTTATTCTCGTTCCCTGATTTATAAAATTCCACGATAGAATTCAGCATTTTTTCCACATCCGATGCCCCTTCACCAAGCAGGAACCCTATTTTCTGCACCATTTCAAGATTTTTATCAATAACTTCCGATATACGGTTTACTACTTCAGCTTTTTGCACTTCCGGGGCCCTCATATCGCGGATAATCCCTCCTGCTATTTTATTTTTTCGCACCGGAAAAATAGATACATTTATTAAGGCCTCACCCAGCGTCATATCTTTACCATCTATAAATTGAGCATCATCAAGTACATACTGGAATAAATTGGTAAGATTCAGAGGTAATAATTTCTTTAGGTCGGCGCCCACCAGCCCGGGAATTACATCATTAATTTCTTTGGCATCATCTCCAAGTATCCTGGTAAAGCTGTTATTGGCTTTAATTATTTTAAGATTCTGGTCAACAAGAACAACGCCAGCGCGTAGCTTATCAAAAATAAAATCATTTAGTTCCGAGGCCTGTTCTGCAAGTTGTTTTTCATGAAGGGCATCTTCTCTGGTTTGCTCCAGCTCGATCTGGATCATCTGTAGCCGGTCTCTAATTTCTTTTGTTTCCACACTTGAATCGATACTATGTCTTAAAGCATAGGTAGAGCACATCTCAGGCGTGGCTAATCCCTGTGCAATAGCTACGGCAAAATCATTACATGAAGCATAACCGCATTCTTCGCACCCATAGCGGTCTGTAACTTTACGACCAAGTAATTTTAATACATCATCAATTTTTTCTTTTGAGGGCGCCGGCAAACGCTGGTCGTTTTCTTTAAATGTCCTGCTCAAATCGAGGGATGAATATTCCATTAATTCATTGTGCCATTCGTGCCTGAAAAAATTACGAAGACGTTTGTTGGCATATTTTATTATATGGTGTTCACGTAAGAAGGTATTTCCCCGATTGGTGGTTCCCGGACCAATTAACCAATTGCCATAGGTTACATGAATATGTCTTTTAATAATTTTTACACTTTTTTCAAATTCGGCAATAGCCTCAATCATGGCCCTTTTACCCTGAACACAAAAGATATGTGTGGTAAGCAAGTTCTCATCCATTTCGGCAGCCTGCAATAAACCGTTTCGCAAAGGATACAGTGAACCCTTATACCCCAGCGGAGGGTCAAATTCTGAAAATTCAAGTGTACTCTCATCAATATCAAAATCACGAAATAATTCACGGAGTTCAATAAAGGTGATCGCTACATCAATTCTGCCATCTTTTTCATACATCCTGACCTCATCCTTTGAAGCAACATCAGGTCCGATATACAACACTTTAATATTATCACCGTAAAGTTTACGGACTACTTTTGTCATGGCAATTTTTGGTGAAACAAGAGGCGCCAGATTATTGATCAGGTTAGGGTGAAACTTTTCAATATAAGATACAATTACCGGATCGGTTGAAGTAATATAATACTTGCCCTTATAGGCGCTAAAAAGTTCGTTGTATTTATAGGCAATCAAATCCACTCCGAAAGAAACTTCGTTCACATGCTGAATTCCAAGCGCCCTGATCATCTGCACAAACTTGCGGTAATCTGTAATATCCTCAAATTCGGCAGAAATGCTCGGCGAAAGTATGGCCACTTTTGTATTTGAAGATTCAAGCAGTTCTTTGGCCTCATCTATCGAACTTCTGTAGGTTATGGCTTGCGGTTGACAAATTTCAATACATGAACCACATTGTATACACCGCTCCTGTTTAATTATTGGGTGCTTATTTCCATACCTTACCTGTATGGCTTTTACAGGACAAACGCGTATGCAGGAATAACAATTGGTACATTTATTATTGTTTAACTGAATCAGAGGTTCTACTTCCATGAATAATTTATATTAAATCAGATAATGAATGTTCCAGTATCCCAAATACATTTTCTATGGAAACATGGTGATACAATTTAGCTCCAATTTTAAGACTGGGCCCGTTGCCACATTCACCAAAACAACGGTTACCGTGAAAACTTACTTTATCATTTATTTTTTTATCAATCAGAAATTTTTCTATTATTGCTAATAATTCCTGGTTTCCACGCGCATAACATGAACTTCCAAGGCAAATTACGATTTCACGCTTATATTCCATATTTGTTTAATTCAAAATGCAAATACTTTCATTGATATGAGCGAAACAAACCCTTAAAATAATAGAATATTTCTTAGAATTAAAATAAATATATCCAATAAACAAATACAATGTTGTACTATGCTACAAAATTTTATATTTGTATATAATATTATGTCATTTACATACTGACAAACTCTATGAAAGTTCTTCCTGAAAAAACAATTGAGCGTTTAAGTGAATACAGGCGCACTCTTTTAAATTGCCTTGATGAAGAAAAAACCCATATTTATTCGCACGAACTGGCAGAAATCCACAATATCACCGCAGTGCAGGTTCGGCGCGATATTATGTTTATAGGGTATACCAGCCCCCAGCGAAAAGGATATGATATTCGTGAACTCATAAAAGTAATCAGTAAAATTATAGATGCCCGGGAGGCCATAAATGTGGCTGTGATTGGATTCGGCCATTTAGGGAAAGCGATTACCGCCTATTTTGTAGGAAAACGTCCTAACCTAAACCTGGTGGCTACTTTTGACATTGATCCTAAACGGACCGGCACTTCCACGGCAGGTGTTACCTGCTATTCTATAGACAGGCTTCGTGAAATTATAACTGAAAAAGAAATAAAAATCGGTATACTTACTGTGCCCCCGCATGCTGCCCAGGAGATGGCCAAAGCATTAATACGTGCAGGGGTAAAAGGAATACTAAATTTTACAAGCGTTAGTATCTCCGCACCGGATGGTGTTTATCTCGAATCGTATGATATGATTACATCCATAGAAAAAGTAGCATACTTTGTTAAGCATAAAAAATAACTATTTCAGTTTTTTTTCCACCGGTTCCCACAACTCAATTTTATTTCCCTCCTGATCTAATATCCATCCAAATTTTCCATACTCGTATTCTTCAATCTCCCCGATAATTTTCACACCTTCGTTTTTTAAAATTTCAAGAAGTCCCTTTAAATCTTCTACCCTGTAGTTGATCATATACGACTGGTTCCCGGGATTAAAATAAGATGTGTTTTTATCAAACGGATTCCAGGCAGTATAACATTTCTGCTCCGGATTTTCGGCATCACGCCACTCAAACAATCCGCCATATTCATCAGAGGCAATGCCCAGGTGTTTTTTATACCAATTTTTAATATTTTGGGGATTTTCACATTTGAAGAATATCCCTCCCAGACCTGTCACTCTTTTCATAATAGCTAGTGCATTTAATAATTAAAAAATATTTTTAATAAATATTTTATTATACCAGTTAAATTATAACATTCATTCTGAATA
>JAFGSZ010000001.1 GCA_016934395.1 Bacteroidales bacterium
AATCGGGATAACCTGCTTTGGCACAGATCAAACTGTGAATGGAATAATAAGGCAGGTTAAATATTAAAAGTAAATTTAGTAAAACGTGTGAATCTTTTCTTTAATATTAATTTACGAGTTAATTTGAATTCCCCATTTCACGGAACAAAAAGAGAAAACAATAGACAACTAGTAATTCCGACCGTCGCAAAAACTTATTTCATCATTTTTTAAACAAATAGGGATAACATAGGGTAGCTTTTGCGACAGCCGAAAAAAATTATTTATTAAATACCGCACTATTTGGCCCGATACCGGCCTCAAAGGTTTTCTGCAATTCTGAGGAAGAATTATAAATCTTCATCTCCCCATTGGCAGTATAACTGGACTGGAAGGTATATATATCATCACTTACCGGATGAACATCAATACCGCTAAAATTGCCCAAAATAAATGCGGATGACGGGAGTTGAACATCTTCTTTACCCATTGAAAAAATCCCCGAAGGCTTCAGAAATAAAATTTTTGTTTTATCCGTATTTGTAGCCATTGAGATGTAAGTTGCCGTATAATCGCTGGCATTGCCGAGTACTGCTGACCAAACAGCCATGCCCTGGCTTGTGTTAATTTTCACCAGTCGGGCTTCAGTTTCGCTAATCACATTATATGGAGGATCCCAATTGTAAACGGCATATCCCCTGCATTGCACCCAAAGATTATTATCCGCATCTGCCACCAGATCCATTGGGCCATCTGCCACCACAATGGTATCAATAACTTCATCTGTAGCCACATCAATAACACTTAAAGTAGAATCATTACTCCATCCTCCGCTATTGGCAACATATACATAATTATCCAACAGAATCATATGCTCGGGCCCCATTCCCACAGAAATTGAATCGGTGATCACACTATTATCAGTATCAATAACATAAACTTTTCCTTCCATACTTCCACTGGATAAATAGCCTTTGCTATCGCTTACCTTCAGAAAATACCTTGGATAATTTACTATAAGAGGATCTCTTACTGTCTCAAAAGTCTCCAAATCCACTACTTCTACTTTTCCCGAACCGTTTACCACAATATATCCGAAATCATCGGTTACGCCCATAGATTGTATCACATCGCCCAAAGGCCGGTTGTTAACAGTATAAAACAGATTATTATACATTTTCATTGAATCGGGGTTATAATAACTGATTGATCCGTTATTCTGACCAAACGAACCTTCATTGACAATAAAAATTCCCTGTTTATATCCTTTAGGCAGATTTGGGGTATTATTGTCTTCGCAAGACATCAGCGCTATTGCGCATAAAAGCACAATTAAAAGAAAACTTTCCTTTTTCATTAGAATTTAATTAATAGATTAATAATTAGATTTTGTTTAAACCAATAGAAACAGATATGTAAAAAGCCCGGCCAGGCATTGCATATGCTTTAACAACCTCGTAAGATGTATTAAAAAGATTGATAATACGAAATTGTAATGTAGTGCTCGTTCCAAGTAGCCGCCAGCTGGTCCCCATATGCAGGTTAGTTACCGAATAGGCAGGCAGGCTGAGTATTTCCTGATTATCCTCAGTTGTATATTGTTTACTGATTAAACTGCTGGTAATTCCGCCATATATCCTTTTAAAAGAAGCATTAATAAATCCGGATAATGTATGGGCCGGAGCATAAATCAGCTTATTTCCTTTAAATTCAGCCTGCTCATAATGCCCGGTAATAATAGCGTTGGAAAATATATAATTCAGGTTGGATTTTATCAGAAACCTCCCCACTGAAAACTGGTAATTCGTAGTAAATTCATATCCCAGTGTACGGGCATTTTTTTCCGGTACAGGATGAATTATACTGTCTGTAATCCATTGCACAAGATTCTCAATACGGGCATAATATAATGTATGACTGGAACGTATGTGATGATTACCCCGGTGAAAGTTGTTTAAATACGAAACCTCCGTGCTCCAGCCTTGTTCAGGTTCAAGATCGGGATTACCCCCGGGTTGCCAGAACCTTTCATTAAATGTGGGCGTTCGGTATTTATTGGAGATATTGGCCTTGAATTCATGAATTGAATTCAGGCTACGATGTATACCAAATGAATATAAGGTGTGTGGCGTTCTATCATCTACAAATTCTTCCCGTAAAGAGGTGTTGAATATGGTATTCTTCCATTTGTACTTTGCAGCTCCCATAACGGCAAATCTTGTTTCGTCCCTGTTTCCCCTATAATTACTAACGTCAGCTTGTGCAAGCTGCAATTCAGAGCCTATATCTATTGTTATTGTATTCTTAATATATTTTCTGAAATTAAGATTATTATACACTCTGCGTGTATCATATTTTGAATCTATAGCATAATCTTCATCTGCCACATTTTGTTTGTAACGGTATCGCAAATAATCATCAAAATAGGCCGATTTAACCGTAAGGCTGGAAGATTTGTAAACTTTAACCCAGCTTAAATAGGTTTTAAAAGTATTGTCATTCTGGTAGGCATAATTCCGGTAATATCTGCCCATGGTATTTGGTGGTTCATAATTTTTATCCTGGTACCAGATTCCTACCTGAATTGAATTTCTCTTTGGAAGCCTGAAGAAAAAGTGCTGCATTATCCCTGAGTTGGAATAAGCATTGTCTTCCATTCGTACTTCGGGATTTCCGGGAAGATAATAATCATTATATATAAAATTATTCGCTGCCGTGTAGTGAATGGCTCCGATATGATATTGAAAATTCTCATTCCCAATTCTCATCGCAGCCTTATATTTATTGGATATAAAACTTCCTCTCTCGTAACAAAAATTAATATTGAGTTTATTTTTCCAATCGGGTTCGTTTGTTAATCCAATAGAAGTTCCTATCGTGCCACTGCCATAGAGGCTCCCTGAAGCCCCGAAATTCAGCTGAATACGGTCGATGATGCCTGAAGGGATCAGAGATAAATCGTTATCGCCGGTGGTTAATGAATTTATTGGTATACCATTCCAGTTAACCTGAGTATGATTTACCCTCAGGCCCCTTACTGCAGCCATTGAAATACCGCCTTCAGCACCATATTGACGTATAGTAATTGGTGCAGATACTGAGAGTAGCTGACCGAGGTTAACATTTTTATAGATTTCAAAAATTGAAGAATCAACTTCTATGATCCTTTTGTCCTCGCTAAAAATAATATTTCTCGATTGTACCACAGACACTTCATCGAGATAATATACTTTGGTTGAATCGGCACATACGGCGTTAAAAAAGTATAAAGCCAGCAAGCCTGAAGTAAAACAAAAACTACGGATTGATTTCAATTGAATTAGTTTTAGAGCGTTTTACCCGAACACTTAATTAATACTGGATTATGGCAGGTCTTCTGACTTATCCCGACTTCTGTTAGCCTTCCCATCCAAACACTTTTATACTTTTTATGTTTAAACAGTGACTTCCAGATTAACAGAAGCGAACTATTCCTTCCCGACAAATCGGGTCCGGAATCGGGTTTTACAGCAGCGGGTACTGTTCAGGATTTTCACCTGATTCCCTATTATCTTATAACTTATGATATAAGTTTAAGAACCAAAATCTTTAACAAATTTAAAAATTTAATCGGATTGCTGAAATTTAATCTGAAAATAATAGTTATATTAAACGCATTAATCATCGTGTTTTTTTAAATGTTATAAATTTTAAACCTTTATATTCCTGTGATTTACAGCTTTAAAACATATGTTAATATCAGGTTGATATTTTTAATAACCTGTCTTATTACAGCTTCATCTCATGTGACTTTTGGGAGTGATCAATTTAATCCTGATTCTTCGGATTTTAAAAAAACCAATAACGAAGAAAAAAAAAATAAAGCATTTAACGCATTATTGCTTTCGTTTGACTATTCAACGAATACAAATACATTTGGAAGTTTTACCCAGGAAGTAAAACAGCCCAATTATTCACCTTCGTTATTATTTTTTTCTAAAACAGGCTTAACCTTTTCGGCTATCTCATTTTTTATTGAAAATTCAGACAGTACATTTACAAAAACTACATCTGAACACGATTTAATGCTTGGCTACAATTTTGCTCCTGCTGAAAAAATTAGTATTTTCCCCAGTTACGGACATATTTTTAACAGTAAAAATTCGAATTCCTTAAAATCTGTATTTCACGATTTTTTAATGCTCGATATTTCCTATAATAGTAAATATTATTACGGAGGAGTATCGGCAAATTATTTCTTTGGTGATAAAAATATGTTTTACCAGTCTTTTCAGAATGCTTTACAGTTCAATTTTGAAAATGTACTATTTAAAAACAGCGCTCTAATGCTTCAGTTGGAGGCAGATTTAAATATTAGTGACAAAAATTACTATAATGAGTTTTATTTGCAGGAAACCATCTCCAGTCTTACGCGGGAGGGATTGCTAGATTATGTATCGTACCGGTTCCCAAGATTTAGTAACTGGCTGATAAGTCATATTGATGAATTGGATCTTGATCAGTTAAAACAGACCTTTTTTGAAAAAACACTTGAGGACAATCCGGAATTATATGAAAGCCGGTATACCTTTACTTCATTAGATTTGGTATTACCGGTATATTATATGATTGGTAATATTTCTTTTAATGTTACCCTGTATGCAGTATTTCCTTTAAATACTTCGTATATTTTTGAAGAAAGCACACAGCTTTATCTTAATGCAGGAATATCGTATAGTTTTGGATTTTAGGCGCAACAGAAATATTTTCAGTTTCTTCTATTCCTTGCTCCCACAAAATTCCCTGTGATACTCCCGTGCCTGATCATCACCCAGTTCACTGGCTTTTTTCATATCGCTGCAGGCAGGTTCTGTCAGGTCGAGATAAAACTCAGCAAGGGCCCTGTTAAAAAGGTAATCGGCAGCTAAACTGTCTAAGCGGATAGCCATAGAATAATCCTGTATGGCACCCTCGTAATCCTGAAGCATAAATTTTGAATTTCCCCGATCATAAAATCCATCTGGATCCTTTGGATTCAATAATAGGCCTTTATTAAAATCTTCTATGGCCTCTTTATATTTTTCCGTTTTATAATATGCATTGCCCCGAACAAAATAACTATCATAATATGCAGAATCTATCTTTATTATCCGGCTGAAATCCTCGATAGCCAAATCATATTTTTCAATATCATAATAAACATTTCCCCTGTTAAAAGTTGCGTCGATATTATCGGGTTGAATTTCAATTAATTTTGTATAATCAAGAATTGCAGCATCGTAGTCTGCCAATTCGTATAATGCATTTGCCCTGAAAAAAAGAGCTTCGGAATTATTATCTTCCAATTCAAGCGCCCGGGAATATTCTTTAATGGCTCCTGAAAGATTCCCTTTATCTTGTTTTTTGTTGCCATTAACCAAAAAATCATCAACTGATTTTTGTGCCTGCACTCCAATAAACCCAAAAAATATTAATAGAATGGGAATAGTCTTTTTCAAATACATATAATAACGTATTAACAAGTGTATAAATTATCTGCCATGCATTCTGTTTCTGCGTTCCTGCATCATCTTTTGTCTTATCTGTTGGTTTCTGATCTGATTTCGATTCAGCATTTTTTGCCTGTTTTTAATCTGGGCTTTTTTCCGCATTTGCATCTGATCCTGCTTCATAACAGCCGCACGGGTAAACTTGTTTTTGCGGTTATGATAGTTATCGCGTATTACATAATTTTTATCCCTGCTGTTTGACCGTATGGTTCCCAGTTTCGTTTTGTCAATCTTCTGCACCTGATTTTGGCTTACCTCATTTTGAGCCAGAAGAGTTGCACAAGACAATACTCCTATAAATATTATTAGTAACTTTTTCATCACTGAAATTTTTATTGATTCTTTCATTTTTCACTTCACCTGGTTAGACAAATAAAAAATAAAAAGGTTTAATTGCTTCAATTTGCAAGTTAACAAAAGACCGGAAATATTTTTGCAATTTTTTCTTTCTCATTATTCCAGACAAGTATTATTTTAGTTTTTATATTTATACAATTTTGAAACCGATACCAAATTATGACCACGGAATCATCTGTTTACAATAGAATCAGGCAATTAAGAAATTCTATAAATGAGCATAATTACCAGTATTATAATCTGTCGCAACCAAAAATTAGCGATTTTGAATACGATCAGTTATTAAAGGAGCTGCGGGACCTGGAAAATAAATATCCTCAATATGCAGATGCCAACTCGCCTACCCAGCGTGTGGGGAACGATATTAACCTGGAGTTTGAGCAGCACATGCACAGATTCCCGATGCTTTCACTGGATAATACTTATTCAAAAGAAGAACTGGCTGATTTTATAACCCGGATTCAAAAAATTGTAAATGAAGATTTTGAGTTTATTTGTGAATTAAAATTCGACGGAGTTTCTATTAGTCTTACCTATGAAAATGGAATTCTTATAAGGGCTGTCACCAGAGGCGATGGTGAAAAAGGGGATGTAGTAACTGCTAATGTAAAAACGATTAAAAGTATCCCCTTAACATTACGGGGAGAAAACTTTCCACCATATTTCGAAATTCGCGGTGAAATTTTCATCCCCCTTGCCAGTTTCGAGAAAATGAATACTGAACGAGAAGAAGCCGGAGAAATGGTTTTTGCCAATCCCAGAAATGCAGCATCGGGAACGTTAAAAATGCAAAACTCTTCGCTTGTGGCTAAACGGCCTCTTGATTGTTACCTGTATAATATGCTGGGTGAAAATCTGCCCTTTTCAAATCATTACGATAATATTCAGAAAGCCGGGGAATGGGGATTTAAAATCTCTGAATATACAAAAAAGTGCCGCTCGCTTGAAGAAATTTTAGACTATACAAACTACTGGGAAAATCACCGGTATACTTTGCCTTTTGATATCGATGGAGTAGTGATTAAAGTTAATTCATACCACCAGCAGGAACGTCTTGGTTATACTGCCAAATCGCCCCGTTGGGCCACTTCTTTTAAATTTAAAGCCGAGCAGGTTACTACCCGGCTTATTTCAATCGATTACCAGGTAGGAAGAACCGGGGCAATTACTCCGGTAGCCAATCTGGAACCTGTATTGCTTGCCGGAACAACTGTAAAACGCGCATCGCTGCATAATGCCGATCAGATAGAATTGCTGGATATTAGGATAAATGATACCGTTTATATTGAAAAGGGAGGTGAAATTATTCCTAAAGTTGTGGGTGTGGATAAATCAAAGCGACCTGAAGGTTCCGAACCGGTTCAATATATCAGCGTTTGCCCGGAATGTAATACAGCTTTGATAAGGACTGAAGGTGAAGCCAAACATTATTGCCCCAATGAATCCGGCTGTCCGCCACAAATCAAAGGTAAAATCGAACATTTTGTCAGCCGGAAAGCTATGGATATCGGTTTGGCCGAAGCTACAATTCATCAATTGTTCAGCCACGGATTAATAAAGAATCCTGCTGATTTTTACGACCTGCAAAAAGAACAATTGGTTAATCTGGAGCGCTTTGCTGAAAAGTCGGCTGAAAATCTCATTAAAAGTATAAGAAATTCAAAACAAGTACCCTTTCCCCGTGTTTTATATGCACTGGGAATTCGTTATGTTGGTGAAACGGTAGCTAAAAAATTGGCTCAGCATTTTACTTCAATGCAAAATTTAATGGAGGCAAACGCTGACCAGCTTTTAGAGGCAGATGAAATTGGCGAAAAAATTGCAGAAAGTTTAATGAATTATTTTGCCAATGAAAAAAACAGGCAATTCATAGAGCGATTGCGTTTGGCCGGATTAAAATTTGAATCGGAAAAGAAACAATCTTCAGGAACAGGGCGATTAAACGGGAAATCAATTATTATTTCGGGTGTTTTTGAAAATTTTTCAAGAGAAGAAATTAAAGAACTTATCGAGCATCACGGAGGGAAAAATGTAAGTTCGATTTCATCTAAAACCGATTACCTGGTGGCAGGAGAGAAAATTGGTCCAAGTAAACTTGAAAAAGCCAAAGAACTTGGAATCCCTGTAATTAGCGAGATAGAATTTATGCAGCTAATAAATCTGTAGGAACAGGTGCCGAAATATTTTTGCTCCTTTGGGTTTATCCATATTATTTTCTTAAAATTGTACCATGAAATACTCGTCTCTTGAAAATTTTAAAATGAAGTATCAAAACATGTGTAGCACTGAAGAAAAATATTCAGCATAAGGCAACTCATTCCTTAAATATAATATTTTATATAAAAAAAATTTAAGAAAAATTTAATTTAAAACAGATCGAGTGAAATTACTTGATGAAGTAAAGCAAAATATTGCGGTAAAAAAGCTGAAGACTAAGGCGGATAGGATTATTCGCAAGAGGAAGATATGCAATATTTATGATGCAAAATCAATTGGAATATTATACAATGCCACGCATCCGGTAAGTTTTGAACTTGTTAAGGATATGGCAAAAAAATTTGCAGAAAAAAAAATAAAAATTGCTGCATTAGGCTATGTAGATTCGAAAGAGGTAATTGACCATTACCTGTATCGTCCGGGATTTACATTTGTATCAAAAAAAGACTTAAACTGGTATTTTCTTCCTGTCTCAGATAATGTTGATGAATTTATTAATACACCTTTTGACATTCTTATTAATCTGAGTCTGGATTATAGTTATCCCCTCCAATATATTAATGCTACATCTGTAGCTTCTTATAAAGTAGGCCGATACAACACTAACGATGAATATCTCGATTTAATGATCGATATTGAAAAAGAACGTGTAAAAATTAAAAAGGACCAAGAGCAAAAATTAAAGGAAAATGCTGATAAGGAAAAACCAGACCTGAAATTGCTTAAAGAAGAAAAAGTAAGGCAATTAACAGTTTTTTTAATAAACGAATTACTATATTATCTTTCAATAATTAAATATTAACATGAGCGGCAAAAAATTTACCGGTACCGGAGTTGCTATAATAACACCCTTTAGAAATGACGGAAGCATTGACTTTAAGTCACTGGGGAAAATATTGGAACATATTATAGGTAATAAAGTGAATTTTGTTGTTGTTCTTGGTACCACAGGCGAATCTGTAACCCTGCTAAAAGATGAAAAAAAGGCTGTTGTTAATTTTGTTATAGAAACGGTTGCAGGTCGGATTCCAGTTGTTGTTGGAATTGGAAGCAACAATACCCAGGAAGTTATCAATACAGTAAAATCATTTGATTTTACTGGTGTTGATGGTATTCTATCCGTTGCACCCTGGTATAATAAACCTTCGCAGGCAGGCCTTTTTGAACATTTTAAAGCAATTGCCCTGGTAAGTCCGGTTCCCGTAATTCTCTATAATGTACCAGGCCGTACATGTTCAAATATTAGCGCCGAAACTGCAGTAAGTCTCGCCAAAAATTTAAAAAATATTGTTGCTATTAAGGAAGCCTCTGGCAATTTGAACCAAGTAATGCAGATTATAAAAGATAAGCCTGAAGATTTTCAGGTACTCTCCGGCGATGATGCATTAACCTTGCCCATGATGGGTTTAGGAGCTACAGGAGCCATTTCGGTAATTGCCAACGCCTATCCGGCCGAGTTTTGTGCAATTGTGAATTCTGCCCTGGAAGGTGACTTTTCACAAGCCCAACGAAATCAGTACCATTTATTGGATATGATGAATGTCATGTTTGAAGAAGGAAATCCTTCCGGAATAAAAGCTGCCCTGAATATTAAAAAGTTGTCCCCAAATAATTTAAGGTTGCCGCTTGTTCCGGTAAGCGAAAAATTGTACAAAAAGATTGAAAAGCTCGCTAAAAATCTTTCTTGATATTAAGAATTGAAAAAGATTTCTTTGTTTTAATAGAATCTTTAATCAAATAAAAAATAAAAAGGTCCAAGTAGATTTACCCGGACCTTTTTTAATTTGTATAATGGACTTATCTAAAAAATCAATAACTGTAATTTCTGGATGAATTAATAATTCAATGATCTAATGCCCCAATAGTTCAATGCTCCAATAGTCAAATATTTCAATGGTTCAATAATCAAATGGTTCAATAATTAAACTGCCGCCTGAGCACCCGGGCCTCCATGGCATTGTTTATACTTTTTACCGCTACCACATGGACAGGGATCATTTCTCCCTACTTTCTTTTCTACTCTTACCGGCGCTAATTTTTGTTTTTTCGGGTCTGGTGGTTGCTGGCTGCCTCCTGAATAAGATGATTCGTATTCGCTTTTTGAAGCTTGCAGATTACTCATGTCCAGTCTGCGGGGTTCCTGTCCCCGGCGAACTTCACTCGAATCGCGAATTGGAATCTGGCCTTTCATCAGTACCCCTACTACTTCTTTATTGATCCGGTCGACCATAGTCTGGAATAACTCGAACGATTCGAATTTATAAATCAATAAAGGATCTTTCTGTTCATAAGTAGCATTCTGTACCGATTGTTTCAAGTCGTCAAGTTCCCTCAAATGTTCCTTCCAGGAATCATCTATACTTGCCAGAACTACAGATTTTTCATAGGATTTTACAAGGTCCTCACACTGCGAATTATATGCTTTTTCGAGATTGGTTATTATCTGGTAGGTTTTTGCTCCATCTGTAATGGGCACTACAATATTTTCATATACTTTCGATTGTTTTTCATACACATCTTTAATCACCGGATAAGCCTGTTGTTTAATAACACCGACTTTTCGTTTAAAACTTTCTTTTGCTGAATGATATAACTTTTCAATAATTTCCTCAGCAGAAAGTTTCAGGTATTCTTCTTCGGTAACCGGTGTGCTTATTGAAAGTGTTCTGATCACTTCAAAACTAAAATCCGGAAATTCTGCAATCCCGTGAAATTCATTCACAATAGATTCACAGACATTATACATCATATTGGCAATATCCACCTGTATGCGTTCGCCAAACAAGGCATGCCGGCGTTTGGTATAAATTCCTTCACGCTGTGAATTCATTACATCATCATATTCCAGCAATCGTTTTCTAATGCCAAAGTTATTTTCTTCAACTTTTTTCTGCGCCCGTTCAATAGATTTTGTGATCATAGAGTGCTGAATCACTTCTCCCTCTTTTAATCCCATCCGGTCCATTAAGGATGCAATCCGGTCTGAACCAAAAAGCCTCATCAGGTCGTCTTCAAGAGACACATAAAATTGCGAGGACCCCGGGTCTCCCTGCCGGCCGGAACGTCCGCGCAACTGCCGGTCAACCCTTCTGGATTCATGACGTTCGGTACCGATAATGGCCAGACCCCCAGCTTTTTTCACCTCATCTGAAAGTTTAATATCAGTTCCACGACCCGCCATATTGGTAGCTATAGTTACCGTGCCTTTATATCCCGCTTCGGCAACAATTTCTGCTTCACGCTGGTGCAATTTTGCATTTAACACATTATGTTTTATGCCCTTCAATTTCAGCATCCGGCTTAACAATTCCGAAATTTCAACGGAAGTGGTACCCACAAGAACCGGTCTGCCATTATTCACCAGGTTAACTATTTCATCAATAACTGAATTATACTTTTCTCTTTTTGTTTTAAATACAAGGTCTTCCTGATCGTTTCTGACTATGGGCCGGTTTGTTGGAATAACAACCACATCAAGTTTATATATGTTCCACAATTCACCGGCTTCGGTTTCGGCAGTACCTGTCATCCCGGCAAGCTTATGATACATTCTGAAATAATTCTGAAGGGTAATTGTTGCATAGGTTTGCGTGGCAGCTTCAACCTTCACACGTTCCTTGGCTTCAATGGCCTGATGTAATCCATCGGAATAGCGCCGGCCTTCCATTATACGGCCCGTCTGCTCATCAACAATTTTTACTTTATTATCAATAACCACATATTCCACATCGATTTCAAAAAGGGTATATGCTTTTAGTAACTGATTTACCGTATGTATCCGTTCCGACTTAATGGCATAATCCTGCAGAAGAGTGTCTTTTTTAGCCAATAAATCCTTTTCACTTAAATTTGAGCGTTCAAGTTCTGCTATTTCGCTGCCGATATCAGGCATAATAAAAAAATCCACTTCTTCCGATGATGTGGTAACCAGATCAATACCTTTTTCTGTAAGTTCTATAGAATTAAGTTTTTCATCAATTATAAAATACAACTCATCGGTAACTTTATGCATATTTTTTGAGTTGTCCTGCATATAGAAATTTTCAGTTTTCAGCAGAAGGGCTTTATTGCCCTGTTCACTCAAAAATTTTATTAAGGGTTTGTTTTTAGGAAGACCTTTAAATGCCTGAAGCAGCTTAAATCCTCCTTGTTCAGTTTCGCCATTTCCAATAAGCTTCTTAGATTCGGCCAGTATATCGGTTACCAGCTTGCGCTGGGCATTTACCAGTTTTTCAATTTTGGGTTTTAATTCATCAAATTCCTGAGTATCACCTTTGGGAACAGGACCGGAAATTATTAATGGCGTACGGGCATCATCGATCAACACGGAATCCACCTCGTCGACAATTGTATAGTTATGCTTGCGCTGAACCAGGTCCTGCGGACTGATAGCCATATTATCCCTTAGGTAATCAAAACCAAATTCGTTGTTTGTGCCATAGGTAATATCGGCATTATAGGCTTTACGCCTGGCCTCGGAGTTCGGCTGATGTTTATCGATACAATCCACAGAAAGGCCGTGAAATTCAAAAATCGGCCCCATCCATTCCGAGTCACGTTTAGCGAGGTAATCGTTCACCGTAACAATATGTACTCCCCGTCCGGTAAGAGCGTTTAAGAATACCGGCAGGGTAGCAACCAGGGTTTTACCCTCACCGGTAGCCATTTCAGCAATTTTTCCCTGATGAAGTACAACGCCACCAATCAACTGCACATCGTAATGCACCATATCCCAGGTAATTTCATTCCCACCGGCCATCCATTTCTGGAAATAGCGTACTTTATCACCGTCAATTTTAATACTGTCGCGTTTAGCTGCAAGATCACGGTCAAATGATGTCGCCGTAGCCTCTATAAATTCGTTTTCTTTAAACCGTTTTGCTGTTTCTTTAACTATCGAAAATGCAGTAGGCAATACTTCGTTAAGTGCAGTTTCCAGCTTTGAATCGATATCCTTCTCTATTTTATCAATTTTCTCATACAACTTTTCAACTTCACTAATATCAATTTCTCCAGCTTCAATTTTATTTTTTAGTTCTTCAATTTGAGATTGTTCAGATTGAACATATTCCTGGACATATTTTTTAATCTCGTTTGTTTTTGCCCGTAAGTCGTCGTTGGATAAGAGCCGGATATTTTCATATTGTTCCTTTACTTTTTCGACAATTGGCATAACCTCTTTAATATCACGATCTGATTTATTGCCAAATACCTTGCTTAGAACAGAATTAAGTATACTCATTTAGAATTTTGTGAATTTATAGTAAATGTTAATGAACAAAAATAGTTGAAAATTAATTAACCGAAAATCAAATCGGTAATAATATTGATTTCCCCATTCACAAGAAATATTCCAAATATATTTGCCTTTGATTTGAATGACAGTATGGCACTGTTAAAATATAATTACCAGCACCATATTAAAAAATTCAGTTTTTGATGTCTGCAAAAAAATTTAAATAAAAAAACTGCCGTAAAAATCCACAGCAGTTTTTAAAAGAAATATTAGTCTGGTAGTCTTACACTGTTGTTTCTTTAGATCTCACCGCCATAATATCGCGGTCGAACAGATACAGGTTATTATCTCCAATTAGGGCCAGCTTATCGAGAATTGTATTCACCGAAGCTTCTTCTTCTACCTGTTCGGTAACAAACCACTGAATCCAGTTGTGTGTGGTAAAATCTTTTTCTTCGAGACAAGCTGCCACAATATCGTTAATAGATTTTGTGATAAATTGTTCATGTTCGAGTACTGCTTCAAAAAGTTGTTTTATGTTACCGTACTCAACCGGGGGCTGCTTTAATGCCGGAATAATTGCATGACCTCCAATTTCATTAATATACAAAACAAATTTCATCATGTGCAATTTTTCCTCTTCTGCCTGGGCGTACAACCATTGCGATACGCCCGGATATCCCTTCACTTCAGTATAACTAGCCATAGCGAGATATAAATTCGAAGAATAAAATTCCTTCTCAACCTGTGCGTTTAACACTTTCTCTATTTTTTTACTTAACATAATTATAGGTTTTTAAATTTTAGCTGTATTGGTATTCTTAATTACAAGTTCAAAAGTAAAAAAACAATTTACATGTTTGCTATAATTTCATCACCAAATTCAGAGCACTTCAACTTGGTAGCGCCTTCCATCAAACGTTCAAAATCATAAGTAACTCTTTTTTTCCGGATGGCTCCCTGCAATCCTTTAATAATTAATTCGCCGGCTTTACCCCAACCTAAATAATCGAGCATTAAAACACCGGATAGAATAACAGATCCGGGATTTACTTTATTCTGTCCTGCATACTTAGGTGCAGTTCCGTGAGTAGCTTCAAAAATTGCATGTCCGGTTTCGTAATTAATATTCGCACCCGGTGCAATTCCAATACCCCCTACAATTGCGGCAAGCGCATCGGAGATGTAATCACCATTTAAATTTAACGTAGCAATAACCGAATATTCGGCAGGCCGTGTAAGTATCTGCTGTAAAAATGCATCGGCAATCACATCTTTAATAATAATTTCTTTACCTGTGTCAGGATTCTTTAAGGAACACCAGGGACCTCCATCAAGTTCAACAGCACCAAATTCATTTTTGGCCAGTTCATATCCCCAATCACGGAAAGCCCCTTCGGTAAATTTCATAATATTACCTTTATGCACCAGGGTAACCGAACTTTTGTTGTGTTTTATAGCATAATTAATAGCTGCCCTTACCAGCCGTTCTGTACCTTCTTTTGATACAGGTTTAATTCCTAATGAGGTGGTTTCGGGAAAACGAATTTTTTTCACCCCTAATTCTTCTATTAGAAAGTCTCGTAACTTTTTAAGTTCTTCAGTACCCATCATCCATTCGATACCAGCATATATATCTTCAGAATTTTCCCTGAAAATAACCATATCGGTTTTGGTAGGATTTTTTACCGGTGAGGGAACCCCGTCATAATATTTTACCGGCCGTAAACAAACATATAAATCGAGCAACTGACGAAGCGCTACGTTTAATGAACGTATCCCCCCGCCCACCGGCGTTGTTAGCGGTCCTTTGATGGCAACCAAGTATTCACGCATAATATCCAGGGTTTCAGCCGGAAGCCATTCACCCGTTTTTTTAAAGGATTTTTCTCCGGCAAATACCTCTTTCCATATAATTTTTTTGCTTCCTCCAAAGGCTTTTTCAACTGCTGCATCGAATACGCGAACAGATGCCGCCCAAATATCCGGGCCGGTTCCGTCACCTTCAATAAAAGGAATAACCGGATGGTCCGGTACAGTTAAAATTCCATTTTTGATCGTAATTTTCTCACCTACCATTTTAAAATTATTTTCTTCAGTTAATACTATTTTTTGGTTTTTATTATATATGTAATTACTCAAAATCCAGGTTAAAATGTTGTTTCAAATTATTTAGTGCCGGATTTTTTTCAACCATTCTTTTAAGCTTATCCTCCTCAGTAAAATATCTTTTATTGGTCAGATCCTCAGATTTTTCAGATATTACTTCTGAAATACTGATGGCATTGTTCTTTAATTCTTTCCTGAGAAAAGATAACATTTCAGGCTTCACTTTTGTTTTAAAATCTTCTAACTGGGCATTATTTTGAATTTCGATTTTTATCGTGTTATCCTGATCAATTTTAGGGAATTGCCTTTTTAGTGTACTATACATCCGCGGGCTTTTTTCCTTTAAACTTTCTGTATAATCTCCCCAGAGATCAATTAACTTTTTTTCATCAACAATTTCATTGGCCTCCTGGTCTTCAACAATATCAGAATCTTCGTCGCTAATTATTTCAGCGTTTGGTATTTCCTGAACCTGTGGTTTTTGCAGATTTTTTAATGCGTTTTTAATTGAAGAAGTTGTGGCAGAATATTTTTCATCTTCAGAGTTTTCCCTCACCAGGGTTTGTTTTTCAGGTTCTTTTTCTGATTTAACAACTGTTTTGATTGGTTCCGGCGGAAATTTTTCAGTTTCCTTTTCTGCTACCACCGGCTCTTTGATCGTGGCCTTTTTCTGCTTTTCAGGATTTTGTGTTGTTTCTGTAGTGTTAATATCTATGTTTAACTGCTCTTCATCAGGGTTGGAGTTTTTTTTTTCACCGATAACCGAACACAGCTTAATCAGGGCAATTTCAACATGCAGTCGTTGGTTTTTGCTCAACTTATATCCCATATCACAAGCGCTACATACATCCAGCGCTTTGAAAATAAAATTTTCAGAACATTTTTTAGCCTGGTCAAGATATTTGTCAGCTATTGATTTCCCCACATCCAGCAGTTGAACAGTTTGAGGGTCTTTACATACAAGAACATCACGAAAATGCTTGCTCAGATTATTGATAAAATTATGCCCGTCAAATCCATTATCCAGGATTTCATTAAAAATTGTAAGGGCAGTGGAAATATTTCCTTCAAGAAATGCATCTGTTATTTTAAAGTAATATTCGTAATCAAGAATATTGAGGTTATCGATAACTTCCTGATAGGTGATCTGATGATTGGAGAAGCTTACAATCTGATCATAAATGGATAATGCATCGCGCATGGCGCCATCTGCCTTTTGGGCAATAATATTAAAAGCTTCCGTTTCGTATGTTATATTTTCAAGTTTAGATATGTGTTCAAGATAACTTACTATATCTTCGATTTTGATCCTGTTAAAATCAAAAATCTGACAACGGGAAAGGATAGTGGGAATTATCTTGTGTTTTTCGGTGGTGGCTAAAATAAAAATTGCATGAGCCGGCGGTTCTTCAAGGGTTTTTAAAAATGCATTAAAAGCCTGTTGCGAAAGCATATGGACTTCATCAATAATATACACGCTATAGTTCCCAACCTGCGGTGGTATCCGAACCTGCTCAATTAATGTGCGGATATCATCCACGGAATTATTGGATGCCGCATCAAGTTCGTGTATATTGTATGATCTGGATGTATTAAAAGAATTACATGATTCGCATGCGTTACAGGGTTCTGCATTTTCTGAAAGATTTTTGCAGTTAATTGTTTTTGCAAAAATTCTCGCACAGGTTGTTTTCCCAACTCCTCTCGGTCCGCAAAATAAATATGCATGCGCCAGGTGATTATTCTTAATTGCATTCTTAAGCGTAGACGTAATAGATGCCTGACCAACAACCGAAACAAATGTGTCGGGACGATATTTTCGGGCTGAAACAATAAAATTCTCCATCTAAAATCAAATTGGAGAACAAAGATACTTATTTATATTTTTCAGGAAGAATTTTATCCGCTAATCTTCCCCGAAATCTTTTTATGCATGAATTGCTGAGATTATTTACATCGTAGTTAAAACAATATAATTATAAGCTATAAATGTTTGAATAGATAAAAAAAAGGCTTACTTTTGCACGCTAATAAAATTTTAACTAAAATTATAAAAAACATGATGAATCAGTACGAGACCGTTTTCATTACAACTCCCGTTTTGTCTGAAGCCCAGATGAAGGAGACGGTTGAAAAATTCAGGAATCTGATCACCAAAAGTGATGGTGAAATTGTTCATGAAGAAAACTGGGGATTAAAAAAACTGGCTTACCCCATTCAAAAAAAGTCCACAGGCTTTTATTATTTGTTAGAGTTCAAAGCCGACAGTGCTTCTATAGCAAAATTAGAAACCGAGTACCGCAGAGATGAGCGCGTTATCAGGTTTTTAACTTTTAAGATGGGTAAATATTCCGTTGAATATGCCGAGAAAAAAAGAAAAAAAACAGCACAAACTAAAGCAGTGGAGGAATAAATCATGATACAAAATCAAAGTGAAATACGTTATCTTACCCCGCCAACAGTAGAAATTAAAAAGAAAAAATACTGCAGGTTTAAGAAGAACAAGATCAAATATGTGGATTACAAAGATCCTGAATTCCTAAAAAAATTCCTGAATGAACAGGGTAAAATACTTCCCAGAAGGCTTACAGGAACATCGCTGAAATACCAGAGGAAAGTAGCTGTTGCAGTTAAAAGAGCAAGGCATATTGCTTTATTGCCTTATGTAACTGATATGTTAAAATAAAAAAGATTTACCACCATGGATATAATATTAAAACAAGATATACCCGGTTTAGGCGATAAGGATGATATTGTTAGCGTAAAAAAAGGTTATGCACGCAACTATTTAATTCCAAAAGGCTTTGCATTAAATGCAACCGGATCAGTAAAAAAAGTTCATGCTGAAATTTTAAGGCAGCGTGCTCATAAAGAAGAGAAAATTAAAGCAGATGCACAGGCAATTGCTGATAAGTTAAAAGATGTTTCTCTTACTATCTCAACAAAAACTTCGACAAAGGGAAAAATTTTCGGATCGGTAAATACTATTCAGATAGCAGAAAACCTGCAAAACCAGGGATTTGATATTGACCGGAAAATTATAACAATTAAAGAAGACCTGATTAAAGAAGTGGGTAAATATACGGCCACAGTAAAACTCCATAAAGAAGTTAAAGTGGAAATTCCATTTGAAATCGTATCAGAATAATATTTATATATTATAATCATTTAACAAATGCACCTTACCGGGTGCATTTGTTATTTTACAGCTGTCGTTTCGATTTCTATCAGTACACCTTTGGGTAAATTCACTACCTGGTAGGCAGCACGTGCCGGCGGATTTTCTTTGTAGTATTTCCCATATACCTCGTTCATTTTCTGAAAATGCTCAATGTTTGCTAACAGGCATGTAGATTTTACCACATCATTGAATGTATACCCTGCGGCTTTTAAAATACTTTCAATATTTTTCATTACCTGTTCGGTCTGCTCTTCAATTGTATTTCCTACTATTTCAGCACTTTCAGGATGCAATGGGATTTGTCCGCTAATGTATAAAGTGCCGTTGGCTTCAACAGCCTGGCTATACGGGCCAATAGCTGCAGGTGCAGCAGCGGTGTTTATTATTTTTTTCATAGTTAAATAATTTAGTAAGCATTTAGGATATATCGGATAGAATCACTTTGGCAAAATAATTGAAAGTATTGTATCGATTAGAAATTATCGTACCAACTTCCTTTTTTATCAAGTTTCAAATCACGCAATAATGAAGATTTGGCATTAATAGTAAACGAATAGCTTTTTCTGGGGCCAAAAGGAACCATGGTAAAACGCATTTCCCAGCAATGCAGATCCCGATGAATATTAATATTTGTTGTGGTTATTTTATGGGCCACTATATCGTAACCTGAATTCATACCTATTTTCCATTTGGGAGTAAGGCTAAAATCGCCCGACAGACGTACCGAATGCGTAATGGTTTTCTTTATGTTTTTGGTATAAGACCATGAATAATCCATACGGAAACTCCACGGGATATTAAAATCCACATAATCTCCATAATAATATCCCGAAGTTGGTTCATAATAAGGATCTTCGCCCAACATTTCCATTTCCTGATCGGTATTAAAGGCCGACATTCCGTCTTCCGGTAATGTTTCATCTTCTGTTCCTTTAGCTGCCCCCGAACGGAAAGACATTCCCATGTTGATACTGGCACGTGTAATTCGGGCCAGTTTACCTGTTTGGCTATAATACGATTTGTTAATTTTTGTACCAGCTTCATTAATGGCATAAGGGCTGAGCGTACTTCCAAAGCGCAGGTCTACTTTTTTATTAAAGATTTTTGTTCCGCCAGTCACCCCAATATCATTCCATTTAATCGAATCTTTAAATGGCTGGTATGATGTTGAAAAATTAAAATTTTCGAGTATGGCTACCTTTTTCATTTCACCTGTGGTATCATTCCTGGGTCGTACTTTCATCTCAAGATTATTCCCAAGACTTAAGGATAATGAAGCACTTTTGCCATTTGCCGAGGGTGTGCCAAAAATACGGTCTTCAAAGTATGAATACACTTCATAATTAATTTTATCCGGATCAGTTGCTGATTGGGTGTATACCGTATCATAATAATTGGGCATTATCCCCCGCATATCAGGAACAAAGGAAAAACTAGCCGATGGACTAATTACATGCCGAACTGCTGCAATATATGATTCCGACCTTTTAGATAAAAACATGCCGTAGATTTTCGGTGTAGCTCCAATAGAAATTGACGGGCTTACTGAATGGCCATATTGCATTCGTCGAATAGTATCGGTAACTACTTCGCTTGCGCCGGAAGCTAAACCTGATGCATACCGGCGTATGGATTCTTTATATAATACCCCGTTATAAGTGACACTTGGGGAAATATTCAGGAAATTTAACACTTTAAAGTTTGTTGAAACAGGAATTGAATGTTTAAATCCCATATCCATTGAATCGAGTACTTCAGGCGTAAACAAACTACTTTCATAAACATTTATGCGGTTGTCAAAATTGGCTGTGTACCCTGTGCTAATATTTTCATACCATTTATATTCACCCGTACTTTTTTTGCTGCGTAAAGGATAAATTCTGTTCATGGTAAGGGCAGCTTTAGGAAAATTTAAACTCACCGTTTTATTACGGTTGTTTTGAGAATGGTTCATACTGGCCACAAAATTAAAAGGCGAGCCGGGCCATTTTTTTGAGTAGGAGATACTGGAGCTCTGCGTGTTGTTCAGGTAACTACTCATACTCGTACTATTGTTTTTATTGTACGAGGTAGAACTAATATTTACGTTCGCGGAAAACGTCCGTGTTGGATTTGCTTTAGGATCCTGTGAATGCGACCATCTGAGTGAATAATCTTTACTGGCGGGATAATTGGGATTGCTGCTTACCTGGTTATTATAATATCGAAAGTTAAAGTTACCATTAAATTTATACCTGCGTTTATAATTCGATTGTAAAGTCCCCCCCCAGGAACCAAGTGAGTATACATCGGCCAGGATACGAAGGTCAACATAAGGACCTAACGGAAAATACCATCCCCCGTTTCTCAGGTAAAAGCCCCGTGCCTGTTCTTCACCGTAAGTTGGAAAAATTAATCCAGAAGCGCGTGTATTGGTGTTTGGAAAAAAACCGAATGGCAATCCAATTGGAAGAGGAACATCTGCAAGTACCATATATGAAGGGCCGGTAACAATTTTGTCTTCGGGTATAGATATTGCTTTTGTAAACCCCAGGTAAAAATGAGGATGTTCTGCATCACAGGTAGTGTATTTCCCACCCTGAACATGTACATGCCCGTTTTCCATTCTTTTAGTAAGGTCGCTATGCAAAAAACCTTCTCCCTGTTGTGTTACTACATGGCTGATTAATCCTTTTTTCGATTCAAAATTATATCTTAATGCATCCGATTCAAAGGTTTCGGACCCTTGTGTAAAAACCGGCTTTCCCACGTCAACACCCGCAGAATCTTTTACCCCGGTGGCCAATACAGTTTTATCAGACATATCAAATTCAACATAATCTGCAGTTAATTCAATTTCACCATAGTTTACTTTAGCTGTTTTATACAGGAATAATTTTTTTTCACCTATTGAAAAAATCATAGAATCTTTAGATGAATATTTTACTTCAGCATCAAGCGAGGTGCTTTTTTTTCTCTTTTGTTTAACCAAAAGAGTATCGGCTGAAATTGAATCTGACGGATATAAATTAACATTTTTTATATCATAAACAGTATCGGTTTCAGGTAATTTAATACTTTCATTACCAGGCTCCTGAGCAAGCATAACCGACTCCATCAGCAGAATGGAAAACAGCAATTGTGGAAATTTTGAAAGTTTAATTAACAATTTTTAATACTATTTTTGTACTGTTGAAGTTAATTGCTTGCGCAAAACTAAAAAATAAACAAGATATAATGCTAAAAATATTATCATATCTTATTAAACCAAAACGACCCATCAGGATTTTACTTATATTCTGTTTGATTTTTATTTTTCTCAATAATCATGCCCAGAATAGTACTGAAGAAGATTTTAAGGTAAATGTTGTGGTTATTGATCCGGGGCATGGTGGAAAAGATAGCGGAGCGCTTGGGAAAAAATCGAAAGAAAAAGATATTGTATTAGCAGTAGCTTTAAAGCTCGGAAAATATATCGAAGAAAAATTTGATGATGTTAAAGTGATCTATACACGCAAAACCGATGAATTTATTCCACTTTATCAGCGAGCAGAAATTGCAAATCAAAATAATGCAGACCTTTTTATATCTATTCATGCTAATGGATGGAGTGATCCGGAATCGTACGGAACAGAAACACTGGTATTGGGGCTTCACAGGGGACAGGAAAATTTCGAAGTAGCCAAAAGAGAAAATTCTGTAATTTTGCTGGAGGATGATTATAGCGTGCGCTATGAAAAATTCGATCCCGAATCGCAGGAGTCTTATGTGGCGCTTGCTTTGATGCAACGGGAATATTTTAAACAAAGTATAGACTTTGCAAAAATAGTTCAGGATCAGTTCAGAGAACGTACGCATCGTAAAGATCGGGGAGTAAAACAACAGGGATTATTGGTTTTGGCACAAACAGCAATGCCGGGCGTACTTGTTGAAACTGGATTTGTTTCAAATAGAAATGAAGAAAAATTTTTAATTTCCGAAGAAGGTCAGGATTATATTGCTTCAGCAATTTTCAGGGCCTTCAGGGATTATAAAATTGAAATTGAATCAAAATCGATTATTGCCGGGAAAGATGTAGCAATGAATGCTCAAAATGTAACAACAACTAAGATCGATTCCTTTCCGTCTGAAGTCAAATCTTCTGTTTCAGATGAAAAGGTATTGGCAACACAGCCTGAAACGCCAGCAGTTACCAGTTCAGAACAAAACAACAGAATTAAATTTAAGGTTCAAATTACCGCTTCAAGTAAATCCATTCCGCTCAATTCGGAAATTTTTAAGGAATTTAACGATATTGAAGAATTCCGGGCAAACAACATGTATAAATATGCTGTAGGTGAACTTTATAATTACAGTGAAATAGTGGAATACAGCAAATGGGTCAGGAACCGCTTTCCTGATGCTTTTGTTATCGCATTAAAAAACGGAGAAATTATTCCGGTTGAACAAGCATTAAAAGAAATTAAATAGTAAATTTATCGCATGCATTTTTCAAAAGAATTTAAAATAGGATTTATTGCTGTAATAACGATCAGCCTGTTTATTTGGGGATTAAGTTATCTGAAAGGGAAAAACCTGCTAAAACCCTCCACAGAATATTACGCAATATACGATAATATTGACGGATTAATGGAATCGGCCAATGTTGTCCTTAACGGATATAAAGTCGGCAATGTTAGTTCAGTTACATTTGATTACAAACATTCGGGAAAACTTATTGTAACCTTCGATCTGGAAAAAAGGCTGAAAATTCCTAAAAATTCAATAGCCCAGATAACATCACAGAGTGCCATATCCACGTTAAAAGATATTCAATTAATTTTAAGTGAGTCAACAGAATATTATGAACCCGGGGATACATTGCTTTCCAGTCTAGATAAAGGAATAGCCGGCATTTTGGATCCTCTTACAGAAAAGGCTGAACTTATTCTTGCTACCCTTGATACGTCTTTAAGATCTTTCAATGAAACTTTGACTGAAGAAACCCGGAAGGATTTGAAAACAACCATAAAAAATATTCGCTCTTTAACAGCATCTCTTGATCAAAAATTTGCTGAAGGCGGAGCGCTTGATAAAAGTTTTGACAATTTAGAAGGATTTACCACCACTCTGAAAAACAGTAATGATAAAATAGAAGGAATTGTAGATAATTTTTACCAGTTATCCGATTCACTTGAAAAGGCTAATATAAAATCAACAATTGATAAAACAAATACTGTTCTTGATCAAACGGCACTTTTAATGACAAAAATACGTTCGGGTGAAGGATCAGCCGGTATGCTTATTAATAATGATACACTATATCAGAACCTTGAAAATGCAGCAAAAAATCTGGAGATTCTTTTAAAAGATTTAAATGAACACCCTAAACGTTATGTGCATTTTTCAGTTTTCGGAAAAAAAGATAAATAAGTTCAGGCATCAAAACTTAAAATGAATTTTGATGTTATCAACATTTTTAAAAATGATACTTTTAATAAATTCTAAATAAGAATTACTACATATTCTTTATAAATTTTCACTACTCGTTAAGAACCACTTCAATTAAATATAAATAAATTTTTAATTAACAATTTGTTAATATACTACTTATTGTAAAATTTTGATTATCTGCACTTTAATCTTTTTTTTATTTTTATGTTATTTTAAAAAACTGAAAATGAATTCCATATATTAATTCTATAAAAATCAATAGCAAATTGATTTTTTTTTTATATTTTTTTTCACAATATTGCTGATACAAAAAACCGACAGGCAAAAAAAACTAATTACCTAACGCTGAAAATAATACCGATATGCACAAAGAAGTTTGGAATAATTGTTTGAAAATTATAAAGGACAATGTACCTTCTATTAGTTTTCGGACCTGGTTTGAACCAATCGTTCCACTTCGAGTAGATAAAAACATTCTCACCATTCAGGTTCCCAGTCCGTTTTTTTATGAATACCTTGAAGAGAAATATATTGAAATTATAAGCAAAACTTTAAGAAAGGAATTGGGTGTTGATGCCAAACTGGAGTATAGCGTGGTTATGGATAATAATGGCTATACCAATCCAAATCCATATACTGTAAAATTACCTGCCAGAAATCAATCAGACATTAAAAACAGACCGGTATCAGTTCCCCTTAATGCTGAAGAAAATACAATTAAAAATCCTTTTATTATTCCCGGAATAAAAAAATTAAATATCGATCCCCGGTTAAATCCGGAAAATTCTTTTGATAACTTTGTAGAAGGAGAATGTAATCGTTTAGCCCGTTCAGCAGGATATGCAGTGGCAAGCAATCCGGGCGGTACAGCTTTTAATCCTTTACTGATATATGGCGATTCCGGACTTGGAAAAACACACCTGGCACAGGCGGTTGGAATAGAGGTAAAAGATAAATTACCCGAAAAAGTTGTGCTTTATGTAAATGCCAATAAATTTCAAACACAATTTGTGGAGGCAATCCGTAATAATACGCGGAACGATTTTCTTCATTTCTATCAAATGATAGACGTGCTGGTAATTGATGACGTTCACGAGTTTGCCGGCAAAGAAAAAACCCAGGATATCTTTTTTCATATATTCAATCATCTTCATCAATCCGGAAAACAATTAATTCTTACTTCTGATAAACCTCCGGTAGAACTTCAGGGATTAGAACAACGGCTGCTTTCAAGATTTAAATGGGGTCTGTCAGCTGACCTTCAGGTTCCCGATTTTGAAACGAGAATTGCAATTCTGAAACAGAAACTTTATAAAGACGGCATTGAAATGCCCGATGAAGTTATTGAATATATTGCCACCCATATCACCGATAATATCAGGGAACTGGAGGGCGCTTTAATTTCTTTGCTTGCCCAGTCGACACTAAACCGCAAGGAAGTGACCCTCGATTTGGCAAAGGAAATGATTGACAAGCTCATTAAGAATACAAAAAGAGAAGTATCTATTGATTATATTCAAAAAGTAGTATGCGACTATTTTGATATTGGTGTAGACATGCTTCAGTCAAAAACCCGGAAACGAGAGATAGTGCAGGCAAGACAGGTAGCTATGTTTTTCTCAAAAAGCCTTACAAAATCATCGCTTGCTACTATTGGCTCACAGATCGGAGGTAAAGACCATGCCACAGTGTTGCATGCCTGCAAAACAGTAAACAACCTGTTGGATACAGACCGGCATTTTAAAAATCAAATAGAGGATATTGAGAAAAAACTTAAATTTTAAAATAGTGCTTATATAAACAGGTTCAAAATTGAACCTGTTTTTTTTTAATGTTTTTTTATTTATGAATTTTAACCCTGAAGTAAAAAACCACATTTCCACATTGAGCCATTTTAATACCGATTTTTTTTCCATTCATTTAATCAGCTTATTCTTATTAAATTTATTTTTCAATAAATTATATAATTTTAATATTCAGAGATGAGGATTTTTTCCCGGACATAAAAAGTTTACAATGAACGACACATTTTTTACGATATCCGGAAGTTCAGAAGGTATTTTTAAAGATAAAGGCAGTAAATTTTATTCATTTGCATTTCCCGTAAGCAATGAAGAAGAAATTAAAATAATTATTGAAAATCTGAAAAAGCAGCATCATGCTGCCAGGCATCATTGTTATGCTTATATTCTAGGCGCCGATAAAACAGATTTTCGGATACATGATGATGGCGAACCTTCAGGCACTGCCGGAAAACCTATCCATGGTCAGCTATTATCATTTAATCTTACAAATATATTAATTGTTGTAGTGCGTTATTTCGGTGGTACTTTGCTTGGTACCAGCGGTTTAATCAATGCCTATAAACAAGCTGCAAAAGATGTGCTTGAAAAGTCAGAAATCATTGAAAATATTATTGAAAATTCTTATCACCTCGAGTTTGAATATATTGATATGAATAACGTGATGAAAATATTGAAAGAGGAAAAATTAAACCAACTAAATCCAATTTTTAATTTAAAGTGCGAATTAGACTTATCCATAAGATTACGCGATACTGAAAGGATACTTGGCAGGTTAAATAATATTGGATCGTTACATCTAAACCTGACAACCGGCAAATGAGAATAAATATTTATAAATTAATACGAACAAAAAATTTTACAACTATAATCTTCATTATATTTACTAAAAGGTCCCTAAAATTTTAAATTATCTGCTACATGAAAAATAAAAGTCTTGTCTCAATAGATGATTATTCAAAAGATGAATACATTAAGATACTTGACCTGGCTGCTAAATTTGAACAGAATCCTGTTCAGGACATCCTTAAAGGAAAAGTTATTGCCACATTATTCTTCGAGCCTTCCACCCGCACAAGGCTTAGTTTTGAAAGCGCCATTAACCGGCTTGGAGGCAAAGTAATCGGATTTAGTGATTCCAGTTCATCTTCTGTAACCAAAGGCGAAACAATTTATGACACCATAAAAATTGTAAGTAATTATTGCGATCTGATTGTAATGCGGCATCCCCTTGAAGGAAGTGCGCGTTATGCCAGCGAAATTACAAATGTTCCAATAATAAATGCCGGTGACGGGGCAAACCAGCATCCTACACAAACACTGTTGGACATGTATTCTATCCGGAAAACACAGGATAAGCTGGAAGACCTGAATTTATTTATGGTGGGTGATTTAAAATATGGCCGAACGGTACATTCCCTGCTAATGGCCATGTCGAAATTTAATACAACATTTAATTTTATTTCACCTGATGAACTTAAAATGCCTGATGGATATAAGCTATACCTGGACAAAATTGGATTAAAATATTATGAGCATAAAGATTTTACAGATATAATTTCACGGGCAGATATTATTTACATGACCCGCGTTCAAAAAGAGCGGTTTTCGGATCCTATTGAATATGAACGCTGCAAAAACGCATATATATTAAAGAATTACATGCTTGAAAACACAAAACCAACTATGAAGATTCTACATCCGCTGCCCAGAGTAAATGAAATAAACGTGGATGTTGACATAAATCCGAAAGCCTACTATTTTACCCAGGCTTTAAATGGCGTTTTTGTAAGGCAGGCAATTATCTCATCAATATTAGGTTTGATTTAATACTACTATACCCATGAAAGATAAAATATTAGAAGTAAGCGCAATTAAAGACGGAACAGTAATCGACCATGTTCCTGCAGACAGCCTGTTCAAAGTTATATCCATTCTTGGACTCGATAAAATCGATAAAAAAACCACTTTTGGCACCAACCTGGAAAGTCATCGGCTTGGGAAAAAAGCCATCATAAAGCTCTCAGATATCCAGTTCAAAAAAGACGAAATCAATAAAATATCCCTGGTGGCACCACAGGCAAAACTAAATATTATAAAAGACTACCAGGTTGTGGAAAAAAAAGTAGTTGAAATTCCCGATGATGTTATTGGTATTGTAAAATGTGTAAACCCTCAATGCATTACTAATAATGAACGCATTACCACAAAATTTAAAGTTATTTCTAAATCAGAGGTGAAATTAAAATGTCACTATTGCGAAAAAATTACCGATCGGGAGCATATGGAGATTATATGATCCTAACGTAAGCGTTCGTACGATTTAACAAGAAACTCATCTCTTCGAATTCCCCTGAAAGCCTGAAATGCAAGTATTATGCTTATTGGTGGAATTACAATAGCAAACCTAAATGTATGCTGGATTACTCCCAGATCTTTTTTAATTGTGAAATAGTAAAAAAAGATCATTATAATTAGACCTATCATCAGCAAGATATTAAAAACGCATAATCGAAGTTGTCTCGGCCTTTTTTTGTAAAATACTATTGTGACAACACTCAAAATGATGATAATAAAAATTAATATGGATATTGGAATAGTAGATAATAATAATCCGGTATTTTTTGTATCCATTCCAACAACTCCATAACTAAAAAATTTAGCCAGGTCATCGCCATATAACATGAGTTCTGCTATAGGAATAAACAATAAAAAGATCATCAGAATAGTAACAATAGCTAAATAAATGGTTTGGGGACGTTGAATCATGGTATTAATTTTAAAACAAAAATAAAAAACATTCTGAAATAGAATACAAATATAAATTTTTGTGACCTGTTACAAACCTAAAAAGTCTATTGATTCCCTAAAATTAAGGGCAATCCGTCTTTTCCGCTACCAACAACTACTACCTTGGTATTTTGTGATTGCGAAAGTTGAAGAGTGGCATCTATTCCTCGCTGTTGCAAAATTTTATCAGTTAAGCTGGTATTTATAATCCGGTTATAATTGGCAATACCTTTGGCTTCAATCTCTTTACGTTCTGCTTCCAGTTCTTCTTTTTGCAGCCTATATTTCATAGCTTCCGCTATTTGCCTTTGCTCCTCTTTATTATCAATAGCCATACGAATTTGTTCAGGCAATTTTATTGACCGGATTAAAAGAGTTTTTAACAACACATTGTTTTCCTTAAGGTTTTCTTCGGTTTCCTTAATAATGGCAGCTTCAACTTCAGCTCTTTTGGTAGAATAAATTTCTTCAGCTTCATAGCTGCCGAAAATTTTTCTGGCAGCTGATCGGAGTTCGGGAATTACTAATCGTTGTGTATAGTCTACAGAAAAATTCTCGTACAAATCTCCAATATTTTCTCTTACAGGAACAAACCGCAATGTAACATCAATATTTATGGATAATCCCCTTTTATCGAGTACATCCATAGGTTCTTCAACTATTTGTTCCCGCATATCATATATAATCATGCTGTTCCAGGGAGCAATGGTATGAAGCCCCGGAGTATAAATTCTTTCTTTATCCAGACCCTTTGACAAAGGTTTAAATAAAATACCTGCTTCGGTAGGTTCCAAAATCTTAAACATTCTGCTACCGAATATTACTAATAGGATAATTAAAATTACTGCGATAATTAATATAGAAGTGAGTTGTTTTTTCATATTATTCAATTTAAATGGATTACGTTTCCAACGACAAAAATACATTAATTGTGATTATCACAAAAAATTGATCTTGAAATTCAGAAAAAATTTGTGAATATGTTTAATTGCGGCACATTAAAATAATCAATAGATTTGGATCCATAGTTGCTGGTGTTTGTGGTTGTAAAATTAAGATTAAATCATATTTGTTAACCAAAAATTAGAGGCCGTTTATATTCAGTAAAATTTAATAGATGTGAAAATGGGGCACGCTATATAGTTTTCTTTGTCTATATAATAATTTGTAGTGTTGAACAAATACCATCAATAATAAGTTTATATATTTTATTTTTTCTTTTTAAAGTAAAATTGTACAAGCAAAATATTCAGATTAATATAAAAAATTGCTAAATTATTATTAGATTATAAATTACAACAGACCGGATATAATTTTAAAATTTTAAAAAATATATGACTGATAAGGAAATTAAGGCGCTTATTTCATTGCTGGATGATACCGATACAGAAGTTGTGAATATGGTATCAGAAAATCTTTTGCAGAAAGGGGTGTCAGTCATACCTGAACTCGAAAAAGCCTGGGAAACTACTTTAAATGAAGTATTACAGGGCCGTTTGGAAAATGTTATACAAAATATTCAATTCAACAGAACCAAAGCTAACCTGGGGCAATGGGTTCAATCAGGGCATGATTATATTCTAGAAGGGGCTTTTTATTTAGCACAGTTTCAGTTTCCTGAAATTGAATTTAACAGAATTGATGAGGAAATTGAGAATATCAGAAAAGATGTATGGCTGGAGATTAATAATAACCTGACTGCACTGGAAAAAGTTAAAATTTTAAATTATGTAATTTTTGACCTTCATAAATATTCAAGAAATACCTCAAATTTTTATTCACCACAAAATTCATACATTAACCAGGTTATAGAAACAAAAAAGGGAAATCCGATTTCATTGGCCATAATATATCTTTCAATAGCGCATAAGCTTGATTTACCAATTTATGGTGTAAATCTGCCTAAAAATTTTATACTTGCCTATAAAGATGAATTTCGGCAATACGATTCCAAGGACGAAACAGAGGATATTTTATTTTACATTAATCCTTATAACAAAGGAGTAGTATTAGGAAAAAGAGAGATTGACTACTTTCTTACACAACAAAACATGGAACATGATCAGTCTTATTATGTACCCTGTTCCAATGCAGAAATTTTAATACGGTTAATAAATAATTTAATTCTTGCATACGAAAAAGTTGGATTTCAGGATAAAATCCAACGGTTGAACGACCTGATTAAAGTAGTGCAAAAAATAATTATTTAGCGTAGCTTACGGCCCTTGTTTCTCTGATCACAGTAATTTTCACCTGACCCGGATACGTCATTTCATCCTGAATTTTTTTAGCAATGTCTGCAGACAATTGATCGGCCTCATTATCGGTTACCCTGTCACTACCCACAATAACCCGGAGTTCCCTGCCAGCCTGAATAGCATATGTTTTCATTACACCCGGATAGGTTAATGCCAAATTTTCCAGATCTTTAAGTCTTTTTATATATGATTCCACAACTTCACGACGGGCGCCCGGACGTGCTCCTGAGATGGCATCGCAAACCTGTACAATCGGAGAAATAAGGCTGGTCATTTCAATTTCATCATGGTGTGCACCAATAGCATTACAGATTTCCGGTTTTTCTTTATATTTTTCAGCCAACTGCATACCATAAATTGCATGTGGCAATTCCGGCTCATCATCAGGTACTTTTCCAATATCGTGCAACAATCCTGCACGTTTGGCCAGTTTCTGGTTTAATCCAAGTTCAGATGCCATAATAGCGCTCAGGTTGGCTACTTCACGTGAATGCTGGAGCAGATTTTGTCCGTAAGAAGACCTGTACTTCATTTTACCTACCAGCCTGATCAACTCAGGGTGAAGACCATGTATACCAAGATCAATTGTGGTACGTTTACCGATTTCAACAATTTCTTCCTCAATTTGCTTTTGGGTTTTTTTCACAACTTCTTCGATCCGTGCAGGGTGGATTCTTCCATCAGTAACCAGTTGGTGAAGTGCAAGCCGGGCGATCTCTCTTCTAACAGGGTCAAAGGCTGATAAAATAATAGCTTCGGGAGTATCATCCACAATTATTTCTACACCGGTAGCTGCTTCAAGGGCACGAATATTCCGACCTTCACGGCCAATAATTCTCCCTTTAATCTCATCGCTTTCGATGTTAAAAACGGTAACGGAATTTTCAATGGCCACTTCGGTAGATACCCTTTGAATGGTTTCAATTACTACTTTTTTCGCTTCCCGGGTGGCTGTCATTTTAGCCTCGTCCATAATTTCGTTGATGTAAGACATAGCCTGGGTTTTGGCTTCTTCCTTCAACGATTCCATCATTTGCTCTTTAGCTTCTTCGGCAGATAACCCGGAAATGGTTTCCAACTGTTCCACCTGCTGCTTGTGCATTTTATCAAGTTCTTCACTTCTCTTGTCAACTAGCGCCAGCTGATGATTTAAATTTTCTTTGATTACATCAAGTTCTGACTTTGCACGCTGATTTTCTTCAATTTTTTGAGAAAGAATTGTTTCTCGTTGTTTGAACCGGGATTCTGCAGCCGATAATTTATTATTTCTTTCGTTAATATATTTTTCATGCTCACTTTTTAGTTGCAGAAATTTTTCTTTGGCTTGTAAAATTTTATCTTTCTTTATTACTTCTGCTTCTGCCTGAGCATCTTTTATTGTATTCTGTATCCGCTTTCTAAAAATAAGCTGAAAAAGCAGATAGGAAAGAAATCCTCCAATCACAAAAGACACAGCTCCTATGGAAATTCCTTTTACTATTGCTGGTACCTCAAGTACTATTGATGTTATCATCTTTGATTTTGATATTAAATTAAACAAAAAACCCGCATATTTCTTCAATTTTTGATAAAACCCCATTATGACATGGGTGGAGCCGCCAATTTATTTTAAGTTTCCAATGTCCCGATAAATCGGAATTCCGCCGAAGCGGTAATATGGCCTGCTTTAGATAAACGTGAGCTAAGCTCCAATTTGATTAATGTTGAGTTTCACAAAATTTATTGAAGAAACTATGCGGGCAATGATAAATACATATTTTAAAGAACGTATATTACTCCTCTTTTAGATATTCACTAAGCTCTTCACTAATTTCCTTTACATTTTCAAGTAAAGGCGACAAGTCATGATTTTCCTCACATTCCATCAACCTTGTAACAAATTGCATGGCTGCCATTGCTAAAAAATCCTGCGAATCCTTGTCGGTGTATCGTTGTTTGTATTGAAGAACCTTTTCATTTATAAGTTTTGCAGCTTTTCTTATTTTTTCCTCATCCCTGCGTTCAATCTTTAATGGATAATATCTATCTGCAACCTGCACTTTTATTGATAGTTTATCGTCCATTTTTTATTATTATGTTAATTATTTAAAAGAGCAATACATTTGTCAATTTCCCGCACTATTTTATTAATCTTAATCTTTGCATCATGTTTACTCTCATCTCCTGATGCAATCGCTTTGCCCAATTTTAAGTTGTTATATTTTAACTCCAGGTCGTTAGTTTTTTGTTCAAGACTGTTTACTTTTTCAACAAGTTGAAGGTTCTGTTTGTTCAGTACCCGGTTTTTTTCTTTTTCGGTTTCGTAAAGCATTATGATGGATTTTATCTTGCTCCTCAGCTCACTTGCAATTTCATTATAATTATTTTCCATCTTTTACTTTCTATACCTTAATGCAAATATAATTACAAAAATATAAAATTCAGCTTTTTTGATTTTAATTAAAAAAATTAAAATTAGTTTTACATACCTGAAAAAACAATTTTTTAATTTTCAACTTTTATAAATATATGCATTTTTTCCGACATTTTCCTTACATCTTTTTGATAATTATCCAATTTAAAACTGCAGCTCAAACTGAACGTTTCGATTCAGTATTTCGTTCTCCACTCGACATACCTGTTTTTTTATCGGGTAATTACGGAGAGTTGAGAAGTACTCATTTTCATGCCGGTTTGGATATTAAAACACAGGGAGAAGTCGGTAAAAATTTATATGCTGTGGCAGACGGTTATATTTCCCGGATAAAAATTCAAAGCGGAGGATATGGTAAAGCAATATATATAAATCATCCAAATGGATATACTACAGTGTATGGGCACATGAATGGTTACTCACCGGAATTAACTGAATATATTAAAAGTCAGCAATACAAGCGCAGAAAGTTTGAAATTGATTTATACCTTACTCCCGACCGGTTTAAGGTTAACAAAGGTGATATTATTGGTATTTCAGGAAACACAGGCCGTTCAGGAGGTCCTCATTTACACTATGAGATAAGAGAAACTAAAAGTCAGGTTCCGGTGAACGCACTTTCAATGGGTTTTAATGTTACTGATAACATAAGTCCGATTATATACAAACTGGCTATCTATCCCGAAAATGAAAACAGTTTAATTAATGGAAGAAATACCAAATTATTGCTCGCCGTAAATAAAATAAGTAATCTTTATAATGTAAATACTAACGGTATTACCTTGTCGGGTAAAATTGGTTTTGGCATTGAGGCTTATGATTATCTTAATGGATCAACCAACAGATGTGGCATTTACAAAATAAAACTTGAGGTTGATGATACACTTATATATGCGCATTGTATTGATAAAATTCCATTTGCAAAAGCCAGATACGTGAGAAGTCATATAGATTTTGAGGAAAAAATGAGAAATAACACAAACATTCAAAAGTTATTTATCGATCCAAATAATAAATTAAACATCTATCAGGATGTGAAAAACCGGGGTATTGTTGATTTTTGTGATGACACTATTCATTCGGTGAAAATCTCAATGAGTGATGCTTATGATAATCAGGCTTTTCTTCAATTTAATGTAGCTTCAACAACCAAACAATCATCTGTACTTTTTTCAGAGGTTGATTCAGGCTATATCAAAACATTTTATTATGATCGTCCTAATGTATTTGAAGATAATGAAATAAAGATTAGCATGCCTGCTGATGCGCTGTATAAAAATTTAAATTTTAAGTATGCACGGCAATCCGGCAAAGAAAATTATTATTCAGATGTGCACTATATTCATAATCCCAATACACCTGTGCATAAATATTATGAGCTGGCAATTCAAACTAAAAATCTTTCTGAGATCAATAGGGATAAAGCACTGATTGTCGCCATTGATGATGACAATAAAATTTCATCTGTTGGTGGAGAATGGGAAGAAGGTTTTGTCTACACAAGGCTTAGAGATTTTGGGAAATTTGCAGTTACCATGGATACCCTGCCTCCAAAAATAATCTCTAACGGTTTTATTGAAAATAAAAAATATCTGAGTAATCAAACACTCAATTTTATTATCACAGATGACCTGGCAGGAATTCATTTTTATAATGGATATATTGATGGCGAGTGGGCATTGTTTGAATTTGATGCAAAAACCAATATGTTAAGCTATACAATAGACAGCACCCGGCTTCAACCTAATATGTATCATCAATTGAAAATAATTGTTGAAGATTATAAAGCGAATATTGGTGAATTTGATGCAAAATTTTATTATTAAGTTTAGGTGCCTATTTTTCCTCAAACTATTTTAAGAAAATTACCGGGCTAAATGAATAGCAAAATCACAAAATCAGAATTTAGGGTTATGGGTATCATGTCTGGCACAAGCCTTGATGGGATTGACCTTGCCATTTGTACTTTTAGACATCAGAATAAGAAGTGGAATTTTACGATTGAAAAAGCTATTACACTGGAATATTCAGATAATTGGAAGAACAAATTATCCGGCGCATCTAATTTAAATTCTTTAGAACTGCTAAAATTACACAACGAATATGGAGAGTATATTGGCCAATCGGTCAAAACATTTATAGCTGAGACCGGCCTTATTCCGGAATTAATCGCGTCGCATGGTCATACCATATTTCATCAGCCATCCAAAGGAATTACTTTTCAACTTGGACATGGAGCAGCTATAGCAGCAACATGTGGAAGAACTACTATTTCAGATTTCAGATCTTTCGACGTAGCGCTTGGCGGCCAGGGGGCACCGCTAGTCCCTGTTGGTGATAAATTATTATTTCAGAACTACCAATTTTGTTTAAACCTGGGAGGTTTTGCTAATATTTCATTTGATAAAAACAATAACAGAGTAGCCTTCGATATTTGTCCGGTGAATATTGTACTCAACCATTTGGTAAAACCCCTGAAACTTTCCTTTGATACTGAAGGGAAACTGGCACGAAACGGATCAGTTAATGGAAATCTGCTGGAAAAACTAAACACATTAACATATTACTCTAAAACAGGACCAAAATCCCTGGGAAGAGAATGGCTGGTAAAAGATTTTTTACCTGTGTTGGATCAATTTGAAATTCCTGTTAAAGATAAGCTGAGAACTGTAACTGAACATATCGCTGATCAGATAAATAAATCAACAAGCCATGAAAACATGGGTAATATTTTAATAACCGGCGGAGGAGTTTTTAATACATTTCTTGTTGAAACAATACGAATAAAAAATAAACATAATTTAATTCAACCAGATAAATTACTGATTAACTATAAAGAAGCCCTAATATTTGCTTTTATTGGATTACTGAGATATCTTGGACAACCTAATGTTTACGCGTCTGTTACCGGCGCCGGCAAAGATTCCGTTTCGGGAATAATCTTTGAATATATTTGATACAGCCCTATAAAAATAAATGGTGAGATTCATCTGAATCTCACCATTTAAACCCTAACTACAAATAGACAATCTAAACTAATTATTAACTAAACCTGCTAACTACTAACTAACCTATTTTTTTAACGTTTAATGTTAGAAATTGTTCTATTTTATTTAATATTTTTTTAAATTTTTTACATTACTAATTTAATAAATAATAAGCAATAACATATCATAAGAAATTATTTTTATTAACATTTTTTGATCAAATTATAGTATATCAACAATTTTCTTGTAAAAATGTTTCACCTTACACAATTTTCCTGAATAATTGACCATCATAATTCAACATTTCCAGGCAAAAAATATTTTTTATGTTATTTTTACCGGCAAATTTTTTAATATGATGAAAAAATATCTCATTCTTTTGATTATCCTTTTTTCTAAAAGTATCCTGATTTATCCCTGTACAAACTTTCTGATCTCCAGAGGAGCTTCAACAGATAGTTCTACAATGATTACATATGCAGCTGATTCACATGTACTCTATGGAGAACTATATTTCAGACCCGCTCAGGATTATCCTGAAAATACGCTGCTGGATATATATGAATGGGATACGGGCAAATACCTTGGAAAAATAAAACAAGCCAGACATACATACTCGGTTGTTGGAAATATAAACGAACACCAGGTGGCAATAGGTGAAACTACCTATGGAGGCAAAACCGAATTACAGGATACCACCGGAATAATTGACTATGGCAGCCTGATGTACATTACCCTGCAACGTGCCAGAACAGCGCGTGAAGCCATTCAGGTAATTAATGATTTGCTTTCGGAATACGGGTATTACAGTAGTGGAGAATCCTTTTCAATTTCCGACCCTGAAGAAGTATGGATTATGGAAATTATCGGAAAGGGCACAAAATTAGAACCTGTGGGAAAAGGGAAAAATAAGAAAATTGTAAATGTTAATAAGGGAGCTGTTTGGGTAGCACGGCGAATTCCTGATGGATATATCAGTGGACACGCCAACCAGGCCAGAATAACTACCTTTCCGCAAGATGATCCGGAGAACTGCTTATATGCTTCTGATGTAATTTCATTTGCAAAAGAAATGGGATACTACAAAGGTGAAGATAAGGATTTTAGTTTTGCTGACACTTATGCCCCACTCGATTTTGGTGCGGCACGATTTTGTGAAGCAAGGGTATGGAGCGGGTTTCGAAAAGTAAATAAAAATATGGATCAGTATCTGGATTACGCTAAAGGTGAAAACCTGGAAAACCGTATGCCGCTTTGGGTAAAACCAGATAAAAAATTATCTGTAAGAGATGTAATGGGACTCATGCGTGATTATTTTCAGGGTACTGAACTGGATATGACGCAGGATTTTGGTGCAGGACCTTATGAATGTATAGTACGTTGGCGTCCGTTAACCTGGGAGGTGGATGGAAAAACGTTTTTTAATGAGCGTGCAATTTCCACACAACAAACCGGCTTTTCATTTGTCGCGCAATCCAGGTTAGGGTTGCCAGATCCTATTGGCGGAATATTATGGTTTGGCGCAGACGATACATACAGTACTGTTTATACGCCTATGTATTGCGGAATGCAAAATATTCCCAGATCATTTGCTGTGGGAACAGGATCTATGATGGAGTTTGATTCTGATGCTGCATTCTGGGTTTTTAATCAGGTTTCAAACTTTGCATATACCCGGTATAGCCTAATGATCCCGGAAATACAATCGAAACAAAGCCAACTCGAAAAAAACTTTATTCAAACCATTCCGGCTATAGATCAAACCGCTCTTGAATTATATAAAAACGATAAAAACCAGGCATTAAATTTTATTACCAGCTATTCTGTTAGTGCAGGTGAATATACGGTTACGGAATGGAAAAAACTTTACCGCCATTTATTTACACGCTATATGGACGGTAACGTAAAAGAAAAGGTTGATGGTGAGCAAAATCCCAAATATACTCAACCCGGATATAGTGAAACATGGTATCGAAAATTGATCGATGAAACAGGAGATAAATTCTTATATCATGGCGAAGAATCTCATTAAATAATATAATCCTTTCAAATAATTAAGTTTTTTATTATTTCATCTCAAAAAATATTCGTAATATTGCGACCTGAAAAATTTCTGGTTATACTTAAATAAATACTTATAAGAATGAATTTAATGAAAGTTGTTGAAAGTGAATTTTCGGTAGAAAAAAATCTACCTAAATTTTCAGCGGGAGATACAATAACAGTACACTATAAAATCAAAGAAGGTAATAAAGAAAGAATCCAGCAGTTCAGAGGCGTTGTATTGCAACGCCGTGGTACCGGTATTAATGAAACCTTTACTGTTCGTAAAATGTCGGGGAATATCGGAGTTGAAAGAATTTTTCCGATTGTATCGCCTTTTATCGAACAAATAGACATAAACAAATATGGCAGGGTAAGAAGATCAAGAATATTCTACCTGCGCGAATTAACCGGAAAAAAAGCCAGAATTCAGGAAAAAAGATTTTAACACCATCAGATATAAAAAAAGCGGGGTCCATCCCGCTTTTTTATTTTATATTCCTTTCAGCTTATCCGCTTTTTTCCGTGCTTCCTCAATTATTTTATTTGCTTTATCATCGGCTTCTCTTTCAATATTTCGAGCATTATTTTCTCCTTCTTCTTTAAGTTTTTTTGCTGCTGGTTCAGCTGCTAATTTCGCTACTGGTCCCTTTGCATCTTTAACCAATTTCTCGGCATTGGTATTCGCTTCTTTTCTAACTGCATCCGCAGCCTGTTGTGCTTTTTCCCTGACCTGTTCAGCCTCTCTTTCTGCTTCAGCAATTATTCTTTCTGCCTCTTCGTTGACAACTGCTTTAGCTGCTTCTTTTTTCTGATCGATAATTTCTTTGGCTTCTGCTTTAATTTCATTTTGAATAGCCTCTTTCGATTGTTTCAATGTATTTTTAAGATCCCATGAAATCTTTGGGTCTTTAAATGTGCCTGTAACCTTTATATCATAATTCAAAAACGTGGACTGATCCAGCTTAAACCCGGCAAGAGAAGCTTTTGAGCTTGCAACATCGAGCGAATTTTTACCTAACATTGATTTGGGCAGCGAAATATTTATTGAATAATTCAGGGTCTGATCCAAGCCCTGATCACCACCAATTAAAAATTCCGTGTCGCCCATTTTTGTTTTAAAAGGATCGACAAATATTTTACCGTTTTTTACTTCAAATTTTATGGCAACATCATTAAGTGTCATATTATTAAATTTATCTGTTTTAATAACATCACCAATTTTCTGAAAAGTTGAAGCATCATTTATGCCTATCGAACCGGATTTAAGATTCCCGTTCGCTGAAATAGATTTTAACACAGGGCTCATATCCTCTCCCAAAAAGCTAAAATAATCCAGTCCTAAACTGATATTTCCATTTGCTTTCTTGGCAATCGGAACGAGTTTTTCCAAGGTACTCAGAGAAGATACTGTTTGGGGTATTCCTATTTCATTTGCCTGAATAGCAAAGTTAACAAACGGAGCTTTAATGTCTTTTGTGTTGTATTCGCCATTAAGGGCAATATTACCTCCCAGCATTTCCATTTTAAGCCTCTCAAGAATCATTTTATTTTCTCTTACATAGATAATTCCAACCGTATTTTTAATATTTATTTTATCGTACAATATTTCATCCAGCCGTGATGTAAGTTTAAAATCTATGTTGTCAGGAATTTCAAAAACTGTAAGGGGAACAGTATCTCCTTCTGCTTCCGGTAATTCTTCTGTTTCGGTCATAAATTCATTCAGGTTCAGATAACCGGAGGTGAAAATAAAGTCACCTCGAATGGTCCCGTCAGAAAAAACATAAGGTATAAAATTTTCTACCCTGCCGGAAAATTGCATGTCGCTTTGACCAATCGTCATGTTAAGATTTTCAATTTGAACATATTTGGGCGAAAACACCGCCTCGGCTGTTTGAATAGTAACTTTTTGAGGTACAGCAGCACCTTCTATTACTAAGTTTTTTATCTTAATATTGCCATCAGCTTTAAACATTTCATACTGTTCATTTTCGATATAAGACAAATATCCCATAGCATCCAGGTTTGATATTATTTCACCATTTAATGTCATATCCTCAAGAAGGATAACATCTCTGATACTTGCCAAATTAAGATTAGTATTCAGACTTGCATTGATATAAGGATCTGAAACAGGAGTTTTAATATTTAAAGTCATATCAAATGGATTCCCTGCAAGTTCAACATGAAATTTATTCACATCAATTGTTGAATTATCGTTTTGAACTCCATCGAAATACATACTTAAGTCCACGGATATTTTTTCGGCGGATTTTGGCAAATCAGGATATTTGAACATAGCATCCTGAACTTCCAGTTTTAAGGATGCCGAAGGCATAAATTTTTCGTTATAAGTTCCTCTTATATTTCCGTTAACGGCGAAATTCCCGCGGGTCTCCAAATCTTCATAACCTTTCATGTAAATTGCCGGAATAAGAGACAGTAAGGATTTAAAATCAGTTTTTTTTGTGTTAAATTTTAAATCCACATCAATATCCTCCTCATTGGGCAAACTTACACTGCCTTCAAATTGCAAAGCCATATTATTTAATGATAATTCGTTATCTTTTAAAATATAGATATTGTCTTTTAAATTGGCATCCACTATGGCCATAAAATTCATGGTAGCATGTTTAACATATTGAATTCCTTCCATGCTCACATTTACGCTTGCTGAAGTGGAATTCACGGATAATGAAGAAAAATCTTCAGCGAAATTTCCGGAAAGCATAAAATTAAAATCGTTAAGTGCTGCAGTTATATTTAAACTGTCGTCTAAATAAGAAATATCGGCATGTTGAATCTCAAATTTCTTTAAAACTATTTGGGTACTAATTTCGCTAATAGTAGTATCGGTTTCTATTGTTTCCTCTTCTGATGGTTTCATAATATCCCAGTTAACCGTGCCGTCGACTAAAACATGAGCATTGAGTTGCGGGCGTACAAGGATAATTTCTTTTACCTTAATATGCTCCATTTTTATAGCGCTGATAAGATCAACTGCTACATCAAACGAGCGAAAAGCGATAAGAGTATCAGTCTCAAATGCCCCTATTCCAACAACCGTTAAATCTTTTAAAGAAAGATTCAGGTAAGGAAAATTTTTTAATAATGATATCCCTAAATCTGAAAATTCTACCCGTGCATTTATATTCTGGTTTATCTGGTTTTTTGCAATCTTCATAATCTTTCCTTTAAAAAGCATTGGGGTAATAATTAATGCAGCAAATATTACAAGAATTGTAATAAACAGGATTTTCAGTGTTTTTTTCATTTCGTCAAACAATTTGGTTTTACTTAAAATTACAAATAAATAAATGAATTTGTCTTCAATTTAATCTAATAGAAACAATTCACAATCACAGGAACTATTTTTATGTATTACAGAAAGTTACATGGCGTTGCATTTTTAATATTAATTTAAACTTTAATGTAAAACAATTTTAAATTTAATGAGTTATATTGTATAACGTTATTTTTTATACGCTTAGTCAAAATGTAATAAAAAAATGATAACATATTTTAATTCTAACCGTAAAGACGTTCAATACCTTACCAATAATAATTAGTTATGCGTGAATATAAACTCAGTAAATTGCCCATAAACAGAGGTTCGTTATGGATGAACAACGAGTTTGTTCAATTTATTTTTGAAAATGCCAGTGATTCCGTTTTAATTATTGATGGCAGTGATTTCACAATCCTGGAATGTAATAAAAAAGCGGTCGATTTATTTCACGCTTCAGATAAAGTTGATCTTATTAATATCCCCTTATTTAACCTGTATCAAAATGAACCGGCAAAGTTCAGTAAATCAATGGTTATATCTAAGATCCATTCCGGTGAAACGTATACCCAGGAATTATCTTTTATTACGCTTAAAAACCATACTTTTTGGGGCCGGCTTTCAGCAGTTGAAATAGTTGTTGACAGTCAAAATATTATTGTACTTAAAATCACAAAAGTGGTTGATTACCTTAAGGCAGAAGAAGCCTTATCAACATTAATACGTCAGACCTCAAAAGTTACCGGAATGGTATTCTTTAAGGAATTAACCCGTTTGCTTTCTCAAACGTATGATACCAAATTTGCTTTTATTGGTAAAATAGACCAAAAAAACAGTCAGGTGGTTACGTTGAAATTTTGTGCTGATCAGAAAGATGAAAAAAACATTGTTTTTCAAATTGACGGCAGTCCGTTACAAAATATTATTAAAGGTTATACTTCATTTTATCCCCAAAAGCTTTCCGAACTTTTTCCTCAGAATTATTTAGTTTCTAACATGGGAATCGAAAGTTTTATGGGCAGTCCTGTATTTAATTCAAATGGAGAAGTTATAGGAATATTGGCCATTATGGATGATAAACCCATGGTGGAAATACCAAATACACGGCATATTTTTTCCCTTTTCTCCTCAAGAATTGGTGCAGAAATTGAACGTATGGATACTGAAAACCTCCTTAGGAAATTTATTCCCGATTTTAAATCAGCAGAAATTACCGGATAAATCGCATTAGTACTGAAGAATTAATCTTTCCTTTCTTGTACAATTTTATTTCAACTTAGTATAAGTTATTTTATTTTTTTATATCTTACAATTAATTCCCAACCAGACTAAACCCTTTATATTAGATACGGTTATTAATAAAGATTAATAACTAATCTTATTAATTCTATGTATAGTTTGCATGGCAACTACTAAAAAATTACAATCAACAGGCAGACCGATTATTTTAGGAATACTTATTATTGCCTCACTGTATTTTATTTTAGATATTTCAGGATTAGTTTTCGCGCTAACTCCGGGCAATTTAATTCCTTTGCAACTATCTGCCGGTATTGGCCTTGGTATTTTGCTGATTTTTGGCATACAATTGTGGCCCGGATTATTTATTGGTGCCTTTTTAGCTTCCATTTTTATTCTTCACAAACAGAATATTTCTTTTTCACCGGATGTTTATATTATACCTTCAATATTTGCCGGAATGGGTGCAGCAATAGAAGGAATTGTTGGTTATCATCTTATCGCTAGATATATCAATACAAAAAATCTATTTTCAAATTTTCCATTTACTTTTAAATTTTTCCTTATTGGAATCCTTATCACCCTGCTGCATACTTTAATATTTATTCCGGTTGTCATCTATTCATATCCTGCAAACATTTTACCTGTTAAAGCCCTGCTTGTTATAAACTGGTTGTCTCATACTACGGGTATATTTATTTTAACACCCTTTATATATTACATTTTTAGACCAACCTATACACAGGCAATATCTAAACAACACGTAGCAGAGATAATCTTTTTGACAATTATTTTTTTCTTAACTGAAATATTGGTTTCTTTTGATCTGTTGCCTGCAGTTATTCATCAGAGTCTTCCCTATATTTTAATTCCAATTTTAATAATAATAGCATACAGATACGGACAGCAAATTGTATCCATTTTCCTTTTTATTGCCGGCATATCAATTATCCTTCTTACAAAATATAATATTGGCCCGTTTGTTTATCCTGATCCCACTGAAACTGCCATTACCTTACAGCTTTTTTTAGGTGTGGTTTCTTCATCCATCTTATTACTAAATGCCTCAATTAATCAGGCTAAACAAGAAAATGAAAAATTAAATGTTGCACAAAATTTACTGAAGTTAAAAGATCATGAACAGACATCTGTTCTTGAACAAGAATTATTTAAACGAAAAACGGTTGAAGATTCATTACGTGAAAGTGAAGAGCGATACAAACAGTTTTCCAGTTTAACTACAGAAGGAATTATTATCCATAAAGATGGAGTGGCGTTAGATGTCAACAAACGCTTTGAAGAACTAACGGGTTATAACAGAAACGATATCCTTAATAACGGCACCAATCCCTTTTATGTTTTGCCTGAATACAAAAATGAACTTTTAGACAGAATTCGGAATTGTACGGCAGATCCATGTGAGATCCGGATTAAACATGCTAATGGAAAAATAATCGATGTTGAAATCGAATCAAAATATATAAATCGTAATAATAATGATGGTTTCCGGGCTACCGTTTTTCGGGATATAAGTGAAAAGAAAAAAGCAAAAGAAGAAATTAATAAGTTAATCACAGCTATTCAGCAAAGTCCAAGCAGTATTGTTATTACAAATTTAGAGGGTAACATTGAATTTGTCAATCCTGCCTTTTTAGCAATTACCGGATACAAATCTGAAGAAGTAATCGGACAGAACCCACGGATACTTAAAACCAATTTCCATAATGATGATTTTTATAAAGACATGTGGGAGACTATTCTAAGAAAGCAGGTATGGAAAGGAGAATTTTTAAATAAAAAGAACAATGGAGAGTTATATTGGGAACAGGCAATAATAGCGCCCGTATTAAATGAAAAAGAAGAAATTACTCACTTTTTATCCATAAAAGATGATATTACAGAAAAAAAGAAAGCCCTTGAAGCTTTAGTTGAAAGTGAGGAAAAGTTTCGTGGATTTTTTGAAGATAACAGCGCTGTGATGCTGGTTGTAAATCCTGAAAACGGGAAAATTGACGATGTAAATAAAGTTGCTGAAATATTTTATGGGTACAAAAAAGAACATTTCACTCAACTAACCATTTTTGACCTTAACCATAAAACTACAAAACTCAGTATTGATGATTTAAAATTCGCGTTAAACAACGAGGTCCGGTTTTTTTCATTAAAACATAAACTGCAGAACGGAACAATTCATGATGTTGAATTATTTATAACACCGGTTTCAACAAAAGAACAAATTAAATTATTTCTAATTATTCAGGATATTACAAAACGCAAAAAAGCAATTAAAGCCCTTGTTGAAAGTGAATCAAGAAAACATGCCCTGTTAAAGATAGTTCCTGATATTATTTTTGTGTTGAATAAAAAAGGTGATTTTATTGATGTGTTTACAGATCAACCAGACCAGTTGGTTTATACTCACTCACAGTTTATGGGGAAAAATTACACTGAAATTTTTACAGGTGACCTCTCCGAGAAATTTAAAATATATTTTACAAGGGCATTCAAGACTAGTGAAATTCAATCATTTGAATATGAGATGGAACTTAACGGAGAAATTGAATATTATGATGCCCGATTAATTGTTAGTGGGAATGAGCTTATTGCAGTTATCCGGAAAATTACCTCACAAAAGCAATCTGAAGAACGGCTGAAAGAGGCTAAAACAGAAGCCGAACAAGCCAATCAGGCAAAAAGCATCTTTCTGGCGAATATTTCTCATGAGATCCGTACACCTATAAATGCTATTTTAGGATTTACGGATTTACTTGAAATTCAGTTATCGGATGTAAACCATCAAAATTATCTTCAGTCAATAAAGTCGAGTAGTAAAACTCTTTTAAACCTGATTAATGACTTGCTTGATCTTTCGAAAATTGAGGCTGGAAAAACGGCTATCTCAAAAGAACCTTTAAATATCAGGGTAATAGTTGAGGAAATAAAACACATATTTTCTTTAAAAGTAGCAGAAAAGAACCTTGATTTCCAGGTGCAAATCGAAGCTGATGTACCAAATAACATCCTCCTTGATGAGCTGCGGATACGGCAAATATTACTAAACCTGGTGGGAAACGCAGTAAAATTTACAGAAAAAGGATTTATAAATATTCATATTAGTATTAAAAAAGCAAGATATAGTAAGAACAAAAAGCTTGTTAATTTAGTAATTAGTATAAAAGATACCGGAATTGGCATTCCCAAATCTGAACAAAAAGAAGTATTCGATGCCTTTAAGCAACAGGATGAACTGAATACAAAAAAATATGGAGGAACAGGTTTGGGCCTTACCATCACTAAAAAACTGGTTGAAATAATGAATGGCAAGATAACGGTGGAAAGTGAACCCGGATTAGGAAGTAATTTTACTGTTGTTTTTAAAAAAATTGAAGTTGTCGATACACTGGAAACAACCAGAACAATAATTAATAACCATTTAAATTATCAGAAAATTGAATTTAAAAACTCAAAAATTTTAATTGTTGATGATATTGCCATAAACAGGGATTTGCTCGTAAGTATGTTTCGAAATTCAAAATTGAAAATAATAGAATCTGAGGATGGTAAATCTGCCATCCATAAAGCCAAATTACATATTCCCGACCTGATCCTTTTGGATATTAAACTGCCAGACATTGATGGAATATCAGTTGCAAAAGAATTAAGAAACAATGATACCACCCGGCATATACCCATTGTAGCGGTTACAGCCTTTAAATTATCAGAAGATGAAAAAGAACTGGAAGAAATGGGATTTAACGGTCTTTTAAGAAAACCTATTAAAATTCAGGATGTATATTTAGAAGTAATGAAATACCTTAAATATACTGTTAAATCTGAATTAAACACAGAGATACCCGTTCCTGAGAAATTTAATAATTTTAAGGATAAAAATGAAGCGACCAGGGTACAGAAAATTTTATCTGAGATTTATAATGGCGATTACCGGAAGGTAATTATTTCTTCATCATTTGAAGAGGTTGAAGAATTTGCAAATCAGATAAATAAAACCGGAAGAGATTACAATATTATAGTGCTGGTTAAATTTTCCAATCAACTTCTAAATGCCGTTAAAAATTTCGATATAGAAAGTATGAAATCTATTTTAGGCACTTTTCCTGAACTTATAAAAAATTAAACGGATACAACACTACAATGAAAAGGAAAGATGAAAGAAAGTCGATTTTAATAGTTGATGATGTTGCAAAAAACATTCAGGTTATAGCCGGATTTCTGAAAGGGAAAAACTACAATTTAAATTTTGCCCAAAATGGTGCTGAGGCTATTCAACATGCATTAAACCAGAATTTCGACCTTATTCTATTAGATATTATGATGCCGGAAATGGATGGTTTTGATGTATGCAAAAAATTGAAAAGTAATAAAAAGACCAAAGATATCCCTGTAATTTTTATTACAGCTAAAACAGATGATGACAGTATTTCAAAAGGATTTGAATTTGGAGGTGTTGATTACATTACCAAACCTTTTAATGCCGCAGAGCTTGTTGCAAGAATTAAAACTCATTTAAGTTTAAGTGAAAAAGAAAAACAACTTAAAGAACTGAATTCCACAAAAGATAAGTTTTTCTCTATTGTTGCCCATGATCTAAAAAATCCTTTTTTTAACATTATGGGGTTAAGTGATTTGTTATCTACCAATATTAAAGAATACAATATTGAAGAAATCAGGGATATAGCAGAAACCATGTCTTTGTCGGCAAAACAAGCCTATAACCTTCTTGAAAATTTGCTAAACTGGTCGAGGGTTCAGACAGGCAGAATCGGATTTAGTCCTGAAAAATTACAGCTCCATCAACTGGTAAATATCAACATAGAATTGCTCAATACGAATGCCCAGTATAAAAACATTAAAATCGTAAATCAGGTTAATAAAAATACAATAATATTTGCCGATGAAAATATGGTAAATACCATACTCAGAAATCTGCTGTCGAATGCTATAAAGTTTACCAATAATAAGGGGAAGGTGAAAATTTACGCGGGTAATGAAGGTGAATTTGTAACCATTACCGTTGCAGATAATGGTTTAGGAATGAGTAAGGAAAGCATTCAACAATTATTTAAACTGGATAAAAGTCATTCCACCCTGGGTACAAAAAAAGAAACAGGAACCGGCCTTGGATTAATACTGTGCAAAGAATTTGTAGAACTAAACCGAGGTGAGATAAATGTTGAAAGCACCGAGGGTGTGGGCACTAATATTACATTTACATTGCCCCTGGCAAAAGAATAATTTATTTTTATTACTATTTCTTTAACGAGCTTAAGAGTTTTAATCAATTTTTCTATATTTGCACACCGAAACATTAGGTCTTATATCAATATTGGACTCGTAGCTTAATGGATAGAGCATCTGGCTACGGACCAGAAGGTTGGGGGTTCGAGTCCCTCCGAGTTCACTCAGAAGCTTCTGAATTTTCAGGAGCTTTTTTTTTTGATATATTAATCTGACTGCAATTGCCGGAGGAACGAGAAGTTTATGCCGATATAGATGTTGTTGGGAGGTACGACTTAAACATCTTCATCGGTAAGTCCCTCCGAATTCACACAAACGCTCCTGAATTTTCAGGGGCCTTTTTTTTTGATATATTAATCTGACTGCAATTGCCGGAGGAACGAGAAGTTTATGCCGATATAGATTTTGTTGGGAGGTACGACTTACAAAATCTTCATCGGTAAGTCCCTCCGGGTTCACACAAAAGCTCCTGAATTTTCAGGGGCCTTATTTACAATTTTACCTTGAGGAGATAAATTATTCAAATAAACTTTTATCCCTGATCAGCATTAGTATTGCAGCATGAGGAATAATGATATATTTTTCTTTTTTAAATTCTATTTCGTAGCCGCTTTTTTGCATATAAATTGCCAGATCACCTTCCATAGGCTGCAGGGGAACGTATTTAACTTCCTCTCTTTTATCTTTCCAGGGTTCATCAATATCGTTAATTGCCGGAATCGGATACCCGGGGCCAACCTTAATTACATAACCGGCCTGTATTTGTTCTTTTTCCTGAACAGTCGGAGGCAGATAAAGTCCCGATTGAGTTTTGCCAAGAGGAGTTTTGGGTTTAATCAAAACCCTGTCGCCAATCATAATAAATTTAGCCAGATCAAGTTCCCCAAATTCTAAAGCCATACATTATTTTATTTTAATCCACACAAATATATAAATTGCAGTTCTTTTTCAAATAAAGTTCCTGTATTTTTAAATGTTTTAAAACAGGAAAGCTTATTATTAAAATCAGCTCCATAATCAATTTCAAAAAAATTAATATCATTATTAAATTCAGGAAAATATCAGTTGCTCTTATCGGCTCAGCAGGAATACCGGCCCGGTATGGCGGATTCGAGACCCTGGCAGAACAAATCGCCAATAATTTATCAAACGATTTTGATCTGCAGGTTTATTGCAGTAAACCATTATATACACGCTCCGAGCGCGAAAAAAAAACACAAGGTGTAAACAGGATTTTTATTCCTCTGTCGGCCAACGGAATCACAAGTATTTTTTATGACAGCCTGTCGATACTCCATGCTGTTTTTACATGTGAAATTTTACTTTTACTTGGGGTTTCCGGTGCTATGATCCTTCCAATACTTAAAGTTTTTTTTCGGAAAAAAATTATAGTGCATATTGACGGGCATGAGTGGACCCGTGATAAATGGAGCCGTTGGGCTAAATTATTTTTAAGAATATCTGAAAAAACAGCAGTAATAAATGCAGATGCAATAATTGCCGATCACCTGAAAATAAAAAAATATACATCGTATGTATACCAAAAAAAAAGTGTTCTTATTGAATATGGTGGAGATCATGTTTTGAATAACAAAATTAAATATGAGAAATCGTTTACCGGTTTTGAAGCAGGAGACTATTTTCTTGCGGTTCAGCGCATTGAACCTGAGAATAATGCAGTATTGCTAATAGAAACATTTATAAAATTAAAGGACCAAAAACTGGTTATTATTGGAAATTGGAGCAACAGCAGGTTCGGAAAAAAATTAAAAGAAAAATACAGCCGGTACCCAAATATAAATTTGCCTGAAGCGATATATGATCTGGCAAAACTGAACAGCATACGAAGCAATTGTTTTGCCTATTTACACGGGCATAGTTGCGGAGGAACCAATCCATCGCTGGTAGAAGCCATGTTTTTGGGTTTGCCGGTGTTTTGTTTTGATAATGCTTTTAACAGGGAAACCACAAAAAATGAAGCCATTTATTTTCAAAATCAGGAAGACCTGGAAATTAAAATTCGTCAATCGCCGGCTAATGATCTTATATTAACAGGAAAAAAAATGAAAAACATTGCCGAAGTGCTTTATACATGGAGAATTATTTCAGACAAGTATAAAGATTTATTTACGTCAATTATTTCCTGATTTTTGTAAATTCGAAACCTTAAAACAACGACTTAGGATTAGACATCAAAAAATGGATAACGAATATATTGTACAACAATTAGGCAAGTGCTCGATCCCCTCACCATTGCATCTTTCAAAAGAACTTGGTGACGGAATATTTAATTATGTTTTAGATGAAGAACGTATTCTAATGAATGCTTCACTTGCTCATTATCAGGAAAGCTGTAAAAATGGATATGTTCCGGTTTCATTTGAAAAAGCAGGCCCAAAAGAATTTATTTACTTTGATCCCTCTAAAACCAAAGTTGCTATTGTCACCTGCGGGGGATTGTGTCCCGGATTAAATAATATGATCCGCGGATTAGTAATGCAATTATATGACCGGTATGGAGTAAAACGTATTATCGGAATCAAATACGGATACCAGGGATTTATTCCAAAATACAAGCATGATATTTTTGAACTTACCCCTGACTTTGTAGAAGATATCCATATGCAGGGTGGTTCCATTTTAGGATCATCCCGTGGAAATCAGGATGTTTCGGAAATTGTGGATGCCCTGGAGCGTTTGAATATTAATATTCTGTTTACTATCGGCGGAGATGGAACACTGCGAGGCGCTCATTTTATTTCGGAAGAGATAAAAAGACGAAATCTTAAAATTTCCGTGGCCGGAATTCCCAAAACTATCGATAACGATATTAATCTTATTGAAAAATCATTTGGTTTTGAAACGGCATTCACTATTGCCACAGATGTACTTACAGGCGCACACAACGAGGCTAAAGGGGCTTATAACGGAATAGCTCTGGTAAAACTTATGGGTCGGGATTCCGGATTTATTGCAGCCAATGCCTCACTGGCCGTGCAGGAGGTAAATTACGTTATTATTCCTGAGATGGACTTTGAACTCTATGGCCCAAACGGATTTCTTAAAATTCTGAAAGACCGGCTAAACAGAAAACATCATGCCCTTATAGTAGTTGCCGAAGGCGCCGGTCAAAATTTGTTTGAGAATGAGGAAAGGAAGAGTGATTTATCAGGTAATGTCAAATACAAAGACATTGGTATTTTTCTTAAAGAAAGAATCGAGGAAGAATTATTAAAAGAAAATTTTCCGTTTACATTAAAATATATCGATCCGAGTTACATTATTCGTAGCGCTGCTGCTAATGCCAACGACAGCCTGTTTTGTAATTTACTGGCCCAAAATGCGATCCATGCAGCCATGGCCGGACGTACTGATTTTGTATGCGGCTTCTGGAATTCACAATTCACCATAGTTCCAATTCCGGTAACCGTGAAAGAACGAAAAAAAATATCCCTCGAAGGAGAATTATGGTCGAATGTGCTGGAAACTACAGGACAACCAAAATCGATAATAAATTAACTCTTGGATAATAGAATAAAAAGATTTTATTCCTGATGAGATTTTTTCTATACCTAACCTTGTTTTTTACTATTGAACAAAAGACAGATTACAGAACAGAATTTACTTTTGATTACGACTGGGCAATAAATTTTTATAAACAAAACCACAAACAGATTCTGCAAACTTGTACAAAATACAATTCAGATACCGCTGTAATTGTTTCCTTATTGTTTCCTGAACTTATCCGATATTCAATATTCCAGGATTTTTTCGAGACAAAAGCCCTGGAACTGATCTATGTGGAATACGGAAAAAACCATGCTGATTATTCCATTGGTTATTTTCAGATGAAACCATCGTTTGCAGAACAACTGGAATCATTTGTACTTCAGAATTCTTTACTTTCTGAAAAGTACAGGGTATTTTCCGATCAGCAAACATTGTCGGAAAGAAAGAACAGAAAAAAAAGGATTCAACGCTTAAAATCTTTCGAATGGCAGCTTATTTATGCCAGTTGTTTTTATGATGCTACCACAATTATCCATAAATCCGTTCAATGTAAAACACAACTAGAAAAAATAGAATTCTATGCCACGGCATATAATTATGGTTTTCAGAAACCGGAAGCAGAAATTCTTGAATGGAAAAATGCCGCAATCTTCCCCTACGGAATTAAATCACATGCCAGGCAATTCAGATACAGCGATATTGCTGCAGATTTTTATAAAAATGAATATTCCCGGATATTTTGCTCTGAATTTTTGAGAAAGTAAAGATCTTTTATAACCAAATTACCTCGTATGTTTTTTGCATTTGGTTTATATCAGCCCTGTTTTTTGCCATTCCAAGAAGGTACCCCCCTCCTCCCGAACCACAAAGTTTTAGATAGTATAAATTTGAATTCAGACCTTCCTGCCAGATTTTTTGGAATTCTTTTGGTATCATTTTTTGAAAATTATCATATTGATATTGAGAAATTTTCAGAAGCTCAGTATAGAGCATTTCTGTTTGGTTGGTAAGAAAAGATTCTATAGCCCTGTTTGTTGCCGGAATAAGGTTATTCTCCATGGAACGCTGAAATGCTTTATTTTGGCATAATTGATAAAAATGCTGAACCAGCGGCCCGGTGGCTCCTTTCCTCTTTGTATCAATTAAAAACCAATTACCTGAAACATTCTTAATTTTCCCGGCATCAGGTATTGATATTCTATTGTCAGTTAAAATCCATAACGGAATCTGAAGGTAACAACTTAGCGGGTCTATACCGGAACTTTTACCATGAAACCAGGATTCCATTTTTGAAAATAGTTTTTTTAATGCGGCTAAATTTTGATCATCAAGGTTTATATTATTATTAACACCTGAATATCTATCAAACACTGCAGCAACCAGTGCTCCGGAACTTCCAAGACCATAATTATGGGGAATAGTAGATTCCATAAATAACCCATTCTCCAAATCCTTATCGAAAGCAGAAAATTCAAAACCTGCTTCTTCAAGCTGTACTCTTACATTTTCTGATAAAAAATCAGCATACTTTTTTAATATCCTGTTCGAAGAGGCAGCACTTTTATCGGCAATTTTTAAGTTGGGGAATTTCAGGCTGGCACTATAATTTTTGAATGGAATAGTAAGGGCTTGCGAATTACATAAAATGGAATATTCGCCAAAAAGCAATATTTTAGAATAAAATATTCTGTTTGCCATAGCTCTGCTAGATTAACTTTACGGGTCCGTTGCCAACAAAATCAGAAATCCATTTCCTGTTTTCACAAAGTTCAGCAAGCTGGTTTTTTATAAAATCATGAACCTTTGAGGAGCTTGATTTTGCGTACAACAAATGAATATTTGCCCCGGCATCGAGTGTAAAATACACATGCAATCCGGTACGGATACGAAATTCCCTGATTCGATGAATTGCTTCCAGGGTATTAGCCTGCATTAAAACAAAACTTTTCTCAGAAGTCATCATCAGGGCGTGAAGGCTTAAGGCTTCGTTTTCAGCAATATTTCCAAAAGCAGACTCGTCACCAAGGTGTAATGCCCTGAGTAATTCAGCAAAATTATTTCCAGCCTGCTGATATCTAGACGGCGCATAGATATGGTTTTCCATTAGGCTGTGGCCTTCCGAACTGGAGATATTTTTTTTACCAGAACTAATGATTAATATATCATCACGATAATCTGAAAACACCGGATGGATTATCGCATTTATTGGCACTGCTGTTTCATCGCTCGAAGATTCAACCAGTTCGGTTTTACCCCAAACTGTATACCCCGGAAACACGGATCGGCTTGCGCTGCCCGATCCAAGCCTTGCCATGAATGAGGCTTTCCGAAAAAATGTTTTACCTTCGGATAAGGTGCCGAATAATCGTTGCTCAATACTGCAAACAGCTAATGCTAAGGCTCCCAATGATGAGGCAGAAGATGCAATGCCTGCAGAATGCGGAAATGAATTTGACGACTGGATTTCTATTTTTAATTGATTCAAAAAAGGGAAATAAACAGCCACCCGGTGCAAATACAAATTGATCCGTTCAGAAAACTCCGGATTTTTCATCCCTTCAAAAGTAAAATCCAGTCTGCTTTCCTTGTCGCGTTCATTTATAGATTTATATTCCAGATTCAATGTGGTAGTTGAATTATTCAGGGAAAAACTCAGGGATGGGTTTCGGGGAAGCTGACCCGGCAATTTTCCCCAATATTTAATAAGTGCAATATTCGACGGGCACTTCCAGGATATTTTCCCCGGTTCAACAATCCCGGAAATTTTTAGACTTTCAGCCTGTTTAAGATATTCGTTGTGCAGCACCAAATTATTCATCCCGTATTAATTCCTTATAGTTAAAAATAACTTTCAGCTTCTTCGAAATAAAATACTTTTTTAATTCCTCTTCAGACTTATTCCAGCTCGCCATAATAAAATCTCCTCCCCAGGCACCCAGGGATTTTATTTCTCCTTTAAAATCAGGAAAAAACTTTTGTTTCACCGGATCACGATGCAATACTGAAGCGAGAATACGTTCATGCTCTGTGATTAATTCTTTTATTTTTTCCACAGATTGAACCGTTGTAAAGCTTTGGCTTATTTCACCAATTCTGCGCATATCTTTTTCTTTCGGAATCACAGATTCTAAAAAGTGTTTTACACTTTGCGGTGAATTTGATTTTTTTCCAAGATAAATGAAATACAGGCTCTTTTTAATTTGCTGATGTAAGTTTACGCTCTCCGACACCGGAACCTTTTTATCTGCCAGATAATATATCAGGGGATTTTTTGCCCGGGCACAGGCCACATCATATCCTGATCCGGTGCTTGTATTAAAAAACAGATTATATGGATCAACCTCCGCCCATTGCGAAATTAAGGATATTAACGTAGAGCTGCTGCCCAGTCCCCAGTTTCTGTCAAATTCCAGTTGTGTTTTAGCCTCGTAAATAAAATCAGGTGGTAAAAATGCCGGATTTATTTTCTGTGCTTCTTTAAGTATTAAAACCAGAAATTCAGCAACATCTTTATTATTTGTGGTCGCTATAGAGAAATCCGATAAATTGATCCCCGCAAGAAACCATAATTTTTCTTTTGAAAAAGCCTTCCACCATAGCATCGGCTTATTTTGCACGGGCCTTTCTTCAATTTGAATAGACTGACCAGGTAATACGGGTGAAGCAAGCGCTTTGGCTCCCAGAAGTACCATATATTCCCCGGTTAATAAAAGTTTTCCATGTGCGTAATAATTCTTCATGTACTACTATCCCCGTAATCTCAAATCCTTAATATATTCTTCAACTGCCTTGTGCGATACCGGATGACTTTCAAAATGCCGGTAGATATTTTTCGTTTCAGCTTCCGTAAGTGTAAAATTCCTGAGAAGGTTTGGAAGGTGCATTTTCATATGTCCTCGCTGAATGCCACTGGTTACCAATGAACGTATAGCGCTGAAATTATTGGCAAGGCCTGTGGCTGCAGCAATTTGCATTAATTCTTCAGCAGAAGGAAAATCCAGTAACTCCAACGCTCGTTTTGCCAAAGGATGTTTGTTGGTAAGGCCGCCAACAGTACCTAAAGCCATTGGTACCTTCAAAGAATAAGAGAAATGGTTACCGGTTAAGTTTAATTCTGTGAGACTTTTGTATTGACCATCTTTTGACGCATAAGCATGACCGCAGGCTTCAACAGCTCTGAAATCGTTCCCGGTAGCAAGCACCACAGCATCAATACCATTATAAATTCCCTTATTATGTGTTACTGCGCGGTATGGATCAACATGTGCAATTTCAACTGCATATTCAAATTTTCTGGTAAAGTCATGCGCCGAAATAGTTCCAGGCAACTTATTAAAATCTTCCACATCACACTCAAGGGTACATTCAACCATACATTCGGGAGTATAATTGGAAAGAATAGACATAATAATTTCTAATGAAAATTCCGGTCTGTTTAATTCACGCGATTCGGAAACATATTGTTTAAATACCCGGGCCAACTCCTCAAGTGCAGTATTAATAAAATTGGCTCCCATTGAATCGGCTGTTAAAAAGGTAACATGAAGCTGATAATAGTCAGGGATTTTTTCGGATAAATCCAGAAGTTCTATCTGCTTTACTCCTCCCCCGCGTTGCTGCATATTCGCAGTTATATAATCCAGGGAATGAATAAACCTGTTTTTATTGTTATCAAAAAAATCCCTCAATATTTGTTTATCCCCTTTCCAGAGAAAATGTACCTGACCCGTTTTTTCCGTATTTATAACCCTGGCAGAAAATCCTCCATGTAATGCCCAAAACCCGGCTGCATGAGATGCCGCAGCCACAACTGAACTTTCTTCTGTAACCATAGGCACAGCATAAAGCTTATCGTTAATAAGAAAATTGGGAGCTATCCCAAAAGGCAGATAATAATTGGTAAGGGTATTTTCGCTAAACTCGTTATAGGCTTGTTGATTGGTATTATCCCTGTGCAGATGCGATTGTATATCTTCAAGAAATCCATTTGAATCTTTTACCATTCCGGAAATGATTTTTCTTTTCTCTTCAATGGTAAATCTGGAGAATCCGGATATTTTTCCCTGAGTTTTCATGATATTATTCCCTTATTCTTAGATATGAATAAGCAAGCGCTAATCCCATTACCTGATTTTCTGCATATCGGTATAGTTCTTCATAACTTATTGCGGCATGTTTTAAAAAAGCAGAGGCCTGACCGTAAATTGCCGGGATTTGGAGTTTATTAATATAGTAATATCCGTCGAGAAAAGATTTTACTCCCCCGGAAACAATTACTTCTTTACAATTTATTTCCTTTTCATCAGCAACAATCCGGTTAATATATGTTACCATATTTTCAGCATTTTCACCAATATAGGCAAGAGGTTCAAAAATGCTTTCCGATGCTTCCTTTGATCTCAACAATTCCATTTTTGCAAAATTGGTTCCTCCAAAAGCGCCAAATTCAACAGCAGCCAGGGGGAGTTTTAATAATTTGCTCAAGCTGGAAGGGCCCATTCCCTGTCCTACTTCCTTTACAATAACTTTCATCTCCACCTTATCCAGAAACCGTGTAATTGTTTCAATGGGTGGTTTTAATAGTGTATCGCCTTCAGGCTGAAACCATTCCTGCATGGGATTCACATGAATTATCAGTCCGTCAGCCCGTAAACGATTGATAAGGTTGGTAACCTGATCAAATTTATTATTTTCTACAATTTCTTCAATCTGGCATATGCCCAGGTTGGCAAAAAAAGGAAGATCTTCACCAATAATATCCCGAAGGTCAAAATCGGCAAAATGGGTATTATCTGTAAGAATCTTTCTACAGGAACCCAAACCCATACCCAAACCAAACTCACGGCATACCTTGGCAAGACGCGAATTAATTTCAAAGGCTTTTTCTGTTCCGCCCGTCATGCTCGAAATCCACACAGGTGCTTGTAGGGTTTTTCCAAGAAAAGCTAAAGACTCCGGCTTTTTACCCGGATGGGGTTGCAGCAACGGTTCATAATAAAATCTCCGGTCGGCTTCACTGACCAGTGTTTGCGACTGAAAAGCAAGGTCAATATGGTCTTTTTTACGATCTGTCATTTTTTAATCCCGCAATCCTAATTGTCTTGAAATTACCAGGCGTAGAATTTCCGAAGTGCCCTCTCCAATCTGAAGGATACGCTGGTCGCGATAAAATCTTTCAATATCATTATCTTTAAATAAGCCGTATGCGCCATGTATCTGCACCGATTCGTCGGCAACTTCTTTTGCCACCTCACTGCAGTAAAGCTTTGCCATGGCAGCTTCGCGACTAAAAGGTTGTTTATTATCTTTTAACCAGCAAGCTTTATAAAGCATGTTCCGGGCAAGTTCTATTTTTAGATCCATATCTGCAAGCTTAAATGCAATAGACTGAAATTTATAAATTGGCCGTCCAAATTGTTCACGTTTTTTAGAATACTTTAGTGCCATTTCAAAGGCGCCCTGAGCAAGCCCCAGCCCCATGGCAGCAATTGACAACCTTCCTGAATCGAGGGTTTTTAACATGATATGAGCTCCTTCACCCTGTTCACCTAACATGTTTTCTTTCGGAACTTTACAATTCTTAAAAAACAATTTTCCGGTATCCGCCGCACGCCACATCATTTTATTTGCAATTTTTTCAGAACTGTAACCTTTTGTATTTCTATCTACAATAATGGCCGAAAGTTCTTTTTTGCCATCTTTAATGCCAGTAACTGCCTGTATGGTAGCTCCACCGGAAAGTTCAGAAGCCGAATTGGTAATAAATATTTTTGAGCCGTTAATTACCCAGTTATCCCCCTCAGGTACTGCATTTGTTTGTGTACCCCTTGCATCAGATCCGGCAGTTTCTTCAGTTAAACCAAAAGCCCAGATTTTATCTCCGGTGCACAGTGAAGGTAAAAATTTTTTCCGCTGATCGTCCGTTCCAAACTCATAAATAGGTCCGATACCCAATGAATTATGCGATGCTACTGTGGCTGCCTGTGAACCATCTACGCGGGCAAGCTCTTCAACGGCAATAATATATGAAAGAGTATCCATGTTTTTTCCACCATACTTTTGTGGAATGGCAATACCAAAAAGTCCCAGCTTTCCCATTTCCCTTGTCAACTCGGGTGAAAATGTATTCGTTTCATCCAGTAGCTTTGCTACCGGTGTGATTTTCTCTTCTGCAAATCGTCTGACTTTTTGACGAAACTCTTCGTGTTGTGTTTTGATGTATGGAAACATTATAACAATTTATGGTTTATACTGCAATGAAACAAGATTCTTTTAGTATTGTTTACTTCTGTTATTAACAGTTATCAGAATTATTTAAACTCCGCAAGAACCGTATCATTTTTAACAAAATCTCCCTCTTTTACCTTGATATTTTTAATAACTCCGTTAAACAATGCACAGATATTATTCTCCATTTTCATGGATTCAATAATAAAAAGAGGATCACCCGCCTTTACAGGGCTGTTTTCCCTGGCAAATAATTTCAACACCTTTCCCACTAATGGCGATTTTATTACATTATTATCTGAATTTAATACCGTATCTCTATGTTTCAGATAATTTTCATCAGGATCGAGAATGTCATTTCGAATTAACAGATGTGTCTGCGAGTTCCCACTTACATAAATCCCATTATTTTCAAATTTTGAGTAAAAAACATTCAAATGTATACCATTGCTCGCGATAGTATAAAAATTCTGATTTTCTGATATAACTTTTATTTCATATTCCTTATTGTTGAAAAAAATCAAATACTCCCCGGCGGATGTTGTTTTAAAACGCAAATCATATTCCTGTTCATCAAACTGAATAGTAAGCTTATTTAACTGTCGCCAATAACCAATAGATGCCCACACCGAATTCACATTTGCGGTTTTCAATTTCATCTGTTCAAGACTTATTATTGCCGAAGCGGCAATGAAGTGAATATCTGGCGCTGGATTCTGGGCGCTCATTTCAGTCTGGAAATCCCTGTCCCGGTTATCAATATATGTGGTTGAAATGTTGTTTTTTTTAAATTCCTGACTATTAATTAAATTCTCAAGAAATCCGATATTGTTTTTTATTCCATGAATTATGTATCGGTTAAGATTTTTTGTAAGCAACTGTATTGCCATTTCACGGTTTTCACCGAAAGCAATAATCTTGCTTATCATCGGGTCATACTGAGAAAAAATTTCACTGCCGGTTTCCACACCCGAATCGATCCGGATATTTTTGTCTTCTGGTTCATTATAAAAAAGTATTTTCCCGGGCGACGGGCGAAAATCATTATGCGGATCCTCTGCATACACCCTGGCTTCAATGGCACAACCGTTAATTACTATATCCTTCTGAGAAAATGAAAGCGGGTTACCTGCTGCAATTAAAATCTGTTCTTTTACAATATCAATGCCTGTTATTAATTCCGTAACTGCATGCTCAACCTGAATACGGGTATTCATTTCAAGAAAATAATATTGCCCGCTCTCGTCTAGTAAAAACTCTATGGTTCCTGCATTGGTATAGGCTGATGATTGTGCAATTTTCACTGCATCGGCGAGAATTTTATCTCTTAACTTTTCATCAAGTGAAGGTGAAGGCGCTTCTTCAATTATTTTTTGATACCGTCTCTGTATTGAACATTCCCGGTCGAACAGATGAACTACCTTGCCAAGATTGTCAGCCAGCAGTTGTACTTCTATATGCCTGGGATTCTTTATAAACTTTTCAATATAGATTGTGCCGTCGCCAAAATAATTTTGTGCCTGCCGGCTTGTTTCGGTCAAAGATTCGCCTAATTCAGAAATTGAATTTATAATTTTCATTCCCTTACCTCCTCCACCTGCAGATGCTTTGACTAAAGCCGGAAAAGAAAATCCGTTTATTTGGGTTTTTATTTTTTCAGGAGTTCCGGTAATTCGTTTTAATGTTGGAATTCCCAGTTTTTCAACGTAATTTGTTGCTTCTATTTTACTACCCATTAGCCTGATAATATGGCTTTGGGGGCCAATAAAACGAATGCCTTTATTTTCGCATTGTTCGGCAAAAAGATAATTTTCGGCTAAAAATCCGTAGCCAGGATGAATGGCATCACAGCTCGTGGTTTGTGCCAGCGTTATTATTTTCCTGATATTTAAATACGTGTCCTTCAAATCGCCATCGCCCAGCGAAACAGCTTCATCTGCATGCCGGACAAATAATGCACTTTTATCCTGAAGGGCATATATTACTACAGTTTTAATTCCAAGTTTTTTTGCAGAACGTTGAATTCTCAACACTATTTCGCCCCGATTAGCAATTAATATTTTTTTAATTCCCAGTCCCATTATTTTTTCCATGCCGGATTTCGTTTTTCAAAAAAGGCAGCCATTCCTTCCTGTCCTTCGTCAGAAATTTTTGCTTTTGCAAGATGTTCGGCTGTAAAGTTTTTTATGGATTCATCAATTTGTAAAGGCGCCAGTTTTTTAATCATATTTTTTATTGTTTTTTGAGCTGCCGGCCCGCCTTCCAACAATTTCTCTATAAATTCAGTTAGTTTTTGTTCGCGCTCAGTCTCTGAATACATCTCATTTATCAGGCCATAATTTTTAGCCTCACCAGCAGAAAACTGCCTTCCCGTTTGCATCAGATACAACGATTTGTTACTTCCCAGTTTATTAATCACATAGGGCATAATGGTGGCCGGGACCAGTCCCAGTTTAACTTCACTGAATGAAAATATAGTGTTTGTGTCGGCAAATGCATAATCAGATGCTGCAACAATTCCGTTTGCTCCGCCATAACTTGCTCCCTGAAGCACACAAATGGTGGTTGATTCACAATTGCAGATTTCCTCATAAAGATCAGCTAATTGAAGGCTGAAGTTAAGGTTGGCGCTAAAATCGAGTTCTACAGATTGTTTTAGTTCCATTAAATCGGCCCCGGAACAAAAAGATTCTCCTCTACCTCTAATCACAAGGATACGGCTAGGATTTCCATGCTTTAATTCTCTTAAAAAAGATAAAATTTCCCGGATCATTTCGTTATTTAATGCGTTATGAACCGATGGCCTGCTGAGCCACAAGGTTGAAATCTCATTTTTACCATCTACTGAAATATACTTATAGTCTGACATTCTATTTAAATGTATTACATTCTGTAAACACCGCTCCTGGGTTCAGGAAATTTTTTATTCAGCGATATTGAAATACCCATTGCTATCGTCTTGCGAAAATCAGCAGGATCAACAATACCATCATCCCAGAGCCTGGCAGTGCTGTAATATGCTGAACCTTCTTCTTCATATTTTTTCAGTATAGAATCCCTGAGTTGTATTTTTTCCTCTTCATTAATTTCTTTTCCGGATTTTTTTAATTGTTCTTCCTTAATGCTTATTAATACATTAGCTGCCTGTTCACCCCCCATCACCGAAATTTTTGCCGCAGGCACCATAAACAATAATCGCGGATCGTAAGCCCTGCCAGCCATGGCGTAATTACCTGCTCCATGTGAACCTCCAATAATAAAAGTAAAAACCGGAACATTTGCTGTGGCTACGGCATGAACCATTTTTGCCCCGTCTTTTGCTATACCGGCATTTTCATAAGTTTTACCAACCATAAAACCTGTAATGTTCTGTAAAAACAGAATGGGTATTTTTCTAAAATTGCATAATTCAATAAAATGAGTGCCTTTCAGCGCTGATTCAGAAAAAAGAATCCCGTTGTTGGCGATTATACCCACCGGATAACCCATAACATGTGCAAATCCTGTGACAAGAGTAGGTGCATAATTAGTTTTAAATTCATGAAATCGGCTGCCATCAACAATTCTCATAATAATTTCCCGTGGATCGACCTGTTCCCTGGTCGAAACAGGCAAAATTCCATAAAGTTCTTCAGCAGGGTATTCCGGTTCAACATATTCCATCTGCCTGTCTACATATTGCCTTTCAGTACGAGGCAGCGATTCGAAAATATTCCTGCAAATTTGCAGCGCATGTTCATCCGATTCGGCAATATGGTCAGCCACACCTGATTTTTCAGTATGAACTATAGCCCCTCCGAGTTCTTCAGCAGTAACGGTTTCTCCGGTAGCAGCCTTAACCAGTGGAGGCCCTGCAAGAAAAATGGTTCCCTGGTTTCTCACAATAATGGTTTCATCGCTCATAGCAGGTATATAAGCGCCCCCTGCAGTACACGATCCCATAACTATTGATATTTGAGGAATGCCAGCTGCAGAAAGTCTGGCCTGGTTGAAAAATATCCGGCCAAAATCGAACTTATCGGGAAAAACTTTTGCCTGATCGGGAAGAAATACACCACCTGAGTCAACCATATATACACAGGGTAAATTATTTTGTTTAGCAATCTCCTGGGCCCTCAGGTGCTTTTTTATCGTTTCACTGATGTAGGTACCTCCTTTCACGGTAGCATCATTTGCTACGATAATCGTTTCAATTCCATGAATTACGCCTATACCTGTAATAATACCTGCAGAGGGAAAACTGTTATTGTGCATGTTAAAAGCAGCAAGCGCCGATAGCTCAAGAAAAGGAGTTCCCGGGTCCACGAGCAGATTAATTCTGTCTCGAGCTAATAATTTACCTCTTGATTTGTGTCTTTGAACTGATTTTTCATCCGAATTGTAACAAACGGAATCAATATTTTTATTATAGGTACCGACAATATCTTTATACCTGATTTTGCGGTCAGTAAACTCCTTCGAACTCGTATCTATTTTTGTAACTAATGCGTTCAACAGCCTAAAATTTAATTCTGGATTAAAAACTTTAGTTTAGCTTATTAACACCCTTTAAAATATTTTGTTTAACCTCAGGTGAAAAATAATTAAACAATATGCAATTATTTTGCAATACCAGAGGGAAAAAATTCCACACTAAATACAATAAGTTGAATCATGTACTGTATTATAGTTAGTAAATTTTGTCTGGTATTCGAAACTTGAAATATATTAATACGTTATATTTGTAAAAAACATTACTACTATGAATAGCAAAGTGGGAAAAAAACGGTTACAAAAAAAGTATCAATTACCCGTAATTGCCCATTATTCAAACAGGGTCATCCGTTTTAACACCATTCTTGAAGCTGAACGTTATACCGGAATTAATTATACCATGATATTTGAAGCATGCATAAAAAAGTTATATAAAGCGGGGAATATTTATTGGGAATTTGAAAATCGTGAAGATTTTACCCGGTATAAGGACTTTTATAATGATACCAAAGAAACAATTGCCCAAAAGACAAAACATTAAAAAAGCGTTTTTTTAATTTAATACCACCCTTAAATAGGCTTCGGAAATTTCTTCAGGCTTTTTTGCTTTCCTTAAAACCTGTTCAAACGATTCTGTATTTTCATGAATTAATGCCAGACCAATATTTAAAAAATAATTCAATTCCCGGGAAGCTTTTTCAATATCGAGGTTATGCTCACTTACTTCTTTAACATAATACTTGTTTAATTTAAGTAAGGAGCTATAAATTAAAGGTTTTAAAATAACTGTTTTTTCAACCGGATTAGAAAGAGTACCCGGCTCTGTAACCGTATATGTTTGTTTGATCAAATACAAACGCTTTGCTGTTTCTATTCCCAGGGGATGATCAGATATTTTTTCCGGATTAATAGAATTCAGGCTGGAAATATCAAACTGACTATTAAAAAAAAACCGATCGGGATAGTCTGAAATATTGGCCATGTCCTGACCCGAAATTGATACAAAAACAAAAATTATTAAAGAACTAAAAAAGATTCGTTTGTACATAAAATTAACAATTAAATCTGCCTTAAATAAAACAATAAATTTTGAATACGGAAAGGAATCACAGATTTTTTTCCAAAAATTTTTCACAAAAATCCTATAAAATATTTACCCATGGTATCAATATAAATTTTAAATAATGTAGGCTGGAGATGTTTGAAAACATTGTTAATGTCGCTTATTTTTAATACTTTCATAAATGATTAAAACCTCACATTATGGACAATTACATAAAAAACAAACATTACACTTCATATGTTATTGATCGTATAGGTATTATTAAATTTAATGACCTGATTTTTAATTTACTCACAAGCATTGGAGACAGTGATGATCTGTTCGATTTATTAAAGTCTCTTGAGTATGATAAAAACGTTAAGGCCTTATTAATATTACATGAAAAATCATCCTTTGGCAAAAAAGTTTACGAAAACTTTTTAAATACGGTATTTGAAGAAAATACTGAAAATGAAGAATCACCTAACTTGTGTGAAAAAAATATCAGGTTCAGGGAAATCAATATTTTAAATAACCTCATAAGAATATTTTTTGATTATAAAAAGCTTTGTTTTGGCGGGATCTCGGGAGAAATAGTAACGCCTTTTATTGGTCTTTCTTTATCGCTGGATATACGCATTGCATCAAATGATATGAAATTTATTTTCGCCCATAATAATTACGGATTGCACCCCAGCGGAGCCGTTCCCTATTTTTTTACACAGTTTTTGGGATATTCAAAAGCCATGGAATTACAATTGTCAGACGAGATATCTGCTCAGAAAGCAAAAGATATAGGACTGATTTCGCACCTGCTTCCGGAAAAAGATTCTGCGGAAGCATTTGAAGAAAGCTGCATAACCATTATTAAAAATTACTTAAAAATAAGAAGTTGTACGATTCGAAACACAAAACAACTTTATCATTTTTCCCGCTCTGCCCTTGAAGATTATTTTCAGTATGAATCGGACCTGCTTAATTTATAGCAAAAAAAAAAGCTGCAAACAAATAAATGTTTACAGCTTTTACAAATCCAAATCCAACTATTGAAACTAATCTATGATTAAAAATTCTTTATACTTTTTTTTCAGCTTTTGTATGTAAAAATTTATCCGCGCACTATACATTATAAGTACTCGATGCTGTATCACCACCCCGGCCGGTCCAGTTGGTATGGAAAAATTCACCACGTGGTTTATCAACTCTTTCGTAGGTATGCGCACCAAAATAATCGCGTTGTGCCTGGAGTAAATTGGCTGGTAACCGTTCTGAACGATACCCGTCAAAATAGGCCAGCGCTGTAGAGAAAGCCGGAACAGAAATACCATTTAGAGCTGCAGTAGCCACTACATTTCTCCACCCCTCCTGTGCCGATAATACCTTTTCTTTAAAATACGGATCAAGCAACAGATTATCGAGATTGTGATTATTATCGAATGCCTCCTTAATTTTTCCAAGAAAAACCGAACGGATAATACATCCACCCCGCCACATCAGGGCAATTCCACCATAGTTCAGGTTCCATCCAAATTCTTTTGCAGCAGCTTTCATTAATACATATCCTTGTGCATAAGAAACTATTTTGGAGGCAAACAAAGCATCTTTAATATTTTTTATAAAAGCTTTTTTATCACCTTTGAACTTTTTTGCCGGTCCTGACAGAATTTTTGATGCCCTTACCCTTTCATCTTTCTGTGCTGATAAACACCGTGCAAATACAGCTTCACCGATTAGTGTAAGAGGAACACCATGATCAAGCGCAGCAATTCCCGTCCATTTGCCGGTTCCCTTCTGTCCTGCCGTATCCAGAATTTTTTCTACCAGGGGAGTTCCATCTTCATCTTTAAATGCTAAAATATCGCGTGTAATTTCAATAAGGTAACTATCAAGATCACCTTTATTCCATTCTTTGAAAACTTCATACATTTCATCTGCCGACAATCCAAGCAATTCTTTCATAATAAAATAGGCCTCGGTTATCAGTTGCATATCCCCATACTCAATACCATTGTGCACCATTTTAACAAAGTGACCTGCCCCGTTTTCACCAACCCAGTCGCAGCAGGGTACGCCATTATCCACTTTAGCGGCTATATCCTGAAAAATGGGTTTTACATGGATCCATGCAGATATTGACCCACCCGGCATAATTGAAGGGCCTTTCAGGGCGCCTTCTTCACCGCCTGAAACGCCGGTACCGATATACAACAGGCCTTTACTTTCAACATATTTAGTTCTTCTGTTGGTATCGGGAAAATGTGAGTTTCCGCCATCGATAATAATATCTCCTGATTCCAGTTGGGGAATAAGCTTTTCAATAAAATCATCTACGGCCTGACCTGCTTTTACAAGCATCATCACTTTTCGGGGACGTTTTAACGAAGCCACAAATTCCTCGATTGAATGTGCCCCGATAAAATTTTTACCTTTTCCCCGTCCCTGAATAAAAACGTCTACTTTGTCAACCGTCCGGTTATACACAGCTACAGTGTAGCCTTTGCTTTCCATATTTAATACCAGGTTCTCACCCATTACTGCCAGGCCTATCAAGCCTATGTCTGCTAATTTTGTCATATCGTATTGAATTATAATTTAATATTTACTATACTATTTTTACATTAAATTCTAATTGGCGAAGCAAATCTGCTATTTCTTTATTTGAATGCAACAGATTGATTGTATATGCAAAAAACTCCCTGCGCAAGGGATAATTGGCCCGTAAATTTTCAAAATTACGAACCGCCAACCTTAAGCTTTTATCATCTTCAGCAATATTATAGGTTGCAGTTACTGCTTCCTTAATAATTTCCTGTTCCTGTTTATTTTTACAATCAATTGTTATCTCAGTATTTTTTGGTAATGGAACTTCATCAGGTTCCCAGTTTTCGATACCCAGATCAAAAAATTTGCTTACTGCCTGCACACTCATAGTTGTTCCGTTGGCTTTACCATCTGCTGAATACCCGGCAATGTGCGGTGTCCCGATATCCATCATTTGTAATAATTGCTTGTCGATTTCCGGTTCATGCTCCCAAACATCAATTACAGCTCCGGCAACTTTTCCAAGTTGTAGGGCTTTCTTTAACGCATCAGTATCTACTACCTCTCCCCTTGAACTATTGATTAGAATTGTACCCGGATTCAGCCTGTTAAAGAACTTTTCATCAGCCAGATGAAAGGTGGCATACTCACCTTCATAATTCAGCGGTACATGAAAAGTAACAATATCCGACTCACGAATAATGCCATCCAGGCTGATAAATCCACATAAATTTTCATTTCTTTCCCGCGGAGGGTCGTTGAGCATAACCCGCATACCCAACTGTACAGCAATTTTCCCGATTTTTTTTCCTACATTTCCTACTCCCACAATACCAATTGTTCTGTCTTTAAGCGAAAAGTTATTCTTTTCTGCCATATAAAGTAAAGCGCATGTAATATATTGTTTTACCGAAGCCGCATTGCATCCGGGCGCATTGGCCCATTGAATGTCTTTCGACCGGCAATATTCAGTATCAATATGATCGTATCCGATAGTAGCTGTAGCAATAAATTGTATGTTTGTCCCTTCCAGTAAATCGCGGTTGCAAATTGTACGGGTACGGATAATTAATGCATCGGCATCCAAAAGATGTTCCCTGGAAATTTTATGCCCGGGGTAATATTCAATATCTGCATAGGGTTCAAATGCCCCTTTCAGAAATGGTATTTTTTCGTCAGCTACAATTTTCATGTTAACTCAGTTTACCCAGAATTTTATCCATTACCCGGTTTGTTCTTTTTGCGCTAAGCCCGTTGCTCGGACTGGAGCCGGTACCCTGCAATTCCTTAACTACTGCCTGTATCATATAATACTGGATGTTTTCCGGATTTTCAGGCAGAAATTCTTCAACGCCATGGGTTGTTTTTAAAATGATGGGAGTAAAATCAAATGCTGAAAAAGTAATCCTGCCTTCCGATCCGATAATCTCCATATAATCTGCAGAGGACTTTTCTTCCATTACAAAACACCACGAACCTGTACCTGAAACACCGGAATCCAATACAAATCCTGCACTCACGGTATCTTCTGCAGGATACAAACCGCCATGATTTTTTGGAATTCCCACTGCTTCGCTAATCGGGCCCAGCAAATAATCAACAATATCCAACTGGTGACAGGCCATATCATAAAAATAACCTCCTCCGGCAATTTCAGGAATTACCCTCCAGGGTAATTTATCTTTCACTAAATCATCCGGACGCGGCGGACTGAACAAAACTATATTAATAAAAAAAATCTTTCCAATGGCATTTTTGTCGAGCAGCTCTTTAACTTTATTAAAATAAGGCAGGCTTCGTCTGTAGTATGCAACAAATAAGGAAACTCCCGTTTTTTCTGAAACCTCATTCATGTTCAGGCAATCCTCATAACTCATTCCCATAGGTTTTTCAACATATACCGGCTTTCCTGCTTCCATAGCCTGAATGGCATACTGTGCATGCGATGCCGGCGGTGTGGCAATATATATTGCATTGATGTCAGGATCATTTATGAGGTCAGTCGCCCGGGTATACCACTTAGGCACATTGTGCCTTTTTGCGTAATCTTCAGCTTTTGACGCTGTTCGGCGCATTACGGCAACCAGCTTGGAACCTTCCACCTTATTAAAGGCTGGACCGCTCTTTCGCTCCGTAACATCACCGCAACCTATAATACCCCAGTTAATTTGCTTCATATCAATCCTTATTTTTCAAAAACCGCTTTTTGTGCCCATAAGCCCAAAGCCGGATTTGAGATATAAAATATTTCCTCACCATCGGGCATAATGTTAATGCCGTCTTTTAAGGTATCTGGATTATATTTTTTTGTCATTTGATGAATATCGGCATACCTGAAATTAACCCCCTCAATTTCTTCTTTTGATAATTTCCCTGGACAATAGGTTATGGAAAACCTGTTTTCGGACGAGCCGTGAATGAGATGTGCCGCTGCGCTGAGGTTATTTTTCAGGTCATCGTTTTTCTCTGTGAGATTAAGAATTTCCGGGGTATTCACATAACCATATTTTCTGATTAAGCGGTCGATATCTTTATCTTCCCCAAACTCTTTAAGGCCGGGGGCGATAACAATCAATTCGCCATCGTTTGCCAGTACCATCCGGGTGCGATAAATACTTTTATTTCCAAGCCACGTGGATTTATATTCAGACGGATCGAGGTACACTACAATTTTTTGCAATGGTTTTTCAAACATCTCAAAATTCACCTTTAAGGAAAGTTCCGATGCTTTTAAAAAACACTCTTCATCGTCACCTATAAACAGTCCGCGTATTTTTAATTTTCCGTCTTCTCCCCTTCCCACCACAGTTAATACATAGATTATGGGCAATCCCCTAGAAAAATTTTCGCTGGCATAATTTAAAACGCGTCTCACAGGAGTATCACTGCGTCCCATAATTCGTTCCATTCCGAAAACTGCTCCCAGGTAATGGCTCTTATTAATACCTTCAACACCACCGGTGCCAACAAATATGTTTTTATTATAATTGGCCATTCCAATTACTTCATGGGGCACAACTTGTCCGATTGATAAAATCCTGTCGAATCTGCCCTCTACCAGCAATTTATTCACCTGTGCCGGCCAAGAGTAATTTAATTTACCTTCGGAAACCTCGTAGATATATTCACCAGGCACATCTCCGAGTTTATACAGGTCTTTTCGCCAGTTATGTTCCCGGAACAGATGTTTGGGAACATCACCGAACATCTCGGATAATTCATCATGAGCCATAGGAACATGAGTGCCAAGAGCAGGTAAAATATCCGTAAGCCTGTCTCCGTAATACTCCCAGGCATATCGTGTAAGTTCTCCGGCACGTGAATGGTATCGTGTAATATCCGGTGGAATTGCCAGGACTTTGTTAACCTTTCCCAGTTTCTCAAGAGCGCTGACTAAACCAGACTTTAATTCCCGGGGTGATAATTCCAGATTTTCTGAACCTTTGCTATAATACAGCATATTTTGAATTTACATTCATTTAATTTAAATCTGATCCCAATGCGGGTGCTCAGGGAGATATGCTTCAAACTCTGCTATTAAAGTTTTTTCATAATCGCCCTCATATGTGCTTTTAAAAAATCGGTCGAGCGCTTCATTAAAAAACCGTTCCCAGGATGCATCTTCATGGCCCGGATTAATCGGGTAAAAAAGCACGCCGTTTGATTTGGCAGCTTTTTGATCGCCGGGAGCATCTCCAATCATCAAAATTTTATTAGAAGGATATTTATTTTTAGCCGCCAGCGCAATGTGTTCCGTTTTGGTACCGTATTCCTGACCCGCAATTATCCTGGGAAAATTATCGATGCCATTTTCTTTCCATTCCCGGGACAGCGCTTCAACAGGTGTTTGCGAAACCACCAGAATATCGGTAAACGGAGCCATTTTTTCCAATGATTCATTTACAAAGGGAAACGGGGCAATACCATAAACCATTTTTTCAATATCCTCATTTACATTGATCGACCATTTATAAGTCAGATCGATCATGGGATCATTCATCTGTTGCGCATATTTTTCGAGCGTGGGATTTCCAAGTTTGGTTTCCTTTCGTATCCAATCTTTCAACGGAGTGATATCGGGAAGCTTTGGATTCCTTTTAAGCACATCCTTGCGTTTTGCAAGAAGTTCAAATAATTTTTCTACAGCCAGAAACCGGTTACAACCCCGGGTTTTTGAATAGAGGTTTACAAATTCCCAGGTTTCCCGGGCAAATTTGGAGATTGTCTGCAATTCATAATATTTGATCACATTCGGACAAAAACATTCTTTCTGCTTAATTTCCATAGTATCAAAAACGCAACCATCGGAATCTATACCGATAAAAAACTCCTTTTCCGGTTTTAAATCCCTGAGTTCCTGTTGAGGATTCACATTCATAATTACAGCTGATTTTTATAGTTATTAATTTCTTTCAATTTCATTTTTTTCAAAACCATCAGGTACATAAGATACCCGCCGGCCATTAATCCTAAAATATTATATGCCAGATCGTAGGGATTAAAAAACCTGCCCGGTATAAAAAGTTGCAGTGATTCCGTAAGGATTGCAAAACCAAGAAGCGCCAGTACAATTATCACATCCGGACGGATTATCTGTTTTCTCTGTAAAATAAACAGTACACCTAAAAAAGCAAAGACAAAAAAGTGTTCGTAATAATCAATTCGGAAAGGTGAACCGAATACTCTGATTTCCTGTTTCGGCGTATTTGGCCAAACAGATAACACAAATACTATTGTACTCCAAACCCAAAAAAATATCCTGAACACTTTTTGATATTTCATTATAAACTATTTATATGCCTGAGGGCTGTATCCCTTTAATTTCTTTTCAGCAAATACCGGTTTTAACCGGGCAAATCGCTGCCGTCCATTAATCATTGGCACTGATACCCAGTCTTCACCAATCAATGGTCTCACATAATCAAGAAATTCGTCGGTAACATCTGTCCGGCTTTTGGTAATCCACTTTTCAGGAAAAAAACGTTCAGACAGCGCTACCTTTTGTAAGGGTACTTTATCAAAATTCACATTGTAAATAAATCCGGGTTCCCTGATAATGGTGGCCATCCATCCATTGCCTTCATTTATGGCAATATCCACAGCTTTTTGTCCAACCTTGTACGCTTCGTCCAGATCAACCGTGGATGCATAAATTATCGAATGCCGCTGATCAGTACCCATTACCTGTCCACGGGCAGCCCCTTTGGCTTTTATCCCTTTGCTGTTCAGGTAATTTACAACAATCTGCTGTACCGAAATTTGGCTTGACCCAAAAGAAGTATGCCCGAAAGCATCTTTCACCTCTCCGATATTACCCACATCAAATCCCTCGCTGATAACCACAATACACCTGCCGTTTTTAACAACCTGTGCATTTACATTTTCAACCAGATCATCGATTGTTAATTTAGATTCCGTTAAATAGATTTGCAAAGGAATTTCCCTGTTTGGATCGGCTAAACGGGCTGCTGCAGGAATATAACCAATTTTCCGGCCCATGGCCTGAATTACGAGCACGGGATCGGCAGGACTTGAACCCCGGTTTTCTTCATCTGCATTCTGAACAATATGCGACCAATAGCGTGCCACACTGCCGTAACCCGGAGTATGGTCGATTAGCTTAAATTCACTGTCCCCAACATCGTTGTCGATCGTTTTGGGAACACCCACCCCGATAATTTCCAAATTATATTGCCTGGCCATCTCACTAACTTTAAAGGCTGTATGCTGAGAATCATTTCCGCCAATATAAAAGAAGTAGCCAATATCATGGGCCTTGAAGACTTCCATAAGGCGGGCAAAATCCTGTTCCTGATGATCTTTTAATTTATACCGGCAGGTTCCGATACTTCCTGCTGCCGGTGTAGTCCGAAGTAAAGCAATTTCATCAGGATCCTGAATGCTGAGGTCCAACAGTTCTTCTTTAAGAACACCTTCAATTCCATGCCAACCACCGTAAATTTTCCCAAATGTTTGCGGAAACTTTCTACAGGTTTCAATAATTCCTCTGAGTGAATTATTAATTACCGGTGAGGGACCACCGGATTGTGCAACAATTACATTTTTTCCCATATTAATTTATTGACTATCATTTTATATTATACTGTTCTTTATTTGCAAATATGTTTACAAAATAATCTACACACCCCCATACGCACTATAGCCACCGTCTACAGGTACAATTATACCGGTGATAAAAGCAGAAATATCAGACAACAGATAAGTTACCGTACCCTGAATATCTTCAGGATTACCATATTTACCCATAGGGGTACTCGAAATAATTTTTTCTCCCCGCGGTGTGGGTTTACCTGATTTTTCATCCACCAGAAGAAAACGATTTTGATTCGTAAGGAAAAAGCCCGGGGCAATAGCGTTTACCCGTATTCCTGTTTTGGCAAGATGCACAGCAAGCCATTCTGTAAAATTATTTACTGAAGCCTTTGCAGCCGAATAGGCGGGGATTTTTGTGAGCGGTTTAAATGAATTCATCGAAGATATATTAATTACAGAACCCTTGCCCATATGCAACATATCTGTTGTAAAAACCATGGTAGGTAAAAGAGTGCCCTTAAAATTCAAATCGAATACCCATTGAAAACCTTCCATCTCCAGTCCGTAAAATGAGTTCTCAAGTTCATTTAGATTATCCTTATCAAGTTTTTCAATTTTTGTGGTAGCTTTAGGTGAGTTCCCCCCGGCGCCATTAATCAGAAAATGAATATCACCAAATTCCTTGTTTATAATCGCTTTGGCTTTTATTAACGAATTTTTATCCAAGACACTTGCCTCAACGCCAATACATTTTGTGCCGGTCTCTGCTTCAATTTCCGTTGCTACTTTTTTGGCTGTTTCAGCATTTATATCTACAATAGCACACTGAACACCCACTGATGCCAAGCCTTTTGTTATGGCTGTTCCAATTACGCCGGCTCCACCGGTAATCACACATGTTTTGTTTTTTAAATCTTCAAATGATAATTTCATTTTTTCGTCTTTTATCCTGTAAAACTAATAGTCTGTCTTTTTCCTTGCATTTTTTCTTTTATTAATCAACTACCTATATAATATTGATAATTCTCTTTTGTAATAATATCAATCGGAAGATGTTGTATCTTTTTTACTTCTTTTCCCAGTATCACATGGTTAAAAAGTGTCATTATGCCATAATAACCCTGTTCAACAGGACGCTGACTAATTAAAAAATCAATAATGCCTTCATCCAGAAAATGGATATTATTATCTATCAGATCGTATCCTACCAAACGGATGTCCGGAGTTTTATTTTTTTCAAGAAAACGGGCTATCTTAAACACTTTTGAGTTTGTAACAAAAATTCCTTTAATGGCTTTATTTTTATTAAATATATCCTGAAGAATTTCATCAACAACCTGATCATTTTTATCATCAATATTGGTAACAGACAAATGATGAATGCCTTTATCACAGCAGTATTCCTCAAATCCCTGTTGCCGGCTTAAAATGTGTTTATGATTGTTCAGGGCACGTGAAATATTAATAATTAAAAATTCAGCATCCGGAGGCATTCCATAACTAATTAATTTTGCAGCGAGATAACCGCTTTGCTTTGAATCCTGTCCGATAAAACTGAGATTTTGTTCTATTTCAAGAGTGGAATTTACAAATACAAATGGAATTCTTTTATCCTCACAACATTTAATGGTTTCCAGCGCTTCCTCGAAATAAACCGGGGCAATGAGAATTCCATCGGGCTCAGCGGCCACTAATTTTTTCGCCTGTATTTTGAATGAATCCCGATCAAACTGGTTAAATAAAAATTTATCTATTTTAATACCATAATGGTCAATCTCTGAGAATGCCCTGTTTAATCCAATTTCAGGAGCTTTCCAGAACACACTATCGGGATTTGTTTCCGGAATTAGCACGCCAAAGTGTACTGTCTTTTTAGAAGATAATGTGCGGGCAAGGATGTCGGGCTGATAATTAAATTTCTGAATAATTTGTAATACTTTTTGCCGGGTAAGTTCCGATACCTCTCCCCTGTTATGGATAACCCGGTCGATAGTGCCAATAGAAACACCGGCATGCCGGGCAATATCCTTAATTCCTATTTTTTTATCCGGTTTGATTCTCTTAATATTTAAACAATTAGACTAATAATAAAATTCCGTGTACGTACACGACTCCTCGTGTACAAAAATAGAAAATAATTTGAAACAAGGAACTAAAACTTGAAATTTATTCTTTTATCCCAGCAAAAATTTATAACAGACCTGGTAATCCGCAAAAAATAATCAACATAACTATACTAATTTTTTACGGTTTGAAATACCTGTAAATAAAAATTTAAAACCCAGCCACCATTAGGATTAAGTCCAATAATTACTTCTTCTGCATACATTAACAATTATATATATTACCAAAATTTTTATTCAGGTAACTAATTGCGAAAACCGATAAGATTCTTTACTTTCGTTGCACCAAACTAGTAGTGTATTAAACCATTTTATTATGAAATTCGGACATTTTGATGACGCGAAACGTGAGTATGTAATCACAAACCCAAAAACACCCTACCCCTGGATTAATTACTTGGGAAATGACGACTTTTTTTCGATAATTACCAACTTTGCCGGAGGGTATAGTTTTTTTAAGGATGCCCGTCTTAGAAGAATCACCCGGTACAGATACAATAATGTGCCTGTCGATGACGGTGGAAAATATTTTTATATTCATGACAATGGCGATTTCTGGTCTCCCGGCTGGAAGCCTGTTAAAAAAGAGTTGAAGAATTATTCCTGTCGCCATGGAATGGGATATACAGCGATTTCCGGCGAAAGGAATGGAATATCTGCTGAAGTTTTATATTTTGTACCCCTGGGAATACAAGCTGAGATACAAAAAGTTAAATTAAAAAACACTTCCGGGGCAAAGAAAAATTTTACACTATATTCACTTGTTGAGTGGGCGCTCTGGAATGCACTTGATGATATGACCAACTTTCAGCGTAATTTTTCTACCGGTGAAGTAGAAATTAAAGGGTCTGCAATTTATCATAAAACCGAATATAAAGAGCGCAGGAATCATTATGCATTTTATTCCGTAAATTCCGAAATCACAGGTTTTGATACCGATCGCGATACTTTTACAGGACTATATAATGGTTTTGATGCACCTGATGTTGTAGTTAATAATCAATCGAAAAATAGTGAAGCCCATGGCTGGTCACCGATAGCATCTCATCGTTTGAGCATTGAACTGAATCCCGGTGAAGAAAAAGAGCTGGTATTTATTTTAGGTTATGTTGAAAACGATGATGAAGATAAATGGGAATCCAAAGGTGTTATTAATAAAACTAAGGCTGAAAAAATAATTAATGATTTTAATACTCCTGAAAAAGTAAATGAAGCCCTTTTAAAGTTAAATACCTATTGGGATAAATTATTATCAATATACACACTTAACAGTGCGGATGATAAACTTAACCGGATGGTAAATATCTGGAACCAGTACCAGTGTATGGCTACCTTTAACTTTTCACGAAGCGCTTCATTTTTTGAATCTGGCATTGGCCGAGGTATGGGATTTCGCGATTCCAACCAGGACCTTGTTGGTTTTGTTCACCTGATACCGGAAAAAGCAAGAGAACGAATTCTGGATATTGCTGCTACCCAGTTTGAAGACGGCGGAGCATATCACCAGTACCAACCGCTTACCAAAAGGGGAAATCTTGAAATTGGCGGTAATTTTAATGACGACCCGCTTTGGCTTATTCTGGGTGTTGTAGCATACATTAAAGAAACCGGTGATTATTCTATTTTAGATGAGCAGGTAGCCTTCGATAATGACGAATCAAAAGCAAAATCGTTATTTGAACATTTAAAACGATCATTTTATCATGTTGTAAATAACCTTGGCCCGCACAAACTGCCATTAATAGGCCGGGCCGACTGGAACGACTGCCTGAACCTGAATTGTTTTTCAACAAATCCGGATGAATCTTTTCAAACATCTGAAAACAAAAAAGGAGGAACCGCTGAATCTGTATTTATTGGAGGTATGTTTGTTCTCTATGGAAATGAGTTTGCCACATTGTGCGAAAAAACAGGTCACAAAGATGAAGCGGCTGAAGCTAAAAAGCATATTATTGAAATGGAAAAAGCTGTTCAGGAACATGGATGGGATGGCAACTGGTTTTTACGGGCATACGATTATTATGGCCATAAAATAGGCAGCGATGAAAATGAAGAAGGAAAAATATTTATTGAACCTCAGGGAATGTGTATTATGGCCGGAATTGGGGTAAAAGACGGGAAAGCTCAGAAAGCGCTGGATTCCGTAAAAAAACGCCTCGATTGTGAATATGGTATCGTTTTAAACAATCCGCCGTTTACCACATATTATCTAAACATGGGTGAAATATCTACATATCCGCCGGGATATAAGGAGAATGCCGGAATCTTTTGCCACAATAATCCATGGATAATGATTGCCGAAACCGAACTTGGAAACGGAGACCAGGCGTTTGATTATTATAAAAAGATATGTCCTTCATACCTGGAAGATATAAGTGAACTGCATAAAACCGAACCATATGTATATTCTCAGATGGTGGCTGGTAAAGATGCCTTTAAACCCGGAGAAGCCAAAAACTCCTGGCTTACGGGTACAGCAGCCTGGAACTTTTATGCTATTACACAATATATTCTGGGTATTCAACCCGATTTTGACGGATTAAAAATTAATCCCTGTATTCCAAAAAATTGGACAGATTTTAAAATCACCCGGAAATTCAGGGGAGCAACTTATCATATTACCATTAAAAATCCAAAGAAGGTTTCAAAAGGTATTGAAAAAATAATTATTGACGATAAAATACTCGGGGGTAAGATTCTTCCTTCTTACGAAAAAGGTTCAGAGCATTTTGTAGAAGTAATTTTGGGATAAGGTAATATTTATATTATTTTTTATTATATTTTCTCCCTCTTAATGAGGGAGATTTTTTTCAAACTTATTGCAATCGGTTGCGCAAAATAATTGTTTATGGCACAGTTTTCAAAGCTCCGGGTAACCACAGAAATGCAATCAACAGGTTTCATCCCCCTGTATTACAATGCGGATATTGAAATAATTAAAAAAGTTGTTTCGGCATGTTATAAAGGCGGGATCAGGATTTTTGAATTTACAAATCGTGGCGATTTTGCGCATGAGGTATTTGCAGAACTTGTTAAGTATGCCAACCAACATCTTCCCGGTTTAATACTTGGTGTGGGATCAGTTGTTGATCCGGGAACAACCGCATTATATCTTCAATTGGGAGCCAATTTTATTGTATCCCCGATATTGAATGAAGAAATGGCGAAAATATGTAACCGGCGAAAAGTATTGTGGTCACCGGGATGTGGTTCCGTATCTGAAATATCTAAAGCGGAAGAACTTGGGGCGGAAATAATAAAAATTTTTCCGGCTACCCAGGTAGGCGGGCCACAATTTATAGCTGCAGTAAGGGGACCTATGCCCTGGTCGAACCTTATGCCTTCAAGCGGCGTGGAACCTTCGGAAGAAAATCTTTCTTCATGGTTTAAAGCCGGGGCATTTTGTGTAGGTATGGGTTCAAAATTAATTACCAAAGAAATAATACTGGCAAATGATTATAAGAAACTTGAAGATAAAGTAAGGTTAATAATAGCCCTTATTCAAACCATTAAAGGAAAAATAAAAAATGAACATAGCACAAATTCTTAAAATAAATATTCCGGCCATAGCTTTGGCTGTTTTGCTGACTACCTGTTCCGGTACAGAAAAGCATAAAACACTAAAACTGGCTCACAGTCTTGATCCAACACATGCCGTGCATAAGGCTATGGTCTATCTTGCCGAGCGGTTAAAAGAAAAATCAGGCGGTCAGCTCCAGATAGAAATATACCCAAGCGGCCAACTTGGCTCAGAGCAGCAATGCGTGGAATTATTGCAGATAGGTAGTCTTGCCATCACAAAAATATCTGCTGCGGTGTTGGAAAGTTTTAACGAAGATTATAAAGTACTGGGGTTGCCGTATATTTTTCGGTCTAAAGAACATGCAAATAAAGTACTCGATGGCGAAATCGGCGAGGAAATTCTTACAGGTACAGAAAAATTCTGGATCAGGGGCCTGTGTTTTTATGATGCAGGCAGCCGAAGTTTTTATACCATTGACAAACCCATAGAAAAACCAGATGATCTGAAAGGTTTAAAAATACGGGTTATGAAAAGTATAACTGCAGTGAATATGATTAAAACCATGGGAGGTTCGCCAACACCTATATCATGGGGAGAACTTTATACTGCCCTGCAAAGTGGTGTGGTGGATGGAGCAGAAAATAATCCCCCCAGTTTTTATTTATCCCATCATTATGAAGTATGTAAATATTATTCCCTGGATGAACATACCATGGTGCCGGATGTACTGATAATAAGCAGTATTGTTTGGAAAAAATTAAACGATCAGGAAAGGAAATGGCTTAAGGAAGCGGTTAAAGAATCGGTTATAAAGCAACGCATGTTATGGGAAGAGTCTGAGAAAGAAAGTCTGGAAGCTGTTGAGAAAGCAGGAGTTACAATACTTTATCCCGATAAAGAACCCTTTATGAAAAAGGTAGAAAGCATATACGATAGTTATAAAGATGACGAAAGATTATATTCATTAATTCAGCGCATAAGGGCTGTTGAATAATTCACAATTAATGCACTAGATATGAGAAGTAAAATTGACTACATCTTAAAAAACCTGAGCATATTTTTCCTGGCCATTTTGGTTATAGATGTGCTTTGGCAGGTAATAAGCCGATATATCCTTACTAATCCAAGTAATTTTACGGATGAACTGGCCGGATTTCTTTTAATCTGGGTTGGGCTGCTGGGTTCAGCCTATGTTTCCGGCAAAAACGAACACCTGGCCATTGACCTTCTGGTTCAAAAAGTTTCGAAAAAGAAACAATTAGTTTTACAGGTCATCATCTTTTTACTGGTTGGAGTTTTTGCACTCACAGTGCTTGTGATAGGCGGAACCTGGTTGGTATATACGCGATTTGTACTGGATGTAAAATCAGCAGCGCTGAATATTCCTCTTGGATATGTTTATATTATACTACCTCTGAGCGGATTAATTATATTTTACTACAGTATTGACAATTCATTAAATTTATTCAAATCTCCAAAATAAATATCCATGGAATTTCTCGGTGTAACAGTTCTAGTAGTTAGTTTTATTATTCTTCTTGCACTTGGTGTACCTATAGCATTTAGCATTGGCATTTCAGGCATTTTAACCATGCTGGTGAGTATTGACAGTCTGCCTGCCCTTACAACCTATGCACAGCGTATGGCTACCGGTTTAGATAGTTTTGCATTGTTAGCTATTCCTTTTTTTATTCTTGCCGGAAATATTATGAACAGAGGCGGCATCGCCGTAAAGTTGATCGATTTTGCCAAAGTTCTTGTTGGAAGATTTCCGGGAGGCCTTGCTTTTGTTAATGTTCTTGCCAACATGCTCTTTGGCGCCATCTCCGGATCGTCTGCAGCCTCAGCTTCTGCAATTGGAACCATGATGGGCCCTGAAATGGAAAAAGAGGGATACAATAAATATTTTAATACAGCTGTAAATATTACTTCTGCAACAACCGGACTATCCATACCTCCCAGCAATATTCTTATTGTGTATTCGCTGGCAAGCGGCGGAGCCTCGGTTGCAGCATTGTTTATTGCAGGTTATATTCCCGGAATCCTTACCGGGTTAAGTATTATGTTGGTGGCTGGATTTTATGCTTTCAGAAATAATTATTCTACATCAAAAGAACATGCCCTCAGGGATATTGGATTTACCTTTTTTCACTTATTCATTACCGTGTTGCTGGCTTATATTTTTGTAAAGAACAATTTACATTTAAGTTATATCGCCATAATGGCCCTGTGGTTTATGGCTGATCTTGAATTAATCTATCCGGCATTAAAAAAATACAAATGGATAAATTTAATTATAGGCGGCCTGGGAATTGCACTTCCCCTGGTTCTGGAAAACTCTTTTTCGCTTTTTATGGTTCCTTTGGCACTGATGACCATTCTTCCTTTTCTCCCTTTAAAAAATAAAATATATATTATCATTATTCAAAGTCTGCTATTACTTGTTGCAATAAACCTCGATCCTGCCGGAATTCATATAATTACTTCGGCAGTATTAATATGGGGAATAATCATTTTTACTCCGCTTCTTAATAAGCAACCACAAGATATTTTTGAAGACTTAAAAGGCAGTAAAAAGTTTTTTAATGCAGTACCCAGCTTATTTTTACTGGTAGTAGTTATCGGTGGAATAATAGCCGGCATATTTACTGCTACCGAAGCCTCAGCCATTGCTGTTTTATATGCCCTGGTATTGTCCTTTTTTTATAATGAAATTGAAATCAAAAGTCTGCCGGGAATCCTGCTTCAATCTGTTCATACAACAGCCATTGTGCTTTTATTGGTGGCTACATGTATCGGTTTATCCTGGATAATGTCTTATGAAAATATTCCTCAGACTGTAAGCGCAGGTTTACTGGGAATAAGTGATAACCCTTATATAATATTATTAATTATTAACCTGATCCTTCTTTTTGTTGGAGTATTTATGGATATGACCCCGGCAGTATTAATCTTCACACCGATATTCCTGCCCATTGTAACATCCCAATTAGGAATGGACCCTATTCATTTTGGAATAATCATGGTTTTAAATCTTAGTGTTGGATTATGCACGCCTCCTGTAGGTTCGTTGTTATTTATTGGTTGCAGTATTTCTAATGTCCCCATTGTAAAAGTAATTAAACCATTAATGCCCTTCTTTGCAGCCATGATCATTGTTTTACTTTTGGTAACCTATATACCCCAATTAAGTTTATGGTTGCCGGGATTATTCGGATTTTAAAATTTAGTTTATAAAATATCAGAAATAAAAAAACCTTATTATTTTCCAATAAGGTTTTTTTTTATTTCAAGTTTGGTAGTAAGCAGGTAATAAGAGATACTATTTCTTTAAAACTCTGTTTATTAAAATGACTGATAATTTTAACCCAGCTGCTTCCCGCCTGCAGATACAATTGCCATTTCTTCGTTCCCCCTAATTACAAATCTGGGTTTAATTTAATCGTGAAATATAATGTGTATGCAAAAGTTTATGAGAGAGATGACTTAATGGTTCTTTAAGAAATTCTTTATAAATCTGTGCAATTTCAGGATTATCATGAGATTTGCGCAGTTGTTTTCCTTCATCCTCAAGATAAATAGCGTGCATACGTTTTTCTCGCACTTCATCGGTAGTAAACCTGGGTTGTCCGCCACCGCCAATACAACCTCCGGGGCAGGTCATTATTTCAATAAAATGAAATACTTCGCCCTTTTTCATCAAATCAATAATGCCTCTGGCATTACTTAGGCCATGTGCAACGCCAACTTTCAATTCAACACCTTCCAGAAAACTCCATTCTGGTTTTGTGCCTTCAATTTTCAGGGATGCTTTTTTAATCCCTTCAAGACCCGAAACGGCTTTAAGATGCAGGTTATCAAGGGGCACTTCCCGTCCGGTAACAATTTCATAAGCTGTTCGAACAGCAGCTTCCATTACCCCGCCAGTGTTGGCGAAAATATCGGCGGCTCCTGATGATAAGCCTAAAGGAGAATCCATTTTATCATCAGGCAAAGATTTAAAGTCGATACCTGCCTGCTTGATCATTCTGCCCAATTCCCTTGTAGTAAGCACAAAATCCACATCCTGTACTCCGCTATCATTCATTTCGGGCCGTTGTGCTTCATATTTTTTTGCAGTGCATGGCATTACAGAAACAACAATAATTTCTTCAGGTTTTTTCCCGATTTTCTGAGCGTAATAGGTTTTGGCTACAGCGCCGAACATTTGCTGGGGTGATTTGCATGTAGAAATATTATCGAGGTAATCCGGGTAAAAATATTCTGCATATTTTATCCATCCGGGAGAACAACTGGTAAACTGCGGGATGGCAACATTTTCTTTATCAACAAGAGCTTTTTTCAGTCTCATCAACAGCTCCGTACCTTCTTCCAGAATGGTAAGATCCGCTGTGAAATTGGTATCAAAAACACGGTTAAATCCTAACTGGCGCAATGCAGTCACCATTTTTCCGGTAACCAGAGTACCGGGTTCATATCCAAAACATTCACCCAAAGCTGCCCGGATAGCCGGAGCTGTTTGCACAACCACGAATTTTTCTTTATTATCAAGAACTTCCCATACGCCGGAGACATGATCTTTTTCAACAATAGCGCCTACAGGGCATACAGCAGCACATTGTCCGCACTGTACACAGGGTACTTCATCCAGGTTTTGCTGAAATGCGGGTCCGATCAACGAGTCAAAGCCCCTTCCCTGCGGAGAGATTGATCCCACTCCCTGAACCTCATTACACACAGTAACACATCGCCGGCATTTTATACATTTGCCCGAATCACGATATAAGGCAGGTGTAGAGTCATCAATTAACGACTCAATTTTTTCTCCTTCAAAACGAATATCTTTTACACCAAGTTCAAATGCCAGTTTCTGGAGTTCGCAATCTTCATTACGCTCGCAGGTTTTGCAATCGCCACAATGCTCTGAAATTAACAGTTCAACCACAAATTTTCTGGCGTCTCTTACTTTTCCTGAGTTGGTGAAGATTTTCATGCCGTCACTTACAGGTGCAGTGCATGATGCCATTAGAGACCTTGCCCCTTCCACTTCTACCATGCAAACACGGCAGGCTCCTTTAGGTGATTGGGACTCCAGATGACAAAGGGTTGGTATTTTAACTCCGGCAGCTTTTGCAGAATTAAGAATTGTGGTTCCTTCTTCTACATTTACTTTAACATTATTTATATATACTGAAATCATGATTTTTCGAATTTTTTAAATTAACATTTACCAAAATCGCACCTTAAGCATCGTTTGGCCTGTTTTACTGCTTCACTTTCAACCCATACCTGCTCAACTTCTGCAAAATTATATTTTCTTCTTTCGGCATCGAGCATTATCATATGTTGTCTTGGATAAGGTACAGGTTCTTCGTCCGGATCAAAAAAGGTATCCACCTTAATATCTTTTCTCCAGAAAGCATGATTTTCTCCGGTGAGATATTCATCTATCCCAACCGCAGCACGTTCGCCACCTGCAACTGCTTCAATTACTGATGACGGCCCGGTTGCAGCATCTCCACCTGTAAATATCCAGGATTCGGATGTTTGTCCGTTCATTGGATTACACCAAATTTTATTTTCCGAACTATCCAGTGAAATTCCATTAAACAAGGCTTCACAATCAAGCACCTGACCGGTTGCAAGAATAACCTGTTCCGCTTCAATTATAAAAGTTTCATCGCTTTGTAACGGCTTCCTTCTTCCACTGGTATCAAACGAGCCCAATTTCATAACGCCGCACTTTACTCCTGCCACTTTGCCATTTTTTTGTAATATTTCGATTGGATTGGTGAGTGTGTTCAGGAAAATTCCCTCCTCAATGGCCGCATCAATTTCTTCAGCCCACGCTGGCATTTCATCCTGGGTTCTGCGGTAAACAATATGAACTTTTTCAGCCCCTAGCCGGATGGCGGTTCGGGCAGCATCAATGGCAGCATTCCCACCACCAACAACGATTATTTTTTTGGCTACGGGAACTGATCCGCGGAGATTATAGGTTTGTAAAAATTTCAGCGCATCTGATACACCTTCTGCATTTACCCCTTTGATGTTTGGCAATAACCCGTTGGGTGCACCAACACCAACAAATACTGCTTCATATCCTTCTTCTTTCAAAGAAGACAAAGTAAAATCAACGCCAAGTTTTTTGCCTGTCACAATATCTACTCCCATATTTTCGATCATTCGGATTTCCCTGGCCAGGATTTCACGTGGCAAGCGGTATGCAGGAATAGTTTGTACAAGCATACCTCCGGGACGCTGCTCTGCTTCCAGCACCTGCGGCCTGTAACCCATTCTTGCCAGGAAATATGCACAGGATAATCCGGCAGGGCCGGCTCCAACAATTGCAATCTTTTTATTTGCATTTTTTGAACTTTCCCGGATTTCAGGTATCTGCACCGTAATTTCCTGTTCCACCATAAACCTTTTTATTCCCCTTATGGAAACCGGTGAATCCACAACTGACCTTCGGCATTTTTCTTCGCAGGTATGAAAACATACCCTGGCACACACAGCAGCAAAAGGATTACGTTCCCGGTGAAGCTTTAGCGCTTCGGCATATCTTTTCTCTGAAACCAGCGATACAAATCCGGGAACATCAACTCCTGCCGGACATGCACTTTGACAGGGTGCACGAACCAGATCGGGACAAACACCTGCAGTACATCGTTTCTCTTTGATATGAGATTCGTACTCATGACGAAAATACCGTATTGTTGAAAGTACAGGATTTGGAGCTGATTGTCCTAATCCGCATAATGCTGTTTCTTTAATTTTATTGCCGAGTTCGATTAATAAATCGATGTCTTCCATTTTTCCTTGACCACTGCTTATCCTTTCAAGAATTTCGAGCATCCTTTTTGTTCCCACACGACAAGGTGTGCACATTCCGCAAGATTCCTCCTGAACGAATTCAAGAAAAAACTTGGCCACATCAACCATGCAGGAGTCTTCGTCCATAACGATTAATCCTCCGGAACCCATAATAGCGCCTAACTCATTCAATGATTCATAGTCAAGAGCAACATTTAAATGCTGCTTGGGAATACACCCGCCTGAAGGACCTCCAATCTGGGCAGCCTTAAATGGCTTGCCGCTGTTTGTTCCACCACCTATATCATATACAAGATCGCCTAAACTTGTGCCAATGGGAACTTCAAATAATCCGGAATTATTAATGGCGCCGGCCAGGGCAAATATTTTTGTTCCTTTGCTTTTTTCAGTTCCGTAAGATGCAAACCAGTCGCCGCCATTATAAATAATATTCGATATATTGGCATAGGTTTCTACATTATTCAATACTGTTGGCTTTCCCCATAAACCCTTTTGTGCAGGAAAAGGCGGACGTGGTCGGGGTTCCCCTCTTTTACCTTCAATAGAAGCGATAAGCGCAGTTTCCTCACCACACACAAAAGCTCCTGATCCCATCCGTATTTCAAGATCAAAGCTAAATTTAGATCCGAGGATATTCTTGCCAAGAATACCTGCCTGTTTTGCCTGTAGAATTGCATTATTTAATCGCTCAACAGCGAGCGGGTATTCAGCCCTTACATAAACAAATCCCTGGTCGGCCCCAATGGCGTATGCTCCCAGTGCCATCCCCTCAATGATGCTGTGCGGATCACCTTCCAGAAGGCTGCGGTCCATATATGCGCCCGGATCACCCTCATCAGCATTACATAATATATATTTTTTATCCGACTGATTCTCGTATGCGAGCTTCCATTTAAGATATGTTGGAAATCCAGCCCCTCCCCGTCCGCGTAGTCCTGATTTTTTCATTTCTTCAATAACCTGATCAGGCTTCATCGATTTTAAAGCTTTACCCAATGCCAGATATCCGCCAGTTCTGATATAGTCTTCTATCAGATAGGGGTCAATTTCACCGCATCGGCTGAGAACCAGTTTTGTCTGCCGGTTAAAAAAACTTATATCGTTTACAAGTGGAACAGGTTTTTGAGATCCTTCTTCGTGATAGGTTAGCCGGTCGACTATTTTCCCGTTTATCAAATGAGATTCAACAATTTCATCTACATCATTTAAAACCAGGTTCTGATAAAATACTCTGTCATTAGCCATTATTACAACCGGTCCTTTAGAACATGGACCCAGACAACCCGTACAAACAAGGCTGACTTTATCCCCGAGATTTTTATCGCGTAAAACCTGTTCAAATTTCTCTTTGATTTTTAAGGATCCTGATGCGATACACCCTCCTCCGGTACAAAGCAGTATTTTTTCTTTGGCTGCTTTTCCTGATTTATCAACTTCTTTCTTCAACTTATCATGAGTAGTTATTAACTCCTCAATAGAATTAATTTTTTGCATATACTGAAAATTCAATAAAAGTTTATGGACTATTTAAAATTGGTTGTTATATTTCTAACAGGGTTTTACTCAAATGAGTTGAGTATCTCACTCACCTTTGATGGTTTTACCCGTTGAAATACTTCATCATTTACCATTATTACCGGAGCCAGACCACAGGCGCCAAAACATCTTCCAACTTCAAGCGAAAATTTATTATTCCTGGTGGTTTCACCAACAGCAATTTCCAATTCGTCAGAAAATGCTTTTAATACATCTTTACCTCCTCTTACATAACAGGCGGTACCCAAACATACTCGTATGGTGTATTTACCTTTTGGAACAGTTGAAAAATAAGAATAGAAACCCACTACTCCGGCAACTTCACTATAGGGTTTATTTAATTTGAAACTAATCCTTTTTAACGCGGCCTCGGGAAGATATCCAAACAAGTTTTGTGCAGATTGTAATACGGGTATCAATGCTCCCGGATTATTCGTATGTTGTTCTATAATGTCATCTAATTGATCATACAGCTGATCTTCGTCAAATGAATTATCGCAGGCACATTTTTTTAATTCATTCTCTTTTCCAATCGTATCCATTTAGTGAAAATTTAATTGTTATTTTTTTAACAAATGAACCCCAAATGTAGAAATTATTATCATATAAAAAATTCGAATGAAACATGTTATAAAACACAAAATACAACTTTAAAATTATTCTAAATAGGTTTGGGAAATAAAGCTCATATAAAAAGAACCATATTTATTCATGAGTTAAATTAAATCCGAAGTACACCTTTTAATCAAAACAAAAAAATGTAATATTAAGCCCTTATATTAAATATGAAGTATAAAAAACATGGGTAATACAATTTATAATTACGAAATATATCAAGCAGGTAAGTAAAATTAATTCGGGATTTCAATTATAACTCCTACGTTATGTGATATGGAATAAAAATCTTTTAATTAGAACTATCTAAAGATTATCAATATATGTAAAACAATAGCCCATCTACATTTCTGTATTCCAAATATTACATTAGAACAGTTAATTTTAAATGATATAATAAAACAATATCATCGTTTTACACAGAGAATGTATAACTTCATTAAAAACTTAATACTTGTAGAAGCTCAGGTTTAATTAACGCCAGATGCGATTAAGAGTCTATAAATTCAAGACATAACGGATTTATACCAGCATGGATCAATTCATCTTCTTTATACAAATTATAAACAGATCCGTATTTTTTTCTTGTCATACACCGAACAGCCAAAAATTGCTCATTACCTGAAAAAGATGTATGAAACTTTCCCCGGATGATTTTAACTTGCGAAATCCGGGGTAATGCCCTTTTCCTTGATGTGTTTTTCATTATAAGTGTATTTTCCAAAACATTAATTTGGTAACCTTATTTTAATTGATTTCCCTGTTTTATTTCAAATATAAAAATTAAGGTAAAATTTATATTATAAATCCTGTTTTTTTTATTGGTGACAATATTCTTAACTTTTAGAATCAGAGCATATGAAATTGTCGGATGTTACTGCATATATATAAGAGCTTTATAAAAATTCAAGTAATAGAAAGAACCGGCATTTAATAAATAATTTTATAAATTAAATTATATATAAATTAAATTAGTATTATTTTAACATGCAAATATTTTAAATGCAATAAGTAAGCTTTATTAGAACCATGTTATGCTTCAATTGAATTTTAAATGCTTATTGATAAACATTATTACAACAATTACGTATTAATGCATATTATTTTAAAACAATTTAGTGCCTAAACTAATCAAACATATCGTTTTATTCTTGTCCATTGGTATTTTCTGTGCTGAAACTCTTAATGCCTTTCCATATTATTATGAACATTTATCGGTAGAAGATGGTCTAAGCCAAAACTCTGTAAATACAATCCTTCAGGACAAGGCTGGTTTCATCTGGCTTGGCACCAATAATGGTTTAAACAGGTATAATGGTTACGATTTTGAACACTTTCTTCCTGATGTATTAGATTCAAATAAAATAAGTAACAATGTAATCAGTTACCTGCATGAAGATCGCGAAGGGTTTTTATGGATTGCCACAGAATTTGGACTGAACCGGTTCGATAGGATTACCGAAACATTTACCCGATTCCTGAGTGTTGAAGAAAATTCAAATACAATGAGCAGTAATATTATTTCTGCTATATGCGAAGATTCGGAAGGTGCTATATGGATTGGGACAAAGAATGGTGGACTAAACCGATATAATAAGAAAACGCAGGATTTTACAAGATTTTCATACTTAACCGATTCAAATTATACTATATATACTATGCATCAGGATATTTTAAATCCTGATATTTTCTGGATTGGAACCCAAAACGGATTATTTACTTTTAACAAAGAAAGCCTGCTTTTCGAACCAGTAGATGCTGTTGTAAAACTTCAAAACGGGATGGAGTTTCCTCCCTCAATACAAGATATTATTCAGGGCACAGATGGAACATTATATATTGGTACATGGTCATTGGGATTATTCAAATACACCAAGGATCAGCGTATACTAGCCAAAATAAGTTTGGGTAATTCAATACAATCTTCAAATCCTATTACAATTCGGTCCCTTTTAGTGGATGGGAATGATTTATGGGCCGGTACAAAGGAAAACGGACTTTATAAAATTAATCTTCAAACTGAATCTGTAAATCATTATACAAATATTGATAATGAACAGATCACTGATTATAGTATTATTAGCCTTTATAAGGATTTAGCGGGAATAATATGGGTTGGAACAAATTTGAATGGATTCTTTAAACTAAACAATAAAATAAAATCATTTAATACATTAACCCCTAATTCGGATTCAAAACTTCGGTTGAACAGCAGAATAGTTACAACAATTTTTGAAGATTCGAAAAACAATCTTTGGATTGGTACCAGAGAAAACGGTTTAAATAAAATAAGCAACAATAAAAAACATATAAGTTATATCAATACCAATAGTCCGGTAGGGTATTCCTTAAATATGAATTATATACATAGTATTATTGAAACCACTGAAAATGGAATTCCTTATTTATGGGTAAGTACTGACGGGGGCGGAATTAATAAAATTAACCTGCTGAATAATAAAATCAGTATTATTCAAACAAAATTTTCAACACCAGGCTCCATCAGCAATAATTATATATATGCATTAAAAAGTTATGATAAAAATCACATGCTCATTGGAAGCTGGGGAGTATCCAATCAAGGCGGTTTAGATATTTTGAATATATCCACAAATAAATCAGTAAATCTTAAGAATGATATAAAAAACATAAACAGTCTGAGCACAAATATAGTATTGTGTATTTTCATCGATAAATCCGGAATGGTCTGGCTGGGAACAAAAGGAGGCGGCTTAAACAGATTTACCGTTAAAAATATTGACGCCAAAATTCCGGAGGATATTGGGACCTTCAAAAGATTTCAACACGATCCCTATAATCCGCAATCAATAAATAATAACGATGTATATTGTATTTATGAGGATCGTAACGGCGTTTTCTGGATTGGAACCGGAGGCGGAGGATTAAATAAATTTGACCGGACAAAAGAAATTTTCAAGCATTATACTACTGAAGATGGTTTGCTGGATAATATAATCTATGGTATCCTCGAAGATGATCATAATAATTTATGGATAAGCACAGGAAAGGGAATAGCTGTATTTAATCCAAAATCCGAAGAATTCAGAAGTTATAATCGCATTGACGGACTATCTAATAATGTTTTTATTCAGGGCGCAAGTTATAAATCTAAGAACGGTACCATGTATTTTGGTGGAATTAATGGATGTACCTATTTTCACCCGGATAGTATTGTTACTGATACCACCACTTGTAAAATTGTGCTTACCAAGTTTATCATTCATTCAACTGATGAAGAATTTGATGCAAAAAGTATTACTAAAAAATCGCTTTCCTGTATAAAAGAAATCGAGCTAAAGCATAAGATGAATGACATTTATCTTGAATTTACATCTCTGGACTATTTTAATTCGCAAAGAATTAAATACAGGTATAAGCTTGAAGGTTATGATACTGATTGGAAACTCACTCAGACATCCAGGAGATTTGCTACGTATAGTAATCTTCCGAATGGCCATTACATTTTCAGGATCCAGGGAAATAATGCTGATGGCTTTTGGGCAAAAGAAACCGAATTGATAAAGATTTATATTCGCCCGCCTTTTTGGAAATCCTGGTGGTTTATTTCTATACTTAGCGGAATACTTCTTCTTTTTTTGGCTTTCCTCTTTATGTACTTCAAAAATAAATGGACAAAAGAAAAAGAAGAACTGGAAAAAAGAGTTCTGGATTCAACACATGAAGAAAGAAACCTGCTACGTACCTTAATCGATAATATGCCCGATTCAATCTATATCAAAGACAGGGAAAGCCGTTTTATAGTTGGGAATAAGAGAGTGGCCAAAGTAATGGGGGCTTCATCGCCTGATGAATTAATCGGTAAAACAGACTTTGATTTTTATCCATACGATCTGGCCAATCCGTATTATTTAGATGAACAGGATATTATGCGAACCGGTGAGGCAATTATCGGTAAATATGAACCTGGAATTGATGAAGATGGTAACCGGACTGATGTCTCTACAACCAAAGTCCCTTTAAAAGGCCAGGATGGTGAGATTATTGGTATTATTGGTATTGGAAGGGATATTACAAAATTCAAAAACGTTGAAAAAGAACTCAGAAAGAAAAGTGATATTTTACAGGAAACTAATGTTCTGCTAGAGGAACGACAGGAAGAAATTGAAGAAAAATCGGAAGAACTTAAAGCTTACGCAGAAGATCTGGAACGTGTAAATTCAGAACTTGAGAAGCTGAACCGTACAAAAGATAAATTCTTTTCTATTATAGCGCACGACCTGAAAAATCCTTTTCATGCCATTATCGGTTTTTCTGAGATGTTAAGCAACGATTTTAATGAAATGGACACACAACAGAAACTCGGATTAATAGAATTAATTAACATGTCATCTGAATCTGCCTATAACCTGCTTGAAAATTTACTTCAGTGGGCCAGAACTCAGACTGATAAAATAAACTACACTCCCGATTCTATAGATTTATTTGACGTGGTAAAAAATGTAATTAAATTTCATAAGGTAAGTGCCGAGAAAAAAAGAATAAAACTCCGTTCTGATATCAAGCCCAACACCTATGCATATGCAGATATGAATATGATAAATACAGTGGTGAGAAATTTAATCAGTAATGCTATTAAATTTACAAACAACGAAGGAAATATTACTGTATTTGTTAACGAACTGGATGGAAAATTTATTGAAGTCTGTGTGTCAGACAGCGGAGTGGGTATTCAAAAAGAAAACCTTGAAAAACTTTTCCGTATCGATACCTATTACTCCACTTCGGGCACATCGGGAGAAACAGGGACCGGACTTGGTCTGATTATTTGTAAAGAATTTATTGAAAAAAACGGAGGTGTGCTCCGGGCTGAGAGCAATATTAATAAAGGAAGTACATTTATATTTACCCTGCCTAAAGAAAATTTACGTAAAAAGCAGAAATAAATTCTCTTTTTTGAAACCGGTAACTTCCTTCTTTCAGACTGAAAAAACCAATATTCTTTAAATTGCAATAAAATTTGTATTCTGAAAATACAATGTTAATATTTTGTTAACAAACGTATTTTAGCTATATGATATTGTATATCAGCAACTTTAACACATGTGACCTTATGGAAAATTAATTCAAACAACACCGGATACTTTGTATATTTCATTTTAACATTTATCTTTAAAAATATACCTCCAACTATACTTGTATCAGACCCTATGGTAAAACAAATTGATGGTATTAAATATTTTTCTCTGTTAATACTTATGTGGCATTTTTTCTATGCCACTTCTATTGCACAAGAATCGGGTACTGTTAAATTCGAAAACATTAGCCTGAAAGACGGATTGTCTCAAAGCTCTGTAAATTGTATAATGCAGGATTCTAAAGGCCTAATGTGGTTTGGCACCGAAGACGGTTTAAATAAATACGACGGATATACTTTTACCATTTATAAACCTTCTATTAAAGACAGCTTTAGTATTAGCGATCAAAGAATTATTTCTATATACGAAGACAATGATAGGTATATTTGGATAGGTACGGCAAATGGAGGATTAAACAGGTTTGACCGGAACCTTGAACAATTTGTCCATTTTTTACCTCAGGAAAATAATCCGAATAGTATAAGCGGAGCACAAATCAATGCTATTTTAAAAGCTTCTGATGGATTACTATGGATAGGGACCAACAACGGAATAAATATTTATAGCCGGGAAAATTCATCTTTTAGCAGGCCGGCAACAAACTCTAGGATTTCTGAATGGATCAACGAAAAAAGAATTACCTGTCTGATGGAGGATCACGAGCAAAACATTTGGATTGGCAGTACAGATGGACTATTAAAACTAAACGTACATAAAAATTCTTTTGAAATTTTCCGGAACGATCCCGTTAATCCTGCCAGTTTAAGTAATAACACCATAACATCAATATTTTTAGATAATACCAACCGGATATGGGTGGGTACAGAAAAAGGTTTAAATATGTATCTCGGTGCCGGCGTATTTAAAATATTTGTTCACGAAAATAATACCAGCTCATTAATTTTCGATCATGTATCCGGCATAATTCAAGACGACAGAAATAATATATGGATCGGCACACGGGGTGGAGGATTAAGCATTTATAACCCGGTAGAAAATTTGTTTTCCTCATATCAATATGAAACAAATAATCCATACAGTATTAGTTATAATGAAATTCTTTCCATCCATAAAGACTATTCCGGTATTATCTGGTTAGCCACTAATGGCCTGGATAAATACAATCCCCATAAAGAAAAATTCAGTCTCTACGATTATATTCCCTACACTAAAGAAAATAATGTATACAGAAATATTCACTCCATTTATGAAGACCGGTATGGAGTATTGTGGATAGCCAGTAAAGGTGACGGTATTCACCTGCTGGACCGGCAACATAAAAGATCAGGAAGAATCTCCTCGATACCCGGTAATGCGAATAGTCTGCCCAGTGATAAGGTCAGGGTAATTAAAGAATTTGAAAACGGGATTGTTTGGATTGGTACCGATGATAATGGCCTTACAAAAATCACACTCAATAGTGAACGACAACCTGTTTCTTATAAGCATTATAAATTAGGCGGGGTTGGCTCCAATTATATTACCAGCAACAGGATTTATTCGATATATAAAGGCAAGAACGGAAGTTTATGGATTGGAACAGATAACGGACTAAACAAATTAGATCCCGAATCTGACATTATTAAGCAATATTTACCTGATGAATTTAATGAAAATAGCCTGAATGATCTGGTGGCCTATTCAATATACGGTGATTCGGAAGGAACGATTTGGATAGCAACTGATAATGGTATTAATTATTACGATCCGGAAATTGACGGATTTTTTCATTATTTAAAAGACGATGGGGATACGAATACACTTAGTAATAATGAGATATTATGTTTTACCGAAGATAATGAAGGTAATATATGGATTGGCACCTACGGTGGTGGTCTGAATAAATTTGATAAAAAAACAAAAAAGTTTTTAAGGTTTTCATCAATTAAAGAATTAGCCACGGCAGTAATTTATGGGATAATTGAAGACCGAAATAAAAATTTATGGCTGAGTACAAATAACGGGATTATAGAATTTAATCCTGAAACTGGTTATTTAAAGCAATTTTCAATTGAAGATGGCCTCCAGAGTAACGAATATAATGGAGGATCATTTTATAAATCAGCTTCAGGTGAAATCTTTTTTGGGGGACAATATGGTTTTAATTCCTTTTACCCCGAAAAAATTTCATTGGACCAAATGCCACCAAAGCTGATTCTTACAGAACTTAAAATTAAAAACGTACCCGTTCTTCCGGGAGAAAATTCGCCTATAAAAAAGCATATTTCGGAAGTTAAAAGTATAACCCTGTCTCACGATCAAAATAATTTCACTATTTACTTTGCAGCACTTCATTACGCCAATCCGCAACACAACTTATACAAGTACAAACTTGAAGGCTTTGATGACGATTGGATTAATGTGGGAATGCAACGATTTGTATCCTATACAAGTCTGCCCTATAAAACCTATACCTTTAAAGTAATTGCAGCAAATAGTGATGGCATTTGGAACATGGAAGGCATTGATCTTACCATAAAAGTATCTTCCCCGTTTTGGCGCAGGTGGTGGTTTGTGGCCTTTATTTTGCTGAGCATTATACTTATTACTGTTTATCTGATACGGGAAAGAAGAAAAAGAATTATTACTGAAAAAAGAATACTAAAAGAAAAATTACAAAAGGGAAATGAGGAACTTGAAAAACAGAAACAGGAGATTGCCATTCAGCAACAAGAGTTAAAACTCAGGCAAAAAGAAGAAAAGGATGTACGATGGTATAATGAAGGCCTTAATGAATTAGCTGAAGTAATGAGTGACAATAAAGGTGACATATTAAAACTTTCGAGTAATATTTTATCCTCTATTATTCAATATATTGATGCAAGTACAGGAGGAATATTTTTAATAAATGATGACGATGAAAATAATCAATACCTGGAACTTGTAGCCAATTACGGTTATAGTATTGAAGAACAAAATAACAGATTTTCAATTGGCGAAGGTCTTGTCGGCATGTGTTTTAAAGAGCAAAAAATAGTTGAAATTGATAAACTCAGTAATAATTATTTTAAAATTTCATCTGGCTTAGGAAGTGAAAAACCAAAGCATATGGTACTTGTTCCGTTAAAACATGATACCACGGTACTTGGCGTTATGGAACTTGCATCTTTTCAGAAGTTAACAGGTTATAAAATTCTGTTACTTGAAAAGATATCGGAAAATATAACTTCAAATTTGTTTACTGAAAGGGCAAATAAAAAGCTAAAAGAAATTCTGGAGAAACTAAATAAGCAAACTGAGGAAATGGCATCAAAAGAGGAAGAATTAAGACAAAATCTTGAAGAAATGCAAGCCACACAGGAGGAAGCCACCAGGCGCGAAGATGAATTGATTATAATTGCTGAAGAAGCGGCCAGTAAAGAAGAAGAATTAAATGCTGTTATTTACGAACTCACTAATAAAATAACTTCTCTTGAGGAAAAATTGAAAAAATCAACTGAGATTGGCAAATCAAAAACCAGGGAAAAATCAATATAAATCTACCTTTTCCAATCTTCCGGCCGATGTATTTCTAAGAATATTTCTTATCCTGTTAAAACAACTGCCGGTTTAACTTTCACCTCACCACAGAATTCAAGCATCTATATATTTATTTTTAATATCCACATGAAATGTAAATCGCAAAGATTTTAATAATTATGAAAAATTAATTAGTAAACGTATTTTTTACGTAAAGTTTGATAATATTAGTAATTATTTATATTTTTACTCCCAGTTTAAATAATTTATGGTAATACAATTAAATCCGCATATTTCTGTAGATATTGTTGTCTTTGGTTTTGATGACAACCAGCTGAAAGTTTTATTAATTAATGATCATTATACTAAAAACGGGAAACAGAAACATTTAATAAAGCTCCCCGGAAACCTGATTATGCGAAAAGAGCCTTTGGCCCGTTCTGCAGAAAGGATACTGACAGAACTTACTGGTTTAAGAAATATTTACCTGAATCAATTTGGCGTATTTGATGATCCTGCCAGGCTTCATCCTCCTGAAAGCCTCGAATGGCTGCAGGATACTACTTCTTTGCCTATAGACCGCGTTGTTACAATCTCCTATTATTCACTGATAAAAATAAATTCGGGAAGTAATAATTTATCCCTTTCACCAGAAGCAGAGTGGTTCCCAATAAATGAAGTTCCTGAATTAATATTCGACCATAATCAGATTGTTGAAGCCGGATTAGATATTTTGCGTAAAGAATTCCTTACAGAACCCCTTTGTTTTGAATTGTTGCCAGAAAAATTCATGCTAAACCAGCTCCAGAAAATCTACGAAATAATATTAGGATTTGAATTGGATAACAGAAACTTCAGAAAACGAATAAACCGGCTTGAATATATTATCCCTCTTAATGAAAGGCAAACAGGCGTAGCGCATAAACCTGCACGCCTTTATAAATTTGATAAACAAAAATACAACGATTTAGAAAAACAACATACAGGATTTGTGGTTTAAATAATTACTAACTTAATACTCATTATTATGTATCTTCTTGGTTTCGATATTGGATCTTCATCAATAAAGGTAAGTTTACTTGAGGTTTCAAGCGGCAAGTGCCTGGCATCATCATTTCAGCCCAAGCAAGAGATGGAAATGATTGCACATAAACCAGGATGGGCTGAGCAAGAACCTGAAGCTTGGTGGAGAAATTTAAAGCTTGCTCTTTCTGATGTATTACAACAAACCAAAGTAAATAAAAATGATATTAAAAGTATAGGTATTTCCTATCAAATGCATGGTTTGGTAATCACCGATAAAAATCAAAAAGTGTTAAGACCTTCGATCATTTGGTGCGACAGTCGGGCAGTGCAAATTGGAAATTCCGCATTCGAAGCTCTGGGTGAAGAAAAATGTCTGCAAAGTCTGCTGAATTCCCCTGGAAATTTTACAGCGGCAAAACTAATGTGGGTAAAAGAAAATGAGCCGGAATTATTCAAGAAGATCGATAAAATTATGTTACCCGGCGACTACATTGCCATGAAATTATCCGGAAAAATCAACACTACTTCAAGTGGTCTTTCCGAAGGGATTTTCTGGGATTTTCAAAACAATTCCGTTTCAGAATTAATACTTAATTATTTTAAATTCGATAAAGATATTCTCCCTGAAATTGTACCTACTTTTTCAGTTCAGGGTGAACTTAGCAAGGATGCAGCAGATGAACTTGGTCTTAAAGCCGGAACCCTTATCGGATACAGAGCCGGAGACCAGCCCAACAACGCATTTTCATTAAATGTATTAAATCCCGGTGAAATTGCAGCCACTGCCGGCACATCTGGCGTTGTATATGGAGTAAGCGATGTCGTTAAATATGATCCTCCATCACGGGTAAATTCATTTGCTCATGTTAATCACAGTCCTGGAAAAAACAGATTAGGCATACTGCTCTGTGTTAACGGCACCGGTATTATGAATTCCTGGTTAAAAAGAAACCTGGGTGCATCGCTGGATTATGAAGAGATGAATCATCTGGCCGGCAAAATCCCGGTAGGTTCAGAAGGTGTTTTAGTGCTTCCATTTGGTAACGGCGCCGAACGTATGCTGGGAAATAAGGATTTAGGCGCTTCTGTTTATAACCTGAATTTTAACATTCACAACAAGGCCCACCTTTTAAGAGCTGCCCAGGAAGGAATTGTATTTGCTTTTAAATACGGAATAGATATCATGAAAAATATGGGCATCTCTCCGAAAGTAATTCGTGCCGGAAATGCAAATATGTTCTTAAGCCCAATATTTAGAGATACCCTTGCGGGAATAACCGGAGCACGGATTGAATTGTACAATACTGATGGCGCCCAGGGAGCTGCTCTTGGTGCAGGCATTGGAGCGGGAATTTATAAATCTTTTGATGAAGCTTTCAAAAATTTAAATAAAATTAAAACAATAGATCCGGATCCTGATAAAAAGGACCAACTTCACCAGGCATATGTACTATGGAAGGAGCAATTAGAAAAAGCAATGAATTAATTCACAATATTAAAGATTATGAATAATAAACTCTTTTATTCTATTATTATCTTTTTTATGTTATTTGCCTGTAAAACTTCAGACAAACCCATAAAGGACATAAACCTTTCTGATCTGGAGCCTTTCAGGAATTATACATTGCCTTTGGACGAGCGGGTGGATGATCTGATCTCAAAACTCACCCTTGAGGAAAAAGCACAACAAATGATGCATGCTGCCCCTGCCATTGAACGCCTGGGTATTCCAGCGTACAACTGGTGGAGCGAAGCGCTTCACGGGGTGGCCCGAGCAGGCCGGGCTACTGTATTTCCCCAGGCAATCGGTCTGGCGGCAACTTTCGATGAAGATCTTTTATTCAGAGTATCATCTGTTATTTCAGACGAGGCAAGAGCTATGTACAATGCTGCCATAAATAAAAATTATTATAACCAATACCAGGGACTAACATTTTGGTCACCCAATGTAAATATTTTTCGAGATCCAAGATGGGGCCGCGGACAAGAAACTTATGGTGAAGATCCATTCCTTTCGGGTAGTTTAGGAACTGCATTTGTTCATGGTCTGCAGGCAGATAATCCGAATTATCTTAAAGCTGCAGCATGTGCAAAGCATTATGCCGTACACAGCGGTCCGGAAGGATTACGACACGAATTTAATGCCAAAGCCAGTCCGAAGGATCTTTTTGAAACCTATCTTCCACAGTTTAAAATGCTTGTGGATGCAGGTGTGGAAGCTGTGATGTGTGCATACAACCGTACAAACGACGAAGCCTGCTGTGGCAGTGAATATATGCTGACCGAAGTTTTAAGGAAAGATTGGGGGTTTAAGGGTCATATTGTTAGTGACTGTGGTGCCATACTGGATATTCATGCTCATCACAAGGTAACATCAACTCCTGAAGAATCTGCGGCCCTGGCTATAAAAAGCGGCGTGAACCTGAATTGTGGAACAGTATTTAGTAGTATCCCTGCGGCTGTTGAAAATGGATTATTAACCGAAAAAGAAGTGGACCAGGCTTTAAAAACACTATTAATAACCCGTTTTAAGCTGGGTTTATTTGATCCTCCGGAACGCAACCCATATAACAACATCAGCGAAAATTTAATCCACAGCGTTGATCATATAAAGTTGTCACGCGAAGCTGCACAAAAATCTATTGTTCTTTTAAGAAATAAAAATAATGTTTTACCCCTGCCAAAAGACCTGGAACAAATTTTTGTTACCGGCCCAATAGCAGCAAATGTGGATGTTTTGTTGGGTAATTATTATGGACTTTCTGACAATATGGTGACTATACTTGAAGGAATTGTAGGTAAAGTGGAAAACAGCACTGCCATTAATTATACACATGGAGTATTATTCGACAGGGAAAATCTGAATCCACTGGATTGGAGTACCGGAAATGCAAGGTATTCAAATGCTACAATAGCAGTTGTTGGCAGCACACCTCTTATTGAGGGTGAAGAAGGTGAAGCAATAGCATCTAAAGAAAGAGGAGACCGTTCCCGAATTGATTTACCATTAAATCAACTGAATTATATTCGCCATCTTCGCGAAGCCAGTGGAGATAAACCTTTAATTGTTGTGGTAACCGGCGGTAGCCCTCTGGCAATGGAAGAAATTCAGGAATTGGCAGATGCTGTATTATTTGTCTGGTATCCCGGTGAACAGGGTGGAAATGCTGTGGCTGATATTATTTTCGGCGATGCAGTTCCTTCCGGCAGATTGCCTGTTACTTTTCCAAAATCTACAAAACAGCTTCCTCCATATAATGAATATAGTATGGTTGGCAGAGGATATCGATATATGGAAGAGGATCCTCTTTATCCCTTTGGCTTTGGCTTAAGTTTTACACAGTTTGAATATTCCGGCCTTCAATTAAGTGCTTCTCAAATATCAAAAAAAGACAGCATAATTGCTGAATTTACTATCTCAAATACCGGAAGTGTGGCAGGTGAAGAAATCGTACAATTGTATTTAACCGATATCGAAGCTTCATTCAGGGTGCCAAAATACAGTTTAAAAGGATTTAAAACCGTAACTCTAGAGCCGGGTGAAAGCAAAAATATTACATTTAAAATTACACCTGAAATGATGGCATCGGTAGATTTAAATGGCATAAATATTATTGAACCGGGAAAAATAAAAATAACTATAGGTGGGTCATCGCCCGGAAACAGAAGTCAGGAACTTGGCGCTCCTAAGCCATTGGAGGCTCAATTTTCAGTGGGATTATAGATTATTTAAAATGAAATAACAACAACTTATAAAAGTAAAATACATATTATTTAAATTTTAAACATATGGAATATTTAGTAGGAAATAAGGAATATTTTCCCGGAATCGGGAAGATAAAGTTTGAGGGTAAAAGTTCAAAAAACCCTTTGGCATACAAATTTTATGATGAGAAAAAAGTAGTAGGTGGAAAAACCATGAAAGAACACCTTCGTTTTGCCCTGGCTTACTGGCATACAATGTGCGGTACCGGTGGTGATCCATTTGGTCCCGGAACCCAGATATTCCCCTGGGCAGTTGGAAAAGATCCCATTACTCTGGCAAAACAAAAAATGGATGCCGCATTTGAAATAATGACCAAAATGGGAATTCCGTATTATTGTTTTCACGATATGGATGTAGTGGATGAAGGCGATACTATTGCAGAAACTGAAAAAAGACTGCAGACTATGGTAGATTATGCCAAACAAAAGCAAAAAGATTCAGGAGTAAAATTATTATGGGGTACTGCCAACCTGTTTTCCAATCCACGATACATGAATGGTGCTGCAACAAATCCAGACTTTAATGTAATTACCTATGGCGCAACACAGGTAAAAAATGCACTGGATGCAACTATTGCACTTGGTGGTGAAAATTATGTGTTCTGGGGTGGTCGTGAAGGTTATATGTCTCTTTTGAATACAAACATGAAAAGGGAACTGGAGCATATGGCTAAATTTCTGCACCTGGCAAAAGATTATGCCAGAAAGCAGGGATTCAAGGGAACATTCCTTATTGAGCCCAAACCAATGGAACCCACAAAACATCAATATGACTACGACACAGCAACGGTTATTGCCTTCCTTGAAAAATATGGATTAGCTGGCGATTTCAAACTAAACATTGAAGTTAACCATGCCACTTTAGCTGGTCATACATTCCAGCACGAGTTACAAACTGCTGCAGATGCAGGATTATTTGGCAGTATTGATGCAAACCGTGGCGATTATCAAAATGGCTGGGATACCGATCAGTTCCCATTAAGCATTTACGAAACCACCGAAGCTATGCTCGTAATTCTTGAAGCAGGGGGCTTTACTACCGGTGGAATTAATTTTGATGCTAAAACACGCAGAAATTCTACTGATATGGAAGATATCTTTATTGCCCATATAACCGGAATGGATGTATTTGCACGTTCCCTGGAAATTGCACATAATGTGCTGGCAAATTCAGATTACAAGAAAATGAGAAAAGAGCGTTATGCTTCATTTGATTCAGGAAACGGGAAAGC
>JAFGSZ010000004.1 GCA_016934395.1 Bacteroidales bacterium
AAATAATTGATAAAATAATATAAAAACGATAATAAAATAAAAATAGACAACTAGACTATAGATAAATGGGGTATTAGATTAAAATAAAAGATAAAAAGCATTAATTATATTCAAATAGAGGAAGGGTAGGACAATAATATAATATTATTTATACACCATATGTTAGACTAAAAACAAAAAAATGGATAATTGTAACTTTTGATAATTATAATTTGGTAAATACGGCAGATATATTTTAAAATAAAACATAATTTTTGCTGAAGTATTAAAAATATTCCTGTTTTGCAGATTTTCAGGTAAAAAATTATTGCAAGGGTTAATATTTTATAAATTTACCTGATTTGAGAAATTCATTAACCGGCATGTTTCCATAGACATCAAAAATTTAAAAATCATAAAATGTTTATAAAATCCGCAATTCTTATATCCATATTAATTCAGGTTGTGGCTGCAATCCTTGCCATCAACCTTACCCGCGATGCAAAATATAATAAGTCATGGATACTCTTAACAATGGCATTGTTATTTATGGCAGCCCGGCGTGTTATTGAATTTTTCCCTTTTATGTATAAAGATGTAAGTCGTGAAGTGGCAATGATTAATAGCTGGATCGGAGTTGCCACATCAATTATTATTACAATTGCTATTATATATATAAGGAAAATTTTCAGAATGATTAAAATGGCCGAAGCGACTAAACTGGTATTAGACAGAAAAATTCTGAGAACAATTATCAGAACTGAGGAGAATGAGAGGAAACGTTTCGCTAAAGATTTACACGATGGGCTTGGTCCGTTGTTATCTAATGTAAAAATGTCCATTTCGGCCCTTGAGATTTCTGAAAAAATTCCGGATAACCTGGAGGTATTGTCGAACATGAAAATTTTAATTAACGAGGCAATTAGCAGCATTAAAGAAATTTCGAATAATTTAAGTCCTCATATTCTGGACAATTTTGGACTTACTATTGCCCTTCAATCATTTTCGGATAAGATAAAAAAAACAGGTCTTATTGATATTCAGTTAATAACGAATATTCATAATATAAGATTTAATTATAATATTGAAATAATTTTGTACCGGGTTATTTGCGAGTTAATAAATAATACGGTTAAACACGCACATGCCGGTAACATTAGTATACAAATTATGAAAAAAGACAAATTACTTAATGTAATATACGAAGATGATGGTGTTGGATTTGAAATTGATGAAAATATTGGTTCTACATCCGGTATGGGATTTTCAAATATGATTTCACGTCTTAATTCAATAAATGGGAAAATAGTATTCAAGAATAAAAAGAACAATGGATTTAAAGCAGTAATTTCATGTCCTGTAAAATAATCACTAATGGATACTTTTAACATTACAATTGTCGACGATCACACCCTTTTCAGAGATGGTTTGAAACTTTTATTCAGACGCTGTTACAAGTCAATAGATAAAATTTATGAAGCCTCAAATGGCGTTGAGTTTCTGGAACAAATTCAGGAGAACAAACCCGATATAGTACTAATGGATATTGATATGCCTTTGCTTAATGGAGTGGAGGCTACCCAAAAAGCGCTTGAAATTTACCCCGATTTAAAAATAATTGCCCTCACGATGTTTGGTGATGAGGTGTATTATTATAAAATGATCGATGCCGGAGTAAAAGGTTTTTTATTGAAAGATTCGGATATTAATGAAGTGATTAATGCTATTGAAACCATTAGAAATAATGGAAATTATTTTTCTGAAGATCTGTTGTGCAGTGTAATCAGAAATATACGCACAAAAAAAATTGCAAACGGGCAGGCTTTTGTATTATCCGAACGGGAAATTGAAGTACTCCGCGAAATTTGCAAAGGATATTCCAACCAGGAAATTGCAGACGAGCTAAATATTAGTAAACGTACAGTTGATAAACACAGGGCTAACATATTAGAAAAAACCGGCAGCAACAATACCGCCAGCCTGGTAATTTATGCTATAAAAAATAAATTAATAGAAATTTAGCATCCGGGTACAGCTTAATATAAACTCCTTCCATCTTAAATAAGTATTAGTACGTATTGTCAAGTCGTAAATATACCTATAGTAATTTCACTACCTGCAATTTACGTTTTTTAGCGAATTGATCCGAATTCCGTTTCCATTAACTTTGTTATTTGTTTTTAAGCAATATAATAATTGCTAATAAAAAGTTAATAAAACAATGAAAGGTCTTTTCGATAAATTAATGGAAGATGTAAGGTTCGAAGAAGGCCTTAAAGCATGCATGAATTGCGGAGTATGCACAGCCATTTGTCCGGCTGCCGAATTTTATAATTATGATCCGCGACAAATTGTTACCCGGGTTCATAGCCGGGATGAAGAAACGATTCTTGATTTGCTTAAAAGCGAAACTATATGGTATTGCGGACAGTGTATGTCTTGCAAAACAAGGTGTCCGAGAGGTAATGTTCCGGGGTTGATAATTATGGCGCTTAGAAAATTATCGCAAGAAGAAGGGCATTTTACAGAATCGGAGAAAGGAAGACAACAATTTGCAATTAAGCGAACAGTAGGTGAGAATATTTTACAGTATGGCTATTGTGTTATTCCTGAAAACATTAATCCGGATTTACATCGTGAACAGGGACCCGTTTGGGAATGGATTTTTAAAAACATTGGTGATGTAATGGATCGACTCGGAGCTAACTATAAAAAAGAAGGTGCAGGAGCGTTAAGAAAAATATCAGATGAATCAATGAAAGAACTTCATAGCATTTTTGAAGTTACCGGGGGTAAACAGCTATTTAATAAAATTGAAGAATTTTCCCTTCAAAAAGCCCGTGAGCTCAATTGGGAATATAAAGAAAAAGGTATTGATAACGATTATTTCAGACATACTTATACCGATAATAACGGAACACATACAAAAACATAACAACAGGTTTTATTCATTTGAAAGGAGTAACTATATTCAATGAAAATTGAGGGAAAACATAAGCTTTGGAAGGACTATCAAAAAGAGATAGCTGATAATCATTTTTATTATGTCCGAAGTTGTATCCGGCAGAATTTTTTTCCGGCTTCAGAAGTACACTTACTAAAAATACTTAGAGAAGACCTGGGAAAAGACATTTTCGATGATCCCAGGCATACTACATGCACCGGTATTGGTTACCATGCGGATATTATTCCTTTTGAAACAATAATGACTGTTGTAGCCCGGCATTTTGCGCTTATGACCGAAAAAGGCTATAAGAATCTTTTAATTTCATGTGTAACTTCTTTTGGAATATATACCGAAATATTAGAAACCTGGAGACATTTTCCCGAGGTAGAAAACAAGATACGCGAAAAATTAAAAAAAGCTACCGGAAGAACTTTTGAAATCCCTGTAAATATGATTCATACCAGCGATGTTGTTTACAAATTCAGAAATGAAATTAACAACCTGGCAAAATACCCACTGGTAAATGTAAATACCGGGAAACCATTAAAAATTGTTGAACATATAGGATGCCATTATTCAAAAATGTTTCCGAACAAAGGCGTGGGGGGAGCGGAATTTCCTTATGTGCTTGCAGGGATGGTTGAGGCTTGGGGTGGTGAAGTAATTGATTATCCCGAACGACGGCATTGTTGCGGATTTGGTTTCAGGCAATACCTGGTGATGGCCAACAGGGGGTATTCTGTTTCCAATTCAAAGAAAAAATTTGAATCAATGAAAGACTTTGAACCGGACCTGATTGTAGCCAATTGTCCCGGATGCACCATGTTTATGGATAAGTGGCAATATACTATCGGCGAAATGGAAGGCATTACCTATGGAAAATATGGGGAAGGAATTCCTGTGTTGACATACGAGGAACTTGCTGGTCTTGTTATGGGTTACGATCCCTGGGACCTTGGCTTGCAAATGCACCAGATCGGGTCGGAACCATTGCTGGATAAAATGGGAATTCCATATGATCCCGAACTCAAATACAAAGGGAAAAACGGGAAGAATATTGGTGCTCCCAAGGTTCCTGCTTATTGCACTATTAATTAATACAGGCCTTAATGGATAAACAAAAAGTACTGATCGTTGGTGCCGGCATTGCTGGTCTTGAAGCAGCTTCTTTGTTATCTTCTGCCGGATATGAGGTTACTTTGGTAGAAAAGAAAAACAAAACAGGCGGTAATGTGGCCGGTTGGGATCGGTTATTTCCTAATCGAAGACCGGCTAATGAAATATTTAAATACTTGAAAGAAAATTATAAAGGCGGAGTAAATGTTAAAACTGAAACAACCGTCACAAGTATTAAAAGAGTGAATAAAAACTTTATAATTCGTCTTTCCGATGGAGAGTACCTGGAACCGGATGCTATGCTGTTAACCACGGGCTTTCAACTTTTTGATGCCACACGAAAAGAAGAATATGGTTATGGTATTTACGATAATGTGATAACATCTGCCGATCTTGAAGGTATTTTTAAAACCGGCAGGACAATACAAACTTCAGCAGGTAAAATTCCCGGAAGGATTGGATTTGTTCATTGTGTAGGTTCACGGGATGAGAAAACAGGAAATAACTATTGTTCTGCCTTATGCTGTGTAACCGGAGTAAAACAAGCAATAGAAGTTAAGGAAATGATTCCGGGCTGTGAAGTGTATAATTTTTATATGGACTTGCGTATGTATGGCCGGTATTATGAAGAGTTATACCGGGAGGCGCAGGAGAAGTGGGGTATTCAATTCATTCGGGGAAGGTTATCCGAAGCTGCAGAAAATGCTTCCGGTGGTTTAAAACTTAAGGTTGAGGATACATTGGCAGGAAGGCCACTGGGAATTACCGTTGATTTATTGGTACTTTTAGTGGGTATGGAGCCCGCGGTGGATACTAAGATACTGGCTGAAATGCTGGATATCAATTCCGGTGACGATGGATTTTTAATTCCAGCAGATAGTCATACCCGGGGCAATAAAACGGCTACACCGGGAATTTTCCTTGCCGGTACATGTACAGGTCCCAAATGTATCAATTCTACTATGGCAGATTCACGGGCAGCGGTATTTGAAATTATCAAATAT
>JAFGSZ010000005.1 GCA_016934395.1 Bacteroidales bacterium
ACCGGATTTCTGGAACTTAATGAACGGGAACTTTCGGAAATGATGCAGTTGGCTCAAAAAACGATCAGGGTGTTACAACGGGTTTTTTTTGCCGAAGGATTTAACTGGACCTTGCAGGAAGGTATATCAGCCGGACAAACTATTGAACATTTGCACATGCACATAATGCCTCGTAAAACAGGTGATTTTAATAATCCGGGTGATTGGTATCCGGAGCTTAAAAGAAAATATTACGACCAGATAGATAGTGAAGCAAGACCGAAATTTGATATCAATGAATTAAAGAAAATTACAGCTTTTCTAAGAGAAATCAGTACTGAAGCAGATTAATCGATCTTTATATCTTTAATATTCAACTGGATACTTGAGGTGCCTCGAAAATGATTTTCCGCAAGAGTAAATGCAATATCAAAGCTTTTTCCTTTATTTATTTTCGGGAAATGTTCAGCCTGGTTAAATGCAATGGCTTCAAGTACATTATATGGTCCTTCTTCCTGCACCAGACTAAGTTTTAAATGTTCAGATCCGCTGCCTACTACCCTTCCATATCCATTATCAACAATACTTTCGGCAAAAAATACAGGACTCATATTCTGCGGGCCGAAAGGTTCAAACTGTTTTAAAATTCTGAAAAATTTCGGGGTAATATCCTTAAGGTTTAGTTCAGCATCGATATCAATCTGGGGGATCAATAAATCAGGGGTGATCATTTCGGATACCACCTGCTCAAAACGTTCCTTGAGCCGGGGTACATTTTCAACTTTTAAAGTAAGCCCTGCGGCATACATATGTCCTCCGAAGCTTTCAAGAAGATCGGAACAGGCAGATATGGCTTTATACAGATCAAATCCGTCTACCGAACGGGCTGAACCGCTGGCCACTCCATTTGATTTGGTAAGAATTATGGTGGGCCGGTAATATTTTTCAATCAGCCGGGAAGCAACAATACCGACTACGCCCTTATGCCAGGAGGAATTATACAGAACAGTGCTGTACCGGCTTTTGTCAATCTGATTTTCTATTTCTTTTAATGCTTCTTCAGTAATATTTTTATCAATGTTCCGTCGCGTCTGATTATGAGTGTTGATCTTATCACAATGTAAAGCGGCTTCATCAGTTTGTGTGGATATCAGCAAATCAACCGCCTGTTTACCAGATTCAATTCTTCCTGCGGCATTTATACGCGGTCCGATCTTAAATACAATATCTTCAACTGTTAAGGGTTTGTCGATTAATCCTGAAATGGTGAGGATAGCTTTTAGACCGGTTGAAGGATTTTCCTGCAGTTTTTTAAGGCCGAAATAGGTTAAGATCCTGTTTTCACCATAAATGGGAACAATATCAGATGCTATACTTACGGCTACCAGGTCGAGATAATCCAAAAGTTCTTCAAAAGGAAGGTTGTTTTTAATACAAATCGCTTGCAGTAATTTAAAGCCTACTCCGCAACCGGAAAGATGTTTGAACGGATATTCCGAATCGACACGTTCGGGATCAAGTATAGCCAATGCATCTGGTAATTTATCTCCCGGGGTATGGTGATCACATATAATAAAATCTATTTGTCGGTCTTTTGCATATTTTACTTTTTCAATTGCTTTAATCCCGCAATCCAATGCAATAATTAGGGAAATCTGATGCTGACTGGCATAGTCTATTCCTTTAAATGAAATTCCGTAACCTTCACTGTAGCGATCGGGAATATAATAATCCAGATTTTCATGCTTCTTCCTTAAGAAGGAATACATAAGGGCAACCGATGTTGTGCCATCCACATCATAGTCACCATACACCAGTATTTTTTCGTTGTTTTGTATAGCCTGATTTATCCGGTCAACCGCCTTTTCCATGTCAGGCATCAAAAACGGATCGTGCAGATTATCAAGGCTGGGTCGGAAATAGGCTTTGGCATCTTCAAAATTGGTAATGTTTCGCTGAACAAGTAAGTTCGCCAAAACATCGTTAATATTTAGTTCTTCAGCCAGTCTGCTGATGATCTCCTCGTTTCCCCGTTCCTTAATTTTCCAGATTTTACTCATTTATAAACCAACTTGATAGATATACTATTTTCTTTATAAGTTATATAGCCCTAGGTTCACAGATTATAAATACTGCTGAAATTTGACAAGTTACAGATAAGTATAAAAAACTATAATAGGGTTTTCAAATTTCAAGTGCAGTTGTCAGTTGCAAATGTAATGAAATCTGTTGACGGCATGTAAAGAACTTCATACATTTTTGACATTATACTTACAAGACCTGCAATTACAGGAGTTTCCGGGTACTAAAATATTCTATCCTTCAGAAAAAAAACCAAACTGTTGCTCAAGATTATTTCGCAGTTTCTTTTTTACCTGACTCATATCCATCGATTTGCCAAGTTCTTTTTCCATGGTAGTTACCCCTTTATCAACATACCCACAGGGATTAATATATGAAAAATAATTAAGATCGGTATTTACATTCAGGGCAAAACCATGCATAGTAACCGCACGACTTACACGAACGCCTATTGCACAAATTTTCCTGGTTTTCGCTTTCTCAGATACATCAAGCCATACTCCGGTGGATCCTTCCAGGCGCTCTGATTGTATTGAGTATTCAGCCAATGTTTTAATTATTGCTTCTTCTAATTTATGGATATAACTTTTTATTCCCATATTCAGCGCGTCAAGATCGAATATCGGATAACCTACAATCTGACCCGGACCATGGTAGGTAATATCTCCGCCACGGTTAATTTTATAATATGTGGCATTGATGGATTTTAAAAAGGATTCTTTTATAAGAAGGTTATTTTCGTGACCGCTTTTACCCAGGGTATATACATGCGGGTGCTCGCAAAACAGCAGCCGGTTGACAGTTTTTTCGACAGTCCCGGAATTTAGTTTTGCAGATACAATTTCATTCAGTATTTTTTCCTGGTAATCCCAGGCTTGCTTATAATCTATGGTTCCAAGATCTTCAAAAATCATGTTTTATGGTTAACTAAATGATTATATATTTTTTGTTGATGTGCTAATGTGCTAATGTGCTAATGTGCTAATGTGCTAATGTGCTAATGTGCTAAT
>JAFGSZ010000058.1 GCA_016934395.1 Bacteroidales bacterium
ACAATAAATTTTAAATCTTGCATCTCTAAAAAAGTATATTACATTTTATTTTCTTTTAGAAATCGGGGTTGTGCAACAGTTACCTGTATTATAAGACCATTGAGTTTAGAAATATAGGGAAAGGGTTATAAGCATGTTCGTTAAGGGAGACCGCATGCTCGCCAACATTGTTTGTATCAGGATATTTTTTCTGTTTTCATACATATACGTTATGTAAGCAGGATAAAAAGCCTGTTTTGAGATAAGACATTTTAAAAATACTAAACGTTTATAAACGTTTATAATATTTTCAACTTTTTCTTTTTCCCCATAACCCTGTTGCTAAATGTAAAAAATAAACCGGTTAAAATCAATACCATAAGTTTTATTTTATGCACAGCTTGTAAACACGGCGGGGTTGTTTTTGGCTTTTATAAAAACAAAAAGGTCTCCCGCAAGGCGGGTAACCAGTTTTTGGGATAATCCTTCCCAGATTACAGGCCACCATCATAAATCCCACAACAGCGCCTGCCCGGTGCAGGAATTTTTTTGTCATGATATATTAAAATGCCACCCTATAAAAACAGGGACTGCTTTATGCTGCCACGAGGATGATGCAGCTTAGTGAAAACTACGCTGAGCGTGGGATTTCCCGGTCAGTCTTTACTGCCGGGGCTGTTGATTATAAACCGGGCATTATATGTTCAAAGCTTCAATTATTATTTCTTCCAAGTTTTCAGATGGCCTTGGAGCTCTAGATTTAACAATTTTACCTTCTTTATCAATTATAATACAGACTGGTAAATCTCTAAGTTGATAATTCATGTAAAAGTCAGATTTTTGTCCCCTTTTAGCCCAATACTGGTTTCCGTGCATATTTCTTTCTTTTAGAAGTTTTTTCCACACATCTTCTCCATCATCAATGGAAACAACAATAAATTTAATATCATGGTTTTTAAATTTATTTTCCAACTTCTCCAAATACGGCATTTCTTTAAGGCATGCAGAACACCATGATGCCCAAACATCTATACAAATCACGTTATCCTTAAAATCCTTTAGCGTGTATTCCTTTCCATGAATATCTTCAATTCTAAAATCAATTGCTTCATTCCCCGGAGTTAACTTTTTCATGCTTTTATAGTAGTCACTTGCTATTGTACTTATTTTGGTAAGCTCTTTCAGTTCGTCCTCTTTAAATCTGGTATATTGCCCTTTTTCAATATTTTTCAATTCAAGTAATGACTTTTTCCACACACCTAATGTATTCGTTATAAGGCTATCAAACTCGCTTTCGTACAGGTTAGGGATATTAAAGCGATCAGCTTGCAGTCCCTGTGCTATTAGTATTCTTTTCTTTAAATACTTATTTTCTTCTACATCAGTACCACTATAGGTAATAGCTCCATCGAAATCCTCTGTATCAAGAGTAAGGTGTAAAGATGAACCCGGCTTCAAAAATATAAAGGTGTGTCCACCATGGTCAAATCTGTATTTATTTGCTTCGGTAATATTCAGTTCAAATGTAAACTTATTATTTGTATCAAGTTTTGATGATAATTGAGTTGAATCATTAATGGTAATCCATACCATTTCCTCGGTTGGGTTGATTATTTCTCCTGTAAAAGTAACTGTCTTGTCTTCATCACTGCATGAAATAATAAGCAGGGAAATAATTAAAATCAGAGCTGTAGTTTTCATAGACTTTATTTTAAAAGTATCATTGTAATTATATGCAGCAAGGGTCTTTTTGCCTTGTTTATAAAGGTTTGCCGGCATGGTGTCGGGAATACGAAGCGTTTACTTATCCAGGTACACCGACATTTTTTACGTGCCACAAACCCTCACAACCCGCTGAACTATTCTCACGACCAAAGGGAGTAAACCCTCATGCACTATACATTTGTCAGCGTTTCGTTCATTTTGTTCAACTATATTCTATTACCGATTTGCAGATGTAGCATATTATTTTTAAAAATTCTCTTGCAATAAATAAACAACTCTAACTTCAGGTGCAATAGAGAATGACATTAAATTACCATCACGTTTAATTATAAATTGTAAAAAGGTACCCTCAGGTTTGATTTCCCCATTTTTATAAAATCCATCAAACATTATCAAATAGGAAAAGCCATTATTGTTTATTTTCCCTTGATCTTTTGCTATATTGCTATATTTATTATACCTGTTTGGAATTGGAATTCCGTCAATACTCTGTATTATATCACCTTTTTTAATTCCAATCTTGTTTGCTGGCGATCCGGGTATAACATCACCAATAGTTCTCATATCATCCTTATTATAAACCAAACCTGTATAGGCATATTGAAAAGGATAATATGGCTTTGAATTTTGTCGCCAGACTTCAGGAAACTGATAAAGCATGAGTCTGAAAAAATCATTGCAACGTTCTGATAATAATGTATTAAAGGTCGCAGTTTCAGAAAGAGAACCCGACCAGACAACCGGGGGTGTTTTACTGATCCCGATCTCATTTGCATCCAGAAATTTCAAATTCAGAGTTGTCAGGTAGGTAACTTTTGTATAACCTTCTTCTGTAGCAGATGTTGTAATTGGAACAGGCATAACACCCCAATACCAGTTATAGGTATTCTTAATTCTGGTGCTGATAATCTGCTGAGGCGGGACGTATTGTTCTTTTTGACCGGAGAAAAAGTTAATGATAATAAGCAGGTCTGGTTTATCCAAAGATCTTTTCATTCCCAACTCATTTAACTGACTTTCCAGTTTGTTAAAAAGAATCTTTTCCTGCAAAGGTTCTTCATTTGAGGTAAATTCAAAATCGTAAGTTTTATAATTAAACATTTCTTTAGCAGCATCATGAAGGAATTCTATATATAAATTGCGAATTTTAGCTCGACTTCTTGTTACCGATGCGAATAAATTCCCCTCAGTAATGTAATTATCAAGATTAGTAATGATCGAAATTTGCGGGATATTTATATCAAAAAAATCTGTCATGCCAAAACGTCCAACTGTAAGTTTTACAAATGGTACGACAGTGTTCCTCAGGTGGCTGACCGGATTCTCCAAATCACTGATTTTTTTATCATCAATCTTATAAATACGGTCGCCAGCTTTTAATCCGGCAATATCTGCAAGAGAACCGTGAACGCAAAATGTGATTTTCAGATATTGACTGTCAGCACTGATTTTGGCTTTCACACCAATATTAGCATCTTCAATTATACTTACTTGAGAGTAACAAGTTATTAAATTGAAAATTGTAGCTAATATTATTAGAATTGTATTTTTCATTGTACATTTTTTAATTTGACTTAAAATTAGATTAATCTATCGAATTCCATACAAATGAATGAACAATATCTTAAAATTGAGTTGGACGAAGCCTTAGGGAATGCTAATCTAACGGTTTATTCCTATTTCTAATTTTGCATTAAGTTTTATAAGGGCAGGCAAGATGAAAATAATTTTTAACGATCAACAACCTTTGATTATAGGCAATAGGTATCTTTTGCACACTCTTTCAGGCCGTTTTATGATTGTTTATTTCAAAGAACTTGTATACAATTAATCCTTATGGGCCTTTTCCACCGTAAGGCGGCATTAGTGCATAAAACCTTAATGTCCCGGCATGGCAGAGGGGACAAGTTCTACATGATAATTCATCTGTTGTCTTTAAGTTCTTAATAATCCCTTTTAAAGATTTAGTATATTGATGCTGCAACAAGACAAAAAAACGCATAAGCGCCTGCTTTCGGTATGCCAGCGAAAATATGCCATAATACCCGGGCTGCAATAACCTGTAAATTTGATGAACATAACAGTATAAAAAAAGGTTTGCCTGCCGGATAGCAAATAAACCTTTTTTGTTTGTTGTAATTTAAATATTTAAACCTGTGTACCTTTCCGTGAAAAAATATTTACTATTTCTTTTTCTTAAATAAATCATCAAGCAATTCTGCCGCTTTTTCCCTGCCTCCCAAACCAAAAGCCAGGGCTAAGGCAAGACATATGGCGCCAAATATTATCTGAAACGCGCTGGTGACAATTTCCGTGGCAATATTTAATTGCCCCAGGGTAAGAAAAATTGTAAGGATAATAATAGCAATAAATGCAATCTGGCTGATTAATTCAGAGGTTTTGTCCTGCATACTTTTTAATGATGTTTTAATAATCTGGGAAACCATCCTTGCCAGATAAATCCCTATAATAAGGATTACAATAGCAATAACAATGCTCGGGATATACAGCATAATCTCCTTAAATAATGCTGATGCCGCAGTAAGGTTCAGGCTGTTCAGGGTTGCCATGATAACAATCAGCATAATAATCCAATATATCAATGTGCCCAACACCGCAATTGCGTCGGTTTTTACCCCGCCATCGTGTAAAAACTTATCAATACCTGCTTTTTCAGTGAGGTAGTTAAATTTTACAAGTTTTAATAATTTCACAAACAATCTTTTAATCAGTTTGGCTATTATCCAGCCAATTAAAAGAATTAATATGGCACCCAGAATTCTGGGCAATGCAGAAGCAATTTCATTGAGAAATTGCTGTGAACTCTCAAGAAATAGGTTTAGTTGTTCTTTCATGACTTAAAGTTTTAAGTTGCTTTATTCTAAAGGTACGAATAAATTATCGCTTATCCTTTAAAATCTCAAAGTAAGACGCTTAAAATCAATTCAGTTTACATTGTTGTGCCTGATTATTGGTATTGGAATTTTTTTAGCTGAAGGTATTTATTTTCAGGAAATATTTGAACTGCCTTTACATTCCGACAATGATATTACCGGCCTGCAGAACAGGAAGCCATTCTGTAAAGCCAGGAACAAGCGCTAAAACTATTTCTTAATAAATCGTAAAGCATGCTCAAATTGCCTGTTAAAGGCTATAAAGTAAATTCCTTCAGGCAATTCCGAGATATCCAGTTGGCAATTGGCTGATTTTGTTTGCTGAACCAGGCATAACGTGCCATGTATATCATAAATTCCTATTTCTGTTGTATATTCCGGTAATCCCTCAATTCTTATTTTACTATTTCCCGGGTTAGGGAATATTTTAAATGAATAATCAGATGGTGGTGCAATTGAAGTAAATAATACCTGTATACTATTTGAAGGTAAAGAAGTACAACCATTCTCATCTGTTACTGTTACATAATACACTCCTTCGTAAATGGCTTGATAACTTTTTGATGTGCCAGCATTTATAATATTCCCGTTTATAAACCATTGATTTCCCTGAGTTGAACTACAAGACAGAATATTTCCGGATTGAAAAATTTCAGGAGGGTCAGGTCTGGGATTCACCGTCAGATTTGTTGTTACTATGCTGTCACCCCCCGAAGCAGTTTTAAAAGTTCTTGAGTATTCGCCGGGCGCTGCCCAACCCAAATAATTTTCTCCCTCGCATATGGTAATCTCTTCATATGTGAAAAGTATATTATTACAGCTTTTATAATTTACACTGTAAAATTCCGGGTTTCCTCCACGCGATTTTCCAAACAACAACTTCCTTTTTCCCGCTTTATTATCAAATATCCTGATATTGGTAGTTGGATCAGTACATTCAGATACCCATGCCGGGAACGGATTAATCGACCCCAAAAAATTGGAAAAAATAATATTCGGACGGTTAAAATTCGCCACAATAATTTCGGGATAGTTATCCTCATTCAGGTCGGCGACTTCAATATCTTTTGCATAACAATACAATAAATCATTAACATGAACCGGATTATCAGAGAAATTTCCATTTGTATTGAAATATATAATTATATGTCCGTCGTCTTCGGCAACAATATCCGGCCAGCCATTATTATTCAGGTCAGCAACCGCAAAACTTAATCCTCCGTGTCCCGTTGGAGAGAAATCTGCCAAAGTTGAAAAAGTACCATTTGAATTATAGAATATTTCAATGGTGCCGCTTCGGTTTGAAGCTATTAAATCGGGATAATGATCATTATTCAGATCAGATAATTTAATTTTATAACTCTGCCCGTCCAAAGCAATCACCGGTCCCTTTTTAAAATTTTCATCAATATTTTCATACAAACGAATCTGTCCGTTTACGGAGGCAGCCATCAGATCAAAATCCCCGTCCAAATCATAATCGCCATATTCCAGGTCGATAAATCCTCTGCCTGAATTATCAATTACTATTGGGGTGGGATTTATATGATCTCCCTCGTTGATAAAAAGATTTACATACGACCAATAGCCTGTAACTGCAATATCCAGATCCCCGTCATTATCAAAGTCAAAGGTTCTTGAAATATGGTAACATTCGTACCATTCAGCAGTTGGCCTGAAGTTTTCATCCTCAACAAAGTCTGCACCATTATTGTAATATACCTTAAGTCCGCTTACTCCGGTATTGTTTCTGTAATTACAGATTATAAGATCTTCTTTAAAATCATCGTTAAGATCTGCCAGTTCAAAAGAATGATATGCATAAACATCCGGTTCAAGCACCGGGATTATATTTATGTTTAAAGGTTCCAGTCCCACCGGATTAAGATGGTTATTGAATTCAGGTATGGTGGTTGCAGATTTTTTTTGATTTAAATAACCCATCGGAAAATAATGACCAAAACCGGTGATGGATGCAAAATATTCATCATAATTAACATAATGGGGAACATCTCTCCATGTATCATGTACTATTAAAAATCGCTGATCTTCATCCACTTTATAACCGACACCGATTGTTGAATGGGCCCCGTAAGGCTGACCGTTCCACGATAATTCCATCGGGTTATGCGTTGAATCAATAAAATGAACATACAGGTTCCAATAATCGTCTGTGCTGTACGAGGATCTGTTAAACCATTTTTTATCAAATAAAAAATAATTGCCATATTCTGTTGCCCGGGCATAATATTCCAGCTGGCCCATACGGATATCGGATGATTCGCCCAACAGGCATAATTCCTCGGTAACTGCCCAATAATGCCCGTTATTGCTGTTTCCTCCCGGTATAAAATTAAAATACCCCCGGTCATTCCAGTATCCCACAAGCATGGTCCATGATGTAAACGCACAGTTCAGATACCACTGATAATTTGGCACAAACGGAATGATTACTTCGGATTTTGGTTCACACCTGGGTATAAATGGGAGCATATTATTTGAAGTAGATTTTGTTGAAATATTTTTTTCAATTTGTATATGTCCCGGGTTTATTTCATCTGATTTTTCAATAAAAGGTATTTTACTATATAAACCATTTTCAGGGTATTTTATGTAAACATTATTTGGCCGTTTTAAAAACATCCCGGTTTCACAAATAATTATTTTCTCAGTTTCAGCAGCTTTCAGGGTATTTTTCCATTCCTTTTCAATGGATTGGTTAAAGGAGTAATATTCCAGGACAGGTTTTTGGGTATTTAAAGCTATAGCGAGTGTTAAATATTCCTGTTTTCCCGCTTTATCAAAAACATATTCAAATACTCCCGAAACAGCTTCTTCATCGATAGTATATAAAACATCGAAATAATGAATCTGCAGATTTTTTCCACCGCTGAGAATCAAAGCGTGTTTATTTGCACTATCAGCAGATTGTGTAAAATAAGCTTTTAAATTATCGCTGATGTGGGTGAGATTAACTACTGAATCAGATAGAGTGTATTGACTAATAGCGGGAGAAACGATAACCATAAAACCAATACAAGCTACTACTATTCTAATTTTTCCCATAATATAAATTATTTGAGATAAAATTCAATGATATACTAATAGTTGCTTCGGTCTGTTAAGCTTTCTTATTGTTGAAAGCTAATCTCTGGCGATTTCTGCTGTCGGCTTACATACCTTTGTATGTTAACCAGTTAAATTAAATAACTAAGAAAAATATACTTTATTATATATAATTGCGATTTTGATACAAATTTTCCACTTCGTCTTTTACAAAAAGTATAAAAATATCTTGTAATTATAAATACCTTATGTTTGTATTTATGAACATAATATAAATGTGCAGGCTTTTTTTACCGGGAACTTTATTGATCTGTCAATTAGTGTATTTCTTAAATATTGAACAAGCGATATGACCTCCAAAACCAAAGGTGTTGCTTAATGCATAGTTCACAATCCGGTTTTTCGCCTTCCCCAGAGTAAAATCAAATTTATCTGCAAAATCCGGTTCTATAGTTACCGAATTTATGGTTGGTGGAATAATATTTTCCTGTATCGCCTTAATACAAGCGATGGCCTCTATTGCTCCGGCAGCTCCAAGCAAATGACCTGTCATTGATTTTGTAGCGCTAATTGAAGCGCCGGGTTTTGCCCCAAATGTTTTTTCAATAGCTTTTAACTCACTTAGATCGCCTGTTGGAGTTGAGGTAGCATGGGCATTTATATAATCAATTTGTTCAGGTTTAATTCCTGCTTCTTCCAGAGCAAGTGACATACCTAAACACGCCCCGGCACCCTCAGGGTGGGTTCCTGTTACATGATATGCATCGGCAGCAAGGCCACCACCAACAATTTCTGCAATAACCGGAGCATTTCGTTTCACTGCACTTTCCAAGGTTTCCAGTATAATTGCTCCTGAGCCTTCCCCAAGCACAAACCCGTCTCTTGTTATATCAAATGGTTTTGAAGCTTGTGAATAATTCTCGTTATTTGTAGACAATGCCCTCGATGCATTAAATCCACCAATTGAAGCTTCGGTAATTGATGCTTCAGAACCGCCGGCAATTATCATATCAGCTTTATCCCACCTGATGTAATTAAAAGCATCAATTATTGCCGTATTGCTTGCAGAACAAGCAGACACTGTTGCATAGTTTACCCCTCGAAGGCCGTATTTTATTGAAATTACTCCCGGTGCAATATTGATTATTCTTTTGGGAATAAAAAATGGATTAAATCTTGGTGTGCCGTCTCCGGATTTATATTCGGTTAATTGTTCTTCAAATGTAGATACACCACCATCACCCGATGCCCAGATTACACCAATTCTGTCCTTATTAAGTTTATCAAAATTGATTTCAGCATTAAGAACAGCTTCATTTACCGCAACCAAAGCGTACTGAGTGAACAGATCGTATTTTCTGATTTCAGCTTTTTCGATTACCACTGACGGATCAAAGTTTTTTATGCTACAGGCAAACTTCGTTTTAAATTTTGTTGTATCAAATTTAGTTATTAATGCAGCTCCGCTAATCCCATTGATTAATGATTGCCAGAAATCTGCTACGTTGTTCCCAATTGGTGTTATGGCGCCAATTCCAGTTATAACTACCCGGTTCATATTCAATTTTGTTTTAATTC
>JAFGSZ010000059.1 GCA_016934395.1 Bacteroidales bacterium
ATGCCATTACCGAATTTTGCATAATTGGAAGTGTGCATTTCATCTATATTCAATAATATACAACGATTACCAATAATATAATGCGATAAATAATGAACATTATGGATTGCAACATTATCGCCTATATCACATGAAATAATTAAACTATTGTTAATACCGACCGGAAGACGCAGGTCATGGTGTTCAAGCACACTTTTTTTAACATTGCCAATTCGGACCAGCCCGTAAAAAATTGAATTTTTTATTTGGTCAGGGTCAAATTCATCAGTTACCAGGAAATTGTCCCAGTCTTCGGCAGTATTGTTGTTTTTAACTAAAACTTCCAGTTCATCCGATTTAAGGTTGCGCCAACGGTTTAATGGCCATGCCGACTGTTTGTTGCGTTGATAATACTCGTCTTTTCCTTTAGGAAGGTATTCCTGCGGGATGAAGTCTTTTCCGATGCTGTCAATTGGTAGAATTTTTATATGGTCCATAGTTTTTAAAAATATTAGTTTTCCTTGTTAAAAAGAAAAACACATTTGATCATTTTGTTATGGTAAATGTAAAAAAAGAAATGAGAAAATGATAAATAAATTAAAAATACTGAATTGCTAAGAAAGTAAATTGGTTTTTACTTTATTATTGTATGAGTTCTCCCTGCCACAGTCTTTGCAGAAAGATATTCCATGGAAGTACAACGAAATGTTGTGTTATGCATACTTTACGTAATTGTTGATTGCTCAGTAATTTAAAAGGAATTTTTTGTTTTGAGGATCATAAGCGTTTAAGCCACAGTTAAAAAACGGATCGGTAAAATGCCATTCATTGCCATTCTTTTCAATAATTTCTTCTGTTCGAAGACGCTCAATTTAGGATATGCTTTTTTAAAAATTTGTTCTGGCAAATCCGGATATGCTGATTATACCAATTTAATGTTTTTCAGTATTTTATAAATGTGTCTAAATTTTCCTGGTTTATTGTTTTAAAAGAGTGATCCGGATATGCTGAAGAGAATGTTTTTGAAAGGTGTGCTTTCTTTTTTGAATTCCATTTGAATTCATAGGCATATATTTTTCCATCCTGTTCTTCCAAATAGTCTATTTCTTGTTGGTCATGGGTACGCCAGAAATAACAATTAACCCATCTTTGGGTGTAATGCAATACCTTTTGCCTTTCACTTACCAGGAAGTTTTCCCAAAGGTTCCCTATATCCTGCCTTAAATTGGGCAGGGAAAAATTAGCTATTAAGGCATTACGGATACCATTGTCGTAAAAATAGATTTTTCTTGAACGTTTTAATTCTTTTCTTAAATTCCTGCTATAAGAACCCAACCTGAAAATAACGTATGTTTGTTCAAGCAACATAATATAATTCTCAACGGTTTCATTATCCAACTCAATAATCTGGCCCAATTCGTTGAAAGAAACTTCATTACCTATCTGGAATGATAATGCCTGCAGCAATTTTAACAGTTTTTCAGGTTTTTTTATATTCTTCCACATCAGAATATCTTTATACAGATAACTATCGGTTAATTGTTTTAAAATTTCCTTTTCATTTCCCAGGGCAGTTACTACTTCAGGATAGTAGCCATATACCAGCCTGTGTGCTAATAACCTTTTTTCTTCCAGGATACCGTGGTGATTCACCATTTCGGAGAAAGATAACGGGTATAAGCGATATTCCCACTTTCTTCCTGTAAGGGGTTCATTAATGCTATTGGCAAGTTCGAAAGCTGATGAGCCTGTTGCAACAATTGTTTTTTGTGGAATATTGTCCGTTATAAGTTTTAGCTTAATGCCAATGTTTTTAATTCTTTGGGCTTCGTCTATTACAATGGTATCATATGGTTCAAAAAATTTTTTAAGGCCGGAGGAATTGGCATTTTCAAATAATCCTATTACATCAGGTTCATCACCATTAAGAAAAATAGTAGAACTGCTTTCAGGGAACAATGCCTTCAACAGGGTAGTCTTACCCGTTTGCCTGGCCCCCATAATTAAAATTGCCTTATTGGTATTTATCTTTTTTAGTATCAGATTCTTTAATGTTCTGTTTATCATAAATTGAATTATGGAGAATATGTTCGCAAATATAACGTTAATTTTGCGATTACAATCGGAATTTTTTATTTTTTTTTAATTTTTCAAATCATTAATACCAAATGCAAAATTTTTGAGGTTGAAGGTTACAGATTGTTCCATAAATCATTTTACACCACACACCAATCATCACTCACTTCTCTTTTCTTACGCTACTATAACTAAATTCTTAATGTTGATGGTAAATTGATTAGAAGAATGAAAAAACAGCCATTTAATTTTCCTATTAAGTGATAAAAACAAAAATCCCCAAAGTGTCAGTTTTTTCCAGAGGCTTTGGGGATGGGAATAATTTAAATTTTTAATTTACATTTTAAAAACCATATCTAAACATGCTGTAATTCTATCTTTTTCATTATTGGTAAGGTTTGAGCCGGAAGGTAAACAAAGACCATTATTGAATAAATATTCAGAAGTGCCATTCACATAAGCCGGATAATTTTTGAAAACAGGTTGAATATGCATAGGTTTCCAGAGAGGACGACTCTCAATATTTTCTTTTAATAAGGCTAATCTAATATCATGATTTGTAACATTAAAAGGCGTTTTTGATGAATCAACTGTAATACAGGAAAGCCAGTGATTAGAAAAATATTTTTCAGAGGGTTCTTCCAATAATTTAAATCCGGAAATATTCTTAAAATATTCTTTATAAAAGAGATGGTTTGCCCGTTTTTGTTTTATCCTTTCATTTATTATTTCTAATTGTCCTCTCCCGATAGCAGCTAGAACATTAGACATTCTATAATTGTATCCAATTTCTGTATGCTCATAATGAGGCGCATCATCCCTGGCCTGAGTAGCTAAGAATCTTGCTTTTTTTATATATGTTTCATTATTCGAAACAAGTGCCCCGCCTCCTGAAGTAGTTATTATTTTGTTGCCATTGAATGAAAGAATACCCATTGTTCCATATGAACCAAGTTTTTTACTCTTATATTCACTCCCTAAAGCTTCGGCAGCATCTTCGATGACCGGGATTTCGTATTTATCTGCAATTGAAAAGATTTCATCAATTTTTGAAGGCATTCCATAAAGGTGGACAAGAATTATTGCTTTTGGCTTTTTACCTTTGTTAATTCTGTCTTTTATAGCTTTTTCAAGAAGTACGGGATTCATATTCCATGTTTCCGGTTCACTATCAATGAATATTGGTTTTGCTCCCTGATAAATTACAGGATTTACTGAGCCACAAAATGTAAACGAAGAACAAATAACCTCATCATCGCTTTTAACTCCAAGAATAATTAATGCTAAATGAACAGC
>JAFGSZ010000060.1 GCA_016934395.1 Bacteroidales bacterium
ATCCATGTTATCTTTTATATCGTAGAAAGCCATTTCAGGCTCAATCATCCAGAATTCGGCCAAATGGCGGGGGGTATTTGAATTTTCGGCACGGAATGTAGGCCCGAATGTGTATATCTCACCTAAAGCCATAGCTCCCAGTTCTCCTTCAAGTTGGCCTGAAACTGTAAGGTTAGTTTCTTTTCCGAAAAAATCCTGCGAAGTATCAATTGAGCCATCTTCTTTAAAAGGAAGATTTTTTAAATCGAGTGTTGTTACCCTGAACATCTGGCCAGCACCTTCACAATCCGATCCGGTAATTATAGGGGTATGCAAGTAATAAAATCCTTTGTCGTTAAAATATTTGTGGATGGCAAAAGCCAGTGCATGACGGATTCTTAAAACAGCTCCAAAGGTGTTTGTCCTGGGACGTAAATGGGCAATTTCGCGAAGAAATTCGAATGAATGGCCTTTTTTCTGTAACGGGTATGTTTCAGAATCTGCAGTTCCATACAATTCAATGTTTTTTGCCTGAATTTCAACCGGTTGCTGTGAGGCAGGAGATTTTTTTAGAATTCCGTTAACAGCAATACACGAACCGGTAGTAATATCTTTTAATAAGTTCTCATCAAATAAAGGTACATCAATTACAATCTGAATATTATTTATGGTTGAACCATCATTCAATGCAACAAAATTAACCTGTTTGTTTCCGCGTTTTGTACGCACCCACCCTTTAACCAAAACTTCTTTTTCGTATTCAGTCGATTTTAATAACTCTTTAATTTTCAAACGGTCCTTCATATTATTCATGGTATTAAAAATAAAGCACAAAAATATAATTTTGAATTGATATTTTCTACTTTAATATATTTTAAATCAATCAGGTTAAATCCTTATTCAATGTTTAGGATATGATAGAAAAATCATTAAATTTAATTTCTACTTTTTATCTTATAAATAACGTACCTATTTGAAATACCAAAAACGAAACAACCCAGGCAGCTGCTGTTGTATAAACAGCCTGAAAAACAGCCCATTTCCAGCTGCCCGATTCGCGCTTTACAGCAGTTATCACTGCTATGCAGGGAACATAAATCAATACAAATAATAAGAATGTATAAGCTACAAGAGGAGTAAAAACTTTTTGGCCAATATATTTTCCTTCAATATAAACCTGGTTTTGCAATTTATTTGTTAATGAACCTTCTATCCCATCCTGATTATCATCGGCCTGGTAAAGAACACCCATTGTACTTACAACAATTTCTTTGGCGGCAAATCCTGAAATCAGGCTCACGCCCATTTTCCAGTCAAAGCCTAAAGGCCGTATAACCGGCTCAATAATTTTTCCAATTTTACCTATATATGAGTTTTCGAGTTGACTGGTTTTTGTTCCGGTTGTTAATGATATATTGCTTTTTATTTCATTTGTTATTTGCTTTCCATTTCGGGGGAAGTACCCTAAAAGCCATATTATTATTGATGCAATTAGAATTATTCCTCCCATTTTTTTGAGGTATTGCATAGCTTTATCCCACATATGACTAATTGATACCCGAATAGTAGGTTTCCGGTAAGGAGGCAACTCCATTACAAAAGGAAATTCTTTTTTCTTAAACAATGCCGTTTTAAATAATATAGCAAATACAATTGATAAAACTATCCCGGCTAAATACAAAGTAAAAATTACATTTCCTGCATTTTTAGGAAAAACTGCCCCGGCAATCAGAATATAAACTGGTAACCGGGCACTGCACGACATAAAAGGCACTATCATCATTGTGATTAACCTGTCGGAACGGCTTTTAATTGTCCGGGTGGCCATTATTGCCGGAACATTACAGCCAAATCCCATAATTAATGGTATAAATGATTTGCCATGCAGACCTATAAAATGCATTAATTTGTCCATTATAAAAGCCACTCGGGCCATATAACCGGTATCTTCCATTAACGAAATAAAGAAGAACAGGATCATGATGTTTGGAAGGAAAACAATAACTCCGCCAACACCGTCAATTATCCCATCAACAATCATATCCCTGAAAAATCCTTCCGGAATGATATGTGTCATTAAAGATGCTGTAAATTCAACAAGTTTTTCAATCCATTCCATAGGGTAAGCGCCAAGCGAAAAAGTAGACTGGAACATTATCCAAAGAAACAATAAAAAGAAAGGGAAGCTTAGGTATTTATTTGTTAAATACTTGTCAATCTTTTCGGTTATTGTATAAGATTTTTGCCTGGCTGTCTTTTTAACTAAAGTTTCTTTTAATGCACCGTTAATAAAACCGTATTTAGCATCAGCTATATAGGTTTCACTGTCATCACCGGTATTCTTTTCCAGCCTTGCAATTTCCTGCTCAGTAACAGCTTTAATAATATTGTAATTATCATACTGCGATAATGTTTCAAAAGCGCCTTTATCCTTTTCAAGAAGTTTTATGGCATAAAAACGGGAGGAAAATTTATCGGTTATGGTTTTCTCAAGGCGTATGGCTTCCTGTATGCGGCTGATTGATTTTTCAGCTTCATGGCCGTAATTAATATGAATATGCCGGCTAGATTCCTCTGTATTTTCAAAAACTTCTATGACTTTATTAAATAAGGTTTTAATTCCTTTACCTTTTGAGCTTACGGTAGGAACAATTGGTATTCCCATTAATTTACCTAAAAAATCATAGTTCAGTTTGTCACCTCGTTTTTCTAATTCGTCATACATATTAAGTGCAATTATTACCTTAACGTCCATATCAATAAGTTCGGTGGTCAGGTACAAATTACGTTCAATGTTAGATGCATCAATAACATTAATAATGATATCCGGCATTGAATTTAAAATATACCTGCGTACATAAAGTTCTTCCGGATTATAAGCAGAAACTGAGTATGTTCCTGGCAAATCGACAATATTAAAAGTATATCCCCGGTGTTTAAAAACCGAGCGTTTGGAATCTACAGTAACCCCGGCATAATTTCCAACATGTTCTTTCGAACCGGAAGCATAATTATATAAAGTTGTTTTACCCGAATTTGGATTTCCCACCA
>JAFGSZ010000061.1 GCA_016934395.1 Bacteroidales bacterium
AACTTTTAAGCAATTTTAAAATTTAACTTAAAAACTATCCACGAATTTTTATTGTCATTTACCTGACATTTTCACGACATTTTTATCAATCTACTTACAGGCCAAAGGGTGTCGTTAAAAATGGCTTGCGTACATTCCTCCCATATAAAAAGTAGCGGTATTCCGGGCTACGTTCTTGTCCACCGTTAGTATTTTTGCCACCAGATACAAAACTTCGCAAACCACCGACCTGGCTATTTTTTATATGCGCCTTTGTATACCGTTAATCTGTGACGAAATGTTCCTTTTTGCCAAAAATCAGTCTGTTTTCTTCTAGATATTTAATACATTTTTTTGAGATCTTCTCATATTTTGGCAATATCACTTTTGAATCATCATGTTTTATTTCATTTAAGAGAAAATTTTTGATATCGATATAAGTTTCTGTTTTACCATTATTTTCATACTGCCGATACACAGGCCAAAGTATTTTTGAATAATAGTTGAAATATATTCGAGTCAATACCGACTTCTTAATTTTCTTATTTTTATACCTACTATTTTTTGCAATTTGAATCAAATTTTCCATAGAAATCAAATAGGTGTTTAACATATCCAGAAGATGTTGAGGATTTCTAAAAAAGTCCTTGCTCATCAGATAAAAGCACTCAACTCCATTTTTACCTCCAACAGATAGATTATTAATATCGGCATTTAACTCATTTATAAGCTGATTTATTAATTCTAAATCACTTTTTATTCTCTCGTTTTTTGTCAGCTTGATTTGTGATTGTAAAGTCAGGTATAAGATTAGAATACTAGCTCCAGCTAGAATTGTTCCGAAAAATCCACCCATAAAATCACCATATCGGCTTAATTCTAAGGTAGACAGTTCTATATTGAGAACTGAATATAAATTCCCAATAAAGAATACAAAGCTCAGTAGTATCAATATTATAGAAAAGATAACTAATAGAACTCTAACTGTTTTATTCATTGCAGTCTCTTTTTAATATTGCACAACATGTTTATATCCAAACATTTTATTGCTATATAAGTCTCCACGGGTATATCATATTTATGTTCCGGCAAATTGAAAACTTTTGTTGTGAAATAGGTTAATTTTTAATTCCATTTTAATTTACTCCATTTTCCCTAACAACCTCCTAAATATAAAGATTAAACGCTGAAAAACAAAATGGTGGTATTGCCTGCTTCAAAACCAAAAGTTTGGAAAATTATAGATGTTGACACAAGTGGATACTTACTCCATTTGGGGTACTTGCACTAAACAGGAATGCTTATGCCAAATAAGGAATTGATGGTTCAACCACCAATTAGCAGGATGAAGAAAGCCTAAACTAAACGACATTAATTAAAAACTCCGGTTTCTATATATTAGAAAACATTAAAAACAATGAATATTTTTAATTGCTCATATTTATAAAACAGTAATTCGAATAGTTTGTAAATCTTGTGTATCGGAACTGGTTCCATACAGCAACTCATATTCACCTGCTGTTACAGCCATATTATCACTATTTCTGTTGTAGAACTCAAATGTTTTATACGGAAGATGAATAATTGCCTCACGTGTATCACCGGAAGCAATATCAACACGTTGAAAACCTTTTAAGGTTTTTAATGGTCCATCGGTATCGTTCACCTTACGCACATATACCTGAATAATTTCAGTTCCGTTGAGTGTCCCGGTATTTGTTACCGGAATCGTCAGTTCCACCTCTTCTCCATTGCCAATTGTTTTTTTGTCGATTTGAACCTCACCTGTCTTAAAAGTAGTATAACTCAGTCCGAAGCCAAACGGGAAAAGCGGATCGGACATAAACCGGTACGTGCGGCCGTTCAGGGAATAATCTTCGAAATCGGGTAATTGTCCGGTATTCTTGTAGAAAGTAATTGGCAGTTTTCCTGAAGGGTTATAATCGCCAAAAAGCACATCTGCAATTGCCTGTCCACCCGATTCCCCTGCATACCATGCCTGAAGAATGGCATCGCAACTTTCGGTTTCGGGCACCAGGCCAATAGCTGAACCGGAGCAATTTACAAAAATGATTTTCTTCCCGGCTTTTTTTAATGCTTTCAGACAGTTACGCTGCACCAGCGGAAGTTCGATATCGGTACGGTCGCCACCTTTAAAGCCCGGATACGATACCGGCATTTCTTCGCCTTCGAGCAGGGAAGAAAGTCCACCAACAAATACTACCACGTCAATTCCTTCCAGTTTTTTTATCAACCCGTTATAATCAATATCTACTTCTTTACCAAAATCGAATTCCAGGCTTGCCTGCCAGTTGTGCAATTGCGCGTAATGTATTTCTATGGTATATTTTTCACCCTTTTTAACCATAACGGGATGCCTGGATGGTAAGGTTCTCCAATTATTGTAGCTGATAATGGTATCGGCATTTACAATCAATTCAAAAAATCCGGTAGCGCCGCATTTAAAAACAAGCGCTTCATCCTGTAAAGCGACAAATTCAGTTTCGTATTTGGCCGAAAAACCTTCGAGCCGGACACCGGAAGCAAATTCGTGTTGTCCTGCCGTGGTTAGTTTTAAGGGATTCACGATCTGTTGCGTGGCAACAATTTCACCTGTGCGGTTATTTGTATTCCAATACGTGGCTTTAAGACCTTTTACACCGTTAAACGAACATTGTGAGATATAACTTTCCGTTACTTTATCCTCTACCAAATCGCATCCTTTGTCGTATAAAATTTTATCTGCTGAAAGTTTGGAAGTAATACCATCCAATACGGTAATGGTTCGAACGGGTGTCCCGTTGTAGTTTCCCCACAGAACGGCCTTTTCGTTTGCATTGGGGCCTATCACAGCCAACTTGTTTATATTTTTATGTAAAGGAAGTATGTTATTTTTATTCTGAAACAGGGTCATTGATTCCAGTGCCATATCTAAAGCCAGTTTCCGGTGTTCTTCGTTATTTATAACCGATGGTGGTATTTTTGTCCAGGGTACCAGCGAATCGTTATCCATTTCGCCCAGATCGAAACGCCCGACTAAAACACGCATTAAACGAGTGTTTATTTCATCTTCGTTTAGTAAACCATTTTCAACAGCTTCCGGTATTTTTTTGTAGGTATGATTGTCCCACTGACACTCCACATCGGTACCGGCCAAAACGCCTTTAGCTGCCGCATGGGTTGCATCGGGAGAAACATGGTGGCTGGTATAAAAATCGCTGATGGCACCACAATCGGAAACAACCATATATTGAAATCCCCATTTGTCGCGAAGAATTTCCTGCAGCAATCGGGTATTACCACAACATGGTTCATTATCCAGGCGCTGATATGCACACATTACCTGGCGAACACCGGCTTCCTGAACAAGAGCTTTGAAAGCAGGCAGGTACGTTTCGTGTAAATCGCGCGGATCGATGCTGGTTAAATTGAGGGTATGACGGCTCCATTCCGGGCCGGAGTGTACGGCGTAATGTTTCGCGCAAGCCAGCAGTTTTCTGTATCTGGCATCGGCAGGACCTTGTAAACCTTTAACAACAGAAACACCCATTCGTGATGTGAGGTAAGGATCTTCGCCATATGTTTCCTGCCCTCGACCCCACCGTGGATCGCGGAAAATATTCACATTGGGAGTCCAAACGGAAAGGCTTAAGAATCGACGATTTTCTAAACCATTCGCCATTGCTTCATTATATTTCGCCCGGGTTTCATCTGCTGTTGCATTGAAAATACGATACACCAATTCATCATTGAATGAGGCAGCCATTCCGATGGGTTCGGGAAAAACCGTAACATTTTCGTTATTGGCAAGGCCATGCAAGGCTTCACTCCACCAGTTAAATTTTTTAATACCCAGCCTGGGGATTGCCTCCGATACATCGCACATTAATGCCGCTTTTTCTTCCAAGGTTAAGCGACCGATTAAATCTTTTGCCCTGGTTTCCGAACTTAAATTTGGATCCTGATAGGGAAGTTTCTGTCCGGACAAATTTAATGACAATATGATGCTTACAATAAATACGGTTAATTTTCTCATTTAATTCCCTTTTTAAAATTGCATTGTCTGAAATACATCAGAACGTACATGTTTTATTTCGTTTTTATAACAAAGCCTCCATAAGGATGCATAGAAATTGTAATCGGAGAAGAAAAATCAGGTTTACTTTCGGTTAAGTCTTCAGCGTTTTCCATATCTGCAATAAGAACTCCTTCTGATTTCTTATCTACAAAAGGTAAATGGAGGGTGATAGTCCGTTCCGATTTCTCTCCATTGATACCGGCTATAAACCATGTATCATCTTTTTTCCGTGCCAGCACAACATACTTTCCGGGGTAACCGTCGATAAATTTCACATCATCCCAGGTTGTTGGCAGGGTTTGCATGTAATTTATCACAAAATCTTTTTGCAAGGTCATGCCTGTTGGTGTTTCGGCTAAATGTTGAATGCCGGAAGTAAACAGAACGGACAGGGCAATTTCAAAACCTTTTGTTGTTCTGCGCTCCAGATTGGGTATTCCTGAAAAATTTACGGGTGTAAAATCCATAGGATCGAACAGGTTCCTGGTAAAGGGAATGACTGTACAATGTGCAGGCTGTTTATCGGCACCCTCTTGTCCAAAAGTTACAAATTCTTCCCCTCTGATTGCCTCCATGCTTACTAAATTCGGATAAGTGCGGTGCCATCCTCTTGGAAAAGTTGAACCATGAAAATTAACAGCCAGGTTATATTTGGCTGCATCTGTTAAGATGTTGGCATAATACCTCATCATCGATTGTCCATCGCCACCAAAAAAATCTACCTTAATGCCTGCAATCCCCATATCCTTTAATTTCTGAAACTCTTTGCTTCTTGATTCGTGGGTTAACAATTTATCACGGGGTGTAAGCAGCGTGGTATTCCAGTCGCCGGCAGAATTGTACCACAATAAAATTTTTACATCTTTGGTTTTGGCATAGTTAGCCAGTTCCTGAATTTTGTCGTACCCAATTTGCGCATCCCAGAATGCATCAATCAGACAATACTGCCAATTCATGGTCGCAGCAAAATCGATATATCGTTTTTGTGTACTATAGATGGTAGAGTCATCTTTCAAAATCACCCAGCTCCAGGATGCAATTCCCGGTTCGAGCCACGATGAAACATCGTACCTGGCAGGTATTGCAAGATCGGTCTCTAAGGTTGATTCAACCATATCGGCCAGGTTATCGGTAATGGCAACAATGCGCCATGGGGTAATCCATGGAGTTGTGGATGTTGGTAAAACAGGCTCCCCCGATTTTCCTTCCTGAGGCTGTGGAAATTGAACCGTATATTCCCCATCGGGAGAAAACTGGCTTAACCTCGATCCGCAATAGTTTGTGTCGACAGCCGTTTCGGTAATACAAACCCAGAATTGACCGTCATGAAAAAGCGCCGGCATTACCCATCCGGCCTGATTTGGTGCAACAGTGCCGACAGGTTTGTTTAATTTGTAATACTCCTCGTAAGATGGCGTGGTAAAGTGCCATTCCATTCGTGCATCCGGACTGGGTTGTAAAAACGATGTTGCCGTGTTATTAAAGTGATACGAGGTTACTTCTTTGTAAATTTTTATGGCTGTATCCTTTTTTTCAGGAAAATAGTATCGGAATGCAATTCCATCGTTGGATGCCTGAAAAATAATATTGATTTTTTCCAAATTACGATTTCGCAAATAAAATACTTTCTTATTAGCCGTGTAACTGCAATTTAACCGTTTACCGTGCAGCAACTTATACTTTTCGGAAATCGTTTCCACATCCGATACCGAATCGATTGATAGTTGGGTTGAAAAGTCATTGTCGCTTCTAACAAGGCCAAGTTTTGACTCTCGTAAAACAATCGTTTCGGAATGCGAGACAGCATATACCGGTTCACCAGTGGTAGTCAGCCAAAATTCAACAGCTATTTTTTTATTAGGACTAAGCAGCATATAATGCTCATTGCCAGCAATTTTATTCAGATTAGCCAAGGCCAACAGGAACATCAGAATATTACTAATTTTCATGTGTTAATTTTTTAAGAGGGTTTTACGATGTGTGCCCAGGGTTTCATATTTGTAAAATACAGTATCGATATTTCAATACTGTATATCGGTGCGAAAAGAATCAAAACCCGGGGGCGAATATTCTGCTACAATCTTCAAATGTCTCATTCAGCTAACCACGGGCAGCAAAATAAACAAAAAAGATGTACTCATTTATCATTCGTAAATTTAACAATTATTCCGGTTTTCACAATTCATTTGCTGATCTTAACAACAAATACGTTTCGCCGGGTTCTGTTTTTAAATCGTACAAATACGTGCTTTTTAATTGTACTTTTCCCGGTTGTGCCTGTGGAGATATTACCGGGGTCTTTATCTGAGGTACTTCGTAAAACGGATTACTGTTTACTCCTTTTGCCCGGACAAGTTTTGTATTATCTTCCAGTTGTAACGGGGAATATGATCGGATACGACAATTCCCTCCTATATGCGATTTTATAGCCAACCTGGTAATTTGTCCGTCTTCCCATTCCAACAGTTCAATTTCAAAACCACCTCTTGCCCGCAGACCTTTCACATTTCCATCTTTCCAAACATCCGGTAATGCAGGAAGCACAAAGATGAAACCATCATTGCTTTGCAGGAGCATTTCCGCTATGCCGGCAGTAAAGCCAAAATTACCGTCGATTTGAAACGGAGGATGTGCGTCGAACATATTCGGATATGTGCCCCCTTCTTCAGCATGTTGTTGGTTACCAACCAAATTTATTTGATCGGTAATTAGCTTGTAGGCATGGTTGCCGTCCAGAAAACTTGCCCATAAATTAATTTTCCAGTTCATCGACCAGCCCGTTGAAGGATCACCGCGAAGTAAAAGCGACGTTCTGGCTGCCTGAAAAAGTTCGGGCGTTCTATACGGTGAAATCTGATTGGAGGGATACGCACCGTACAAGTGAGAAACATGCCTGTGGTGGTCTTCCGGATTATCCCAATCTTCCAGCCACTCCTGCAACTGACCGTATTTACCAATCTGCATTGGTGGTATTCGTTTTAAGGTTTCACTCATTTTTAATATAAAAACAGAATCGGTTTTCAGAATTTCCGCGGCTTTTATTGTTTTTGAAAAAAGATCGAACAGCAACTGATTATCCATGGTTGTACCGGCAGCAATAGAAGATTCGGCATGAATGGATGGTGCATTTTCCGGCGAAACAGAAGGGCATACTACCAGCCATTTGTGTTCAGGTTCTTCTACCAGAAAACTCAGGTAAAAAGCTACTGCGCTCTTCATTACCGGGTAAACCGTTTTAAGATATTCCACATTTCCATTGTATTCGTATTTCTCCCATAAATGCTGACAGAGCCATGCCCCGCCCATGGGCCACATTCCCCAGAACGAACCGTCAACCGGGCCGGTAATTCGCCAGATATCGGTATTATGATGCAGTACCCATCCGTTTGCACCATACATTGCTTTGGCAGTTTGTTTACCGGTTTCCGACAGCTCTTTAACCATCTGAATAAGTGGTTCGTTCATCTCGCTCAGGTTGGTAACTTCAGAAGGCCAATAATTCATTTCTGTATTGATGTTGACCGTATATTTGCTATCCCAGGGCGGATAAAGCTGGTTGTTCCATAAACCCTGCAATGTTGCAGGTTGTCCACCTGGCCGGGATGAAGAAATAAGCAGGTAGCGGCCAAACTGAAAATAAAGTGTAACCAATTGAGGGTCGAAACCACTCGAAAAATCGGCGATGCGTTGATCGGTAGGATTTTTTACGGAATCGGTAATACCTAAATTCAAACTTACGCGATTAAAATAATGCCGGTATGCTTCTATATGCTCCTGTAACAATTGATTATAGGTTTTATTCAACGCCTGCTTCAGATATGCATTTGCTTTGGCACCCGCATCGTCGCTAATATCCTTATAGTTTTTAAAGCTTGAAGCTATCGAAATATAAACCGTGGCAGTATCCGCATTTTGTAAAAATATCGCTGTATCGGATGTCTTTAAGGAACCACCAACTGTAATTATTTTAGCAAGAACCTTAAATTGCACGTTCCCTTTTATGGCATCGTTATCTCCTGTTAAACCAGACATTATGATGGTATGACCCTCTGTTGAGATATCTGCTTTGCCCGGACGATCGAGGGAAGCGGTAAAATTAATTTTACCCGGTTCACTTGCTGTTATTCGAACCACAATCACCTGATCGGGAATTGATGAAAATACCTGTCGTTTATAGGTAACGCCATCAACATCATACTGTGTGGTGGTAATTGCGGTTTCAATATTTAATTCGCGGTAATAATTGGAATAATTTTTATGTTCCGGAAACAAAAGATCTAGGTTACCAACAGTTTGATAGGGCATCCCGTGTGAATTTTGGCTGATAAATTTTTCATTTACCAGTTCTTGTGCTTCCTTGTATTTACCTTCGAAAATCATTTGCCTTACCATAGGCAATGCCTCCCTGGCACCCGGGTTATCGTTCCGGTGTGGTTGTCCTGCCCAAACCGTTATTTCGTTTAATTGAATTTCTTCCTTTGCCGGGTTACCAAACACCATGGCACCCAAACGTCCATTTCCAACCGGCAGGGCTTCTACCCACTGTTCAGCAGGTTTATTATACCAGAGTTTAAGAAGCGAGTCGGTTTGTGCGCTTATACTTTGGATACATGTAATAAGAAAAATGAGAATAACTATACCTACTTTGTGTTTTAGTGTTTCCATTGAACTATTAAATTGTCATCAAATAAAGTAAAAGTATTTAATTAATCCATAGGGGTTTTGCCTGCTTGTGCTTAAAACTAAAAGTACGAAAAATTCTAGATTTCGGCACTAGAGAACCCTTGATCCATTTGGGGAAGTTCGTGCATTATTACTCATTTGTCTAATATATCAAATCTGCTTTCTCCTTTTAATAAAGCTAATTCTCCAAAATGCAAACAGTATAACTCAGGGTTACCATTTAAATACAAAATTTCAAACTCATGCGATGGAAGTTTTTTAAATTCTGCTCTGTCAATATACGGAGGTTGAATTATTGTTATATTTAATGTCTTTTTAAAAATCGATTCCAATAATTTATCAGAGGGTGGCCTTGTATTTGAGTTTAAAAATCTGAAAACATGATTATCCCCAGTAGTAGCCCAATCTGGGTCAATAAATGCTGCATCAATATTTGGTATCAGATCCAATATTTTTGTCATCGTTACATCTCCATTTAAAAATGTTATTTTATTTTCTAATCTCGCAATTTGTATATTTTTCTTCGCTGTTTCTAAACGAGATTTATCTATTTCAACACTATAAACATGTTTAGCATATGTAGCTAGCGATATTGTTGTGAATCCAGCTCCAGAACATGTCTCTAAAACTACCCGACCTATAAACCTCTGAGCTAAATGGTTTGAAAATCGAATATCAATCCCCATTATGTAAGAATAATCATCAGCAATATAGTTTTTACCAAATTTTTCTATGATTTTTTCTATATCCATATTTCTAATCCCATTCCAAACTTTTTTTGTATTACTAGAGGCTTATTTTGCATGACGCACAATGTGTGTATCTACAAATATTCTGTTGTCATTTAAGTCTCTACAGGTATATTCTATGTATGTTTTGGCAAATTGTAAAACTCTTGTTTTAATATAGGTTAATGTTTAATTCCATATTTATCCCCCCCATTTCCCTAACAACTTCCTAAATATAAAGAATGTAGTAATAAAAACAAAAAAGTGGTTTTGCCTGCTTGCCTCTAAATCTCAAATTTGAAAACTTAAGGTAGTTTGGGTTTGACTATTTAAACAACATTGGGGCAAACTCCTTTAAACACCTTCTCCAGGTCAGCCATTCGTGGGCAGTATTTTCAGATTCATAAAAAATAATATTCTTCACTCCCATTTCAGTAAGTTTATCACGAAAGCTTTGTGACCAGTTGCCTTCTTCGGTTCCTGTACCCATCCATATGAGCTTCATTTTTTCATTTATCTCCTCAGGATGTTTTAGCAGTCCCCCATATAATTCGGTTATGTCGACGTTCTCTCTTAATCGGAGTGCTCCACTAAAAGCTCCCAGATAGGCAAATTTATCCATATTGTTAAAAACGATTTCAAAGGTTTGCAAACCACCCCACGATAAACCAGCCATAGCCCGGTGTTCACGGTCGGGTATTGTCCGGTAGTTTGTTTCGATCATCGGTATTATTTCCCGAATAATTAAATCCTGAAATTCAACCTTGTTTTTGCCAGTTGAAGTTACTGACTGGGCTGAATCCCAGTTAACAACATTGAAGGGTAGTCCTGAAATGTCGCCATTATCCATAACCACAATAAAAGGTTCAATTTTCCCTTCAGACAACAGGTTGTCGAGAATAAAATTCATCTTCCCCTGGGTGCTCCATCCGGTCTCATCCTCTCCCCATCCGTGTTGCAGGTACAATACCGGGTATTTTTTATTCACATTCTGGTCGTAATTGGGAGGAGTATACACAAAACACCTTCGGATTGCTTTTCTGATATCTGAATAATAATACCTGGCCCTGACTTCTCCATGAGGAACATTTTGATCGGAATAGAATTTCATATCCGGAGCAGGAATGTCAATACCACTCATTACTGCACTTGCACCAAAATAAGTATACGTTGACGGGTCGGAAACCCTGGCCCCATCAATAATAAATGCATAATAATGGAAACCTTCAACAATAGGATCGGTTGTTACACTCCATAATCCATTTTCATCTTTTAGCATAGGGAATTTCGTCCCGACAATATCAGCAAGTACTTCGTTGGCTTCCGGCGCAAGAAGTTGGAATATAACCCGACCGTCATCATATATCCTGGGGTAAAATTTACCGGGGAGACAGTTGTCAGCTTTTATAGTGTTTTCAGGAAAAGTTTGTCCCAATACAATACTGCCAACGCAAAAGATAAGCAGAAGACTTAAATAAAATAATTTTGTTTTCATAGTTATTGGTTGCTAACTTATATTAATAAATAAACTTAAAGATAATTTTTTCAGAATACATTTATTTAAACTAACAAAACAATCAGATGTATCTAAAATGGTTCTTCAGATATAGTTTGGTTAAATAGTTTATAATTATGGGATTAAATTCTCAGTATACTCGATAAATTTTGCCTGTCGTTTTTATATACCAATATTTTATTGGTATATAATCCTCTATCATATTCACCTTTCCCAACTTGCCTATCAACCACCTAAATGTAAAAATTATAGCATTAAAAACAAAATTGAATTTAAGCTGCCCTAAAATCAAGAGTTTGGAAAATTATAGATGTTGGCACTAGTGGCGGGGCACCTGTGGACACATGCGCCATTTGCTCAGAATAACGGTCAAATACAAAATTAACGTGTTTTTCCGAACCCCGATAATAATATATTGGTTTCGGATTCAAATGCCAATGGGGGTGAGGAATCTCCTGATAGTGCTCCTTAATATTGGGATTTCTTGTTGCACTCGAAATAACAGGTAAAATAGATAATCATCTCGCCTTACCATATGTTTACCCGGGAATATTGCTGTATACGAAAGTAGAAAATACTGTTAAAGTCAGATTAACATAAAAATTATCAAATTTTGCATAAATTAGGCTCAATTTAATTTTGCCTGAATTTAACGATCCCTTTATGAAAAATATCTTTTTGTTTTTGCTTCTTTTTCTTCTGACTGTTACTGTCTATTCACAGGAAAAAAAGCTGGTCATTCTGCACACTAACGATATGCACTCCAAGCTTAACGGTTTTGCCCCCGAAGCAGAATATACGCCTTTTACGATTAATGATGATAAAACACGTGGTGGGTTTGCACGCATTACCACTGTTATTGAACAGGAAAAAAATGCCCGTCCTGAAGAAGTGCTGGTATTAGACGACGGTGATTTTTTAATGGGTACCCTGTTTCATGCACTGGAAGAAGAAACCGGGTTTCAACTTCCCCTGATGAAAAAAATGGGATACGATGCAGTAAGCATAGGCAATCACGAATTTGATTTTGGTCCGGCCACTCTTGCCAATATTATTAATCAGTCCGCAACCCGCGGTGAAATCCCCTCACTCCTGCTTTCGAATATAGTTTTCAGTGAAAAATCTCCGGACGATGATAACCTCGAAACTGTTTATAGAAAAGGGATTATTCAGCCCTATACCATAATTGAAAAAAGCGGGATAAAAATCGGTCTCTTTGGAATACTCGGGTATGATGCCATTGATGTGGCGCCCAATGCAGCGCCGGTAAAATTTTCAGACCCTGTAAAAACAGCAAAAAAAATGGCGCATTTTCTGAAAGATGAAAAACAGGTGGACCTGGTTATCCTTCTTTCGCATAGCGGTGTAAGCAAAACCAAAGAAAATACATGGCAGGGTGAGGATTATAAAATTGCCCAAAAGGCAAAAGACATCGATATAATTATTAGCGGACATACCCATTCGTACCTTGATAAACCGGTCTGGGTAGGCAAAATCCCCATTGTCCAGACGGGATCGTATGGTGAAAACCTGGGGAGGATTGAGATTACTCTTGAAAATAACACCATAAAAAACCTGCATTACCGTCTCATTCCGATCGATGACAACATACCGGGGAATATGGCCATTCAGAAAGATATTGATGAGTATAAGAAAATGGTGGAAGAACGTATTTTAAGTCCCATTCACATTAATTATGATGATGTGTTGGTGGAAACCTCCTTTGATCTGATATGCGATGAACAGAACAACCTCCCCGGCAGTAACCTGGGGCCGTTTCTTGCCGACGCCCTGTATAATTATGTGAATATGAAAGATTCGGCCGGTACAGACATCGCTATGATTGCCGCCGGAATGATCCGCGATAAGCTAAATACAGGCGAAACGGGAAAACAAACCATCGCCGATTTATTCAGGATCGTATCCCTGGGAAAAGGTCAGGATGCTATACCGGGCTACCCCTTATCCAGGGTATATGTTACCGGAAAAGAACTGAAGAGCATTGTTGAAATTTTATTGATTGCCTACAAATCGAGTACCTCAAACTATATCTATTATTCCGGCTTAAAAATCCATTACAATCCAACCAAAGGATTGCTGAAAAAAGTGCAGTCGATAGAAATTGGCAATGAGTTATCCGGGTATGAATCTGTGGATTTTTCAAAAAAGAATAAATTCCTATACAGCATTACTGCCGATTCGTACATGTTACAATTTGTAGGTATGCTGAAAAAAATGAGCTTCGGGTTGATAAAAGTAGTCCCGAAAAAAAATAACGGTGTTGCGCTGAATTCCATGAAAGATGCCGTTATTGATTTTAACCCGGAGCAGGAAGGCATACAGGAAGGAAAAGAATGGATTGCATTGCTGGAATTTGTCCGTGGTTTACCGGATACGAATAACAATGGAATCCCCAACATCCCCGAAAGGTATAAAGAACAGCGTAACCCGGTGATCGCTGTAAAATAGTGTTAGGAATTGTGCCTGAAGGGCCTATATTTTTACCCATGTACAGTTTTGCTGCATTGCTGTAATAATATCCTGGTTATATCAGAAAAAACGTTAAAAATTAGTTACTTAAACTTTTCTTTTAGTACATTTGAAAAGTTTTTTTACCCTAAAAAACCAAGGAGATATGGCATTGCTGGTATTGGGATATCCCAAAATCGATAAGAAGGATTATAACTGGATTCAAAAGTATAGAAAATCTAATGACGGGTTGTATTTTGAGATTGTAGAACCTCATTTTACTATTGTATCGCCGGTGTTCGATTTTGAGGAGCAGGACCTGATCGACGAAATTCAGGAAAAAGCTTCAGGAACTTCCGTAATTAATTTTGAGTTGCGGTGTGCTATGGTAAATAAAGATGCAGTGCTTGATTATTTTCATGTAAACCTGATTCCCGACCTGGGATTTTCCAGTTTTATAAAGCTTCATAACAAGTTATATAAAGGAAACCTGGCGGAATATTTACGATTAAATGTTTGTTTTATTCCGCATATCGGCATCGGAAATACAAAAGACCCACTGGAATGTAAAGAACAGGTGGATAAACTAAACGAAAAAGATATTCGTATTCCCGGAATGCTCAATAATCTTGAAGTAGTTAAATTTTCAAACAGTACATATACCAGTCTGGCTACTATTCCCTTAAGATAAAAATCGCCCGGGTAAATTAAAGCATTCCCGGTTTCTGGTTTATTGCCGAACGTCTTACAACCTCGGAAATTCTTTTTTCGCGCGTTTCCTGGCGTTTGGCCGATTCAATCCAGCCAATATACATTTTCCGGTACGATGGGGCAAACTGAAAAAAATTTGCATGTGCCGTTTTATCATTTTTTAATGCCTTTTCCAGGTCTTCAGGAAGCGGTAAAAAATCACCGGAACCATAAGAATTTTTCCAGTTTCCTTTTTTTTTGGCAATGTTAATTATTTCCAGGCCTGCCGGGGTCATTTTTCCTTCTTTAATAAGTTTCGCAACCTTCTTTTTGTTTACGTCAGACCATAAACTTTTAGGTTTCCGGGGGGTAAATATCTGGCGATAGCGTTCATCATCTATCCGTTGAATTTTGCTGTCGATCCAGCCAAAACATAATGCTTCTTCAAGTGCCTCTGCATATTTTAATGATGGCTTGCCGGTGTGTTTTTTATAATACACCATCCAGATTTCATTGTATTTATCGTAATTCTGTTCCAGCCAGACTCGCCAGTCTGCCTGGTTTTTAAAATAAAGTTCAGGAGTATCGGACATAAATTTTAGAACTAATTAATACGTTTAAGATAAAATATTCAACAGCGTTTTCCGGAAATTTTCTATTACCGGCGAACAATAAAAGCTTGTTATTTGGAACGCAGAGAGAAATCCCAATGTCTGGAGATTTTAAAATGGAGATTTCTTTCTGCGATCAAAAAAATGTGAAAAAAGATAAAATCTCCTTAATCCTCCTTTTTCGCCTCATCCCAGATGGCATTCATCTCATCCAGGGTCATATTTTTTAATTTGCGTCCCTTTTTCAGCGTATTGTCTTCAAGATAATTAAACCGTTTTATAAACTTTTTGTTGGTCCGTTCGAGTGCTGTTTCCGGGTCTACATTATAAAGCCGCGCAGCATTAATTAATGAAAAGAACAAGTCGCCAAATTCATTTTCCATTTTTTCCTTATCCATTTTCCCGATCTCATCTTCCAGTTCACCCAGCTCTTCTTTCACTTTTTCCCAAATCTGACTTTTTTCATCCCAGTCGAAACCCACAGCTCTTACCTTTTCCTGAATACGATTCGCTTTTATCATAGCAGGCAATGAACCGGGCACACCGCCGAGCACAGATTTGTTTCCTTCTTTAATTTTTAATTCTTCCCAGTTTTTAACCACCTGCCGGCTATCGCCCTTCACGTCAATATCTCCAAAAACATGGGGATGCCTGAAAATTAATTTTTTATTAATGGATTCCAGTACATCTTTTATATCAAAGGCTCCAATTTCAGAACCCAGCCTGGCATAAAACACAATATGCAAAAGAATATCGCCCAGTTCTTTTTTAATATCCTCAAAGTTCCGTTCAAGAATGGCATCGGCCAGCTCGTATGTTTCTTCGATGGTAAGGTTTCGCAAACTCTCAAAAGTTTGTTCCCGGTCCCAGGGACATTTTTCCCTCAACTCATCCATAATATTCAGGAGCTGCTCAAATGTTGCTAATTTTTCCTTCATTTTATCGTGTTTTTTCTAAGGCCTGTCCAAACATATTCAGATAAGCGCAAAAATATTTATTTCCCAAAAAGAATCAGGCACGGAATTTCACCCTGATCACCGAACCGACATTTAAATTCAGCAGGTCGGCAGCATTTCCATTGTTTATGGCAACCTCGAGATAACCGGCCGCATTAAAGAGAGCCAGCAGTTCACCCACCGGGGTTTCATTATACTGATTATTTATTTTGGTAATTCTGTAGTGATTGCTTTGCACCAGGATTTCGGCAGGGCGATTTTTTCCAATCTGATCAAACAGTTCTTTGGAAATATTGGAAATAACATTCCGGTATGAATCGATATATACCACGCTGCCATTAATTACATTGTCGTCAATAGCCGGAAGCATGGGTACATGCTTTTTAAGTTTTTCGTAAGGCTTACCCAGATCGGTAATCGGTTTTCCTTTGGTTAGTTCACAAGCCACATCAGCAAATATCTGAAATGCAGGAAAAGTTCCCGGTGTATTATCAGAAGGTAACTGTACAATTTTTTCAGGTTCTTTTTCAAACATTAACCCGTAAATGCCGCTGTCTGAAGAAATAAAATACTGGCTTTCTGCCTGCACCACAACATGTGGATGATCTTTGCCCTGTTCTGAATTTACAGCAATAATATGTACCGTATTGTCCGGGAAATTTTTATAACAGTTTTGTAATATATAAGCTGCCTGCAGCAGGCTATAGGATGAAATATTATGACTTATGTCAACAATGGTGGTATCCGGGCATTGGCGTAAAATTCTACCTTTAACTGCTCCAATATAATAATCACTGTTATACCAATCGCTTGTAAGGGTAATTATGGGCATTAATGCGATAAATTTTGTATATTTCTAACTATTATTGATAAAAAATAAACTTATTTTGCAGAGGTCAAAAGTAAGCAATATTATGTAAATTTTATGATTGAAAAGACGTTATATTTGGAAGGAATTGATCCGGTGATAATTTATGGCACAAATAACAGTAACCTGAACAAGATAAAAATCATCTTTCCAAAGCTTAAAATCATTGCACGCGGAGAAGAAGTAAAAGTAATCGGCGATACCAATGAGATCATGCGGTTTGAAAGAAAACTCGAGCAGTTTATCCTCCGTGGTCACGACCAGAATAACCTTACTGATGATGACATTGACGATATTTTTTTATCAGATGCCTTAATCGATCCCGAAGTCAGAAAAGTTCCCGATGATGTATTAATTTACGGTAATCATGGTAAAATTGTAAAAGCTAGGACTGTAAACCAGCAAAAGCTGGTGAAAGAATATGAACTGAACGATTTGTTGTTTGCCATAGGTCCAGCCGGTACCGGGAAAACCTATACTGCCATTGCCCTTGCGGTAAGGGCGCTGCGAAATAAAGAAATACGAAGGATTGTGCTCACCCGGCCGGCTGTGGAAGCCGGAGAAAACCTGGGGTATCTGCCCGGGGATATGAAAGAAAAGCTTGATCCATACCTCAGGCCGTTGTATGACGCATTACGGGATATGATACCTCCCAAAAAACTGGCATCTTATATCGAAGACGGCACAATAGAGATCGCACCTCTTGCATACATGAGAGGACGTACGCTTGGCGATGCGTTTGTAATTCTTGACGAAGGACAAAATACCACCGTTAACCAGCTAAAAATGTTCCTTACCCGTATGGGGACCAATGCGCGGTTTATTGTAACAGGAGACATCACCCAGATTGACCTTCCTCAAAAACACAATTCAGGGTTGATAAAAGCACTTGACCTGCTTAAAAACATTAAAGGGGTTTCTGTTGTTTATTTTGATGCACGGGATATTGTGCGTCACCGTTTGGTAAAATTTATTGTACATGCGTACGAACAACAGTTTAAAAATAATAATGCTGAAACTAAATCTTAAATTATCGATATATGACGAAAGCAATTACTGCCACCCATTTTAATTTACCCGGACAAAAAAGCAAATACACAGGCAAGGTCCGAGATGTTTATAATATTAATAATGATTACCTGGTAATGATCGTTTCCGACAGAATTTCTGCTTTTGACGTAGTGCTGCCTAAAGGAATTCCATTCAAAGGCCAGGTATTAAATCAGATTGCTTCTAAATTTCTTGATGCTACTGCGGATATCGTTCCCAACTGGAAAATTGCCAGTCCCGATCCGATGGTAACTGTCGGGCATTTTGCAAAACCTTATAAAGTGGAAATGGTAATACGGGGATATCTTACCGGTCATGCCTGGCGTGAATATCGCGACGGAAAACGGATGTTATGCGGCATTCCGCTACCTGAGAGTATGGTCGAAAACCAGAAATTTGAAAAACCAATTATTACACCCACCACAAAAGCTGATGAAGGTCACGACCTGGATATTTCCCGTAAGGAAATCCTGGATTCGGGACTGGTATCGGAAGCCGATTATAATTTGCTGGAAAAATATACCTATGCCCTTTTTGATCGCGGCACCCGCATGGCAGCCGAAAAAGGATTAATTCTGGTAGACACTAAATACGAATTTGGTAAAAAAGACGGCAAAATTTACCTTATCGATGAAATCCATACTCCCGATTCATCCCGTTATTTTTATGCCGAAGGTTATGATGCACGCTTATCCAAAGGAGAACCCCAAAAACAATTATCAAAAGAATTTGTACGCCAGTGGTTAATAAAAAATAATTTCCAGGGACTCGAAGGACAGGTAGTCCCTGAAATGCCGGATAGTTTTGTTCAGGAAGTTTCCGAAAGGTATATTGAGCTTTATGAAAACATCACCGGAGAAGATTTTAAAAAATCTGACAATAAAAATATTCTGGAGCGCATTGAAAAGAACATTACCGGATTTATTCAATCGATTTAAAACAGATGGAATATTTTTAGTAGGACAATAGCACTATTTTATTCATCCATAAATCCATATTTCAACATGTACAAAAACAAACTCTTACTTATTTTAATAATTGCAGCTTTTGTTGCTGGGTGCAAGACCACAACAAAAACAGGTTCCTCAACCTTGGCGCCTCCAACTCCTGCAGATACCAATGCAACAGCAGAAACCAAAGCCCTGTATGCAAATATGGCAAAACTTGCCAAACAGGGAATTATGTTTGGCCACGAAGACGATCCTGCCTACGGTCTAGGCTGGTGGGCTGAAGAAGGCCGTTCTGATGTTAAAGAGGTTACCGGTTCGTATCCTGCCATTTTCGGATGGGACCTAGGTACCGAAGAACGTGAATTTAATATCGATACCGTGCTTTTCTCGGATATGAAACGCTGGATTATTGAAGCATACAACAGGGGTGCAATAAATACGATAAGCTGGCATATGTATAATCCGGTTAGCGGAGGAAACACCTGGGATACCACAAATGCTGTAAAACATATATTACCCGGTGGAGACAAAAATGAATTTTTTAACAACAGACTGGATATTGTCGCCGATTTTCTTCTGAGCCTAAAAACCGATGAAGGTATTTTTGTCCCGATACTTTTCAGGCCCTGGCACGAACATACCGGAAACTGGTTCTGGTGGGGAAGTGGAAATTGTACTGTGAAAGAATATACCGATCTCTGGAAATATACTGTAACTTACCTTCGTGATAAAAAGAACATACACCACCTGCTGTATACTTATTCCCCCGACAGGTTCGGAACAAAAGAAAATTATCTGGAACGCTATCCTGGTGATGAGTACATTGACATTCTCGGGTTTGATGATTACTGGGATTTCGGAAACTGTGATTCCGCAGGTATCCAGAGAGGTATCGAACAGCTAAGGATCGTTGTAAACCTGGCGGAAGAAAAAAATAAAATCCCTGCACTTTCAGAAACCGGCCTTTCTGCCATCCCAAATACAAGATGGTTTACCGATTGTCTGCTTAAACCCATAAAAGAAGATTCCATCGCCAGCAAAATATCATATCTGCTGGTTTGGCGTAATCGTTTTCCGCATCATGCCTATGTTCCCTATCCCGGGCATCCGGCTGAATCTAATTTTGTGGAATTTTATAACGACCCGGTAACAATCTTTGAAAACGATCTTCCTGATATGTATTCTGTGAAGGAATAAATTTATATTTATTTTATACTTGTTGAAGGTTGCTTTACAGCAACCTTTTTTTTGTATTCAAAGTAAATACATACGCTGAATAATAATACTGGAGTATCAGAAACAAACTGTTGGGTAACAGCTTTAAAATAATTTACCCGAATAACGATAAATCAAAATAACAATTGGTTACCAAAAAATATTACATAACAGTAAGTTTTGCTGTACCAAAGATTCTGTTATCAAGTTTTATCCTGATAACATAGCTGCCGGGTATCAATTGTTCAAGGCCTATCTCAACTTTTTCTTCATTTCCCGATGTATAAAAATCAGACAGGGTACCCGCAAAAGCTCCGGTAAAATGGAATATATCGAAGGTAACATTTCCTGCAGTACCTGTTGCGAAAGTTAATACTGCGCTTTTTGAGGCCGGATTAGGATAACAAATAATCTCAGTCTCTGATCCAGTATTAAACACGGGAAACACAGCCGTGGGACTAAGCTCAAAACAACCAAGATCCGGGGCATCACCATAATACCATAAGCCAACATCTACTCCGGCATCAACCAGATCACTTCCAGTAACAAGTTTCATGTACTGAATATTGGGCAGATTTCCATCGTTGCTCCTTGGTCCATAAGCATTATTATCTAAAATACTGACAAAATCCTCATCATTTACCTCAAAGCTTCCCAGCCAACTATTTGTTGCCTGTATTGCAAAACTTCCGATATCACCAACATCACCTAAAGCAACACAATTTTTAATCATAAATACTTTGCCTACTGCCAGGGTCTGGGAAATTTTATAATTCGCCGAAAGATTATTATGCCCGGTGCAGTTATATAAAGTCATCGATCCCTTATTATTATTCTGATCAAAACCTTTTACCTTATTTTTGAATGCCAGACAATTTTTTAAAATCATATTATGCTTCAGCGTTTTATCATCACTGCCACCCATTTTGAATCCGTTTCCGTTGGCCTGGGTGCCGGGATCTGTTCCGTCTTCAAGGTATCCGTTTTCAAAAGCCCAGCAATTTTCAAGAGTTGTAGATATATCATCTGCTCCCCTTAAATAACCATCCCATCCGTCATCACAGTTTAACCAGGCGCGGCATCCGGTAAACGAGTTCCCTTCCCCAACATCCAGCTTTACTGCAAAACCGTCTGCATCGCCATAATCCGGCGGATCGGCATTATAATAGGAATCACAATTAATAATCTGATTAAAGGAAGCACCATCACCCAGTTGCAAGCCCGAATCACGGTTTCTGTAAAATGCGCAGTTTTCAATAATGTTATAATTTCCCCCTTCTATTTTCATCCCGTTATCACCGGCTCCGGTTATGTCAAATCCCTCAATATGCCAATAATCTCCGGAGAGAATAATTCCTCGGTTTGAAGATGAGGTAGATTGTTGTGAGAAATCCAGCACCGGCCGCTCTCCCTGATAAGCAAGCAGATTAAAAGGGTTTCCATCCGTACCGCTCTTGCTTATCAATATGGGTTGACTGAGTAAAAACTGGTCCCCGCGTACGTAAATAATATCCCCGGCCGTTGAAACATCTATAGCATGACTAATGGACTTAAAAGGAGAAACTATAGTTCCCGGATTGGTATCCAAACCATTTATTGATACATAGTATGTTTCGGCATTTATAACTGTGTATATACTAAATATAAACACGATTACTATAGTATAAATCCTTCTTCTTGTTCTCATAATTTCCGGAATATTAATTCTACTGTCTTTTTTCCTAAGCAAATTGTGAACACGTCTTTAGGAATGTTAAAAATATATTTAATTTTATACAATCTGATCCGTCTACGTATAAAATTCAAAATTATGTGAAAAAATCATATTCAATAAGATTCAGTAATTTCAGATGAAAATTGTAAATTATTTATACAACCGGATCATACAAAAATTAGAAACCTTATCTTTCACAAAATTCAAAACAACAAATCAGATACAATGAAAAGAATTACTATCCTGATATTGGCAGTGAGCCTTTCGATAAGTTCATTATTCAGTCAGACTGAAAATGAATATGAACAAACGCTAAAAAAGATGCTTTCGATCTCCGGAACTGAAGCATCATTTGAAACAGCCATATCTCAAATGTTTCAAATGTACAAACAGCAACAAACCGATGTGCCCGCCGACATCTGGGATGAGTTTGAACAGGAATTTCTTAGAACTTCTCTGGATGATCTCGTGGAAATGTTTACACCTGTATATAAAAAGTACCTGACCATAGAAGATTTAAAACAAATTATTAAATTTTACCAAACACCTGCAGGAAAAAAATATGCTGAAAAAACTCCGTTAATCATGCAGGAATCCATGGAAGTAGGACAACAATGGGGTATGAAAGTGGGTGAAAAGTTTCAGAAAAAACTTGAAGAAAGAGGATTTTAGAACTTTTTTATAAAACACTTAATTTTTTTAAACAATGAAAACCATATTTAAACTTTTGTTTAATATTATTTTTAGTTTGTTTTTCTTAATCGGATGTACTCAAAAAAATAATCCCGGTATTAGTTTTCAGGATCCGCAAATAAGCTATATGGGCAGAATTGGCACAAACAGCGATTCAACAGCCGCAGCGCTTTACTGGTCGGGCTCATCAATATCGGTGAATTTTAGAGGAACAGAAGTATACGCAAAGATGAAGGACGAAAACGGGGATAATTATTATAATATAATAATAGACAGCGACAGTATTTTTGTATTAAGAACCGACACAACCTTAAAACTTTATACTCTGGCCAATGGTTTGGAGCGTGGAAATCATACTATCGAAATTTTCAAACGTACAGAATTTGACCGTGGCACAACCTATTTTTATGGATTTGAGCCGGGCCCGGGAACAAAATTCCTTCCGGCCTCACCGGCAAAAAAACGAGTTATTGAATTTTATGGAAATTCCATAACTGCCGGATATGCCGTGGAAGATTATTCCGGCAATGATTCTCCCGACAGCACATTTACAAATAATTACCTAAGCTATGCCGCTTTAACCGCCCGGCATTATGATGCCCGGTATACAGGCATCATAAAAAGCGGTATCGGAATCACAATAAGCTGGTTTAATTATATTATGCCTGAAATTTATGACCGTCTCGATCCAAATGATCCCAACAGCAATTGGGATTTCACAAAAAATATCCCCGGACTGGTAATTATCAATTTATTGCAGAACGACTCGTGGCTGGTTAATATGCCGGAACACACTTCATTTATCGAAACGTTTGGGACACAGCCTCCCAGTGAAGATTTTATAATAAACGCTTATCAGGATTTTGTGATATCCATTCGTACCGTTTACCCGGAAACCTCAATAATTTGTATGCTCGGAAATATGGATATTACACAAGAGGGTTCTCCGTGGCCGGGTTATGTACAGCAAGCCGTGGAAAATCTGAACGATCCGAAAATTTACACGTATTTTGTGCCCTATAAAAACACACCCGGCCATCCCGGAATAGAAGAACAGGAAGTAATGGCAAAAAGTCTTATTCAATTCATAGATGAGAATATTACGTGGTAAGTTGAATTTTTTATATTAATAACACTCTGAAAATACAAGGTTTTCTTTCTTTCATTTGGAATGAAATTTTTAACCATCAAAATATGTTTTAATTCTTAATACAATGAAAAAATATAATCTTTTAGGATTACTGATCCTGTCCGCATTCTGGATAAACGTAACAGGTAATATAAATCTGCCTGCAATATTCTCTAATCATATGGTACTTCAGCAAAATTCCGAAGTAAGTATTTGGGGTTGGGCAAGACCCAACGAACAGGTGTCCGTAACCGGGTCCTGGGACGGAGTAGAAGTAAAAACCCTGGGGGATAATCATGCCAACTGGAAGGTAATATTAAATACCCCCAAAGCCGGCGGGCCCTATTCAATTACAATTAAAGGGTATAACACCGTGGTAATTAATGACGTTTTAATTGGTGAAGTGTGGTTATGCTCCGGACAATCGAATATGGAATGGACTCCGGGAGCAGGCATTGTAAATGGAAATGAGGAAATTAAAAAAGCAAACTATCCCAATATCCGGTTTTTCAGTGTAGTGAATCGTTCAGCCGATTGTCCCCAGCAGGATGTTTCGGGCAACTGGCAGGGATGTAATCCTGAAACCATGGTCAATTTTAGTGCGATAGCCTATTTTTTCGGAAAAAAAATACACGATAGTCTCAATGTACCCATAGGACTCATCAACAGCAGTTGGGGAGGAACACCCGCGGAAACCTGGGTGAATGCTAATGTTATTTCAAAAGATGCTGAACTTGCCAAAGCAGCCACTGCTCTTTCTGAAGTGCCCTGGTGCCCGGTAAATCCCGGGGCTGCTTATAATGCCATGATTGCCCCAGTTATTCCTTATAACCTGGCCGGTGTATTATGGTACCAGGGAGAGTCGAATACGGCAAATCCCGATACATATATAAAATTATTTCCTGCCCTCATTCAAAGCTGGAGACATAAGTGGGGAAAAGATTTCCCGTTTTATTATGTACAAATTGCCCCTTATGAGTATGGAACACCAAATGCGGGTGTAATGGTAATGGACGCACAACGGTTAAGTATGTCCGTTCCGAATACCGGTATGGTGGTGATAAATGATATTGGCAATGTAAAAGATATTCATCCGAGAAATAAAATAGATGTCGGGTACAGATTAGCAAACTGGGCGCTCGCAAAAACATATGGAAAAAAGGATATCGTATTTTCCGGTCCTCTTTTTAATGAACAAAAAATTGACGGTAATAAAATTCAGCTGATATTTGATTATGCCCAAAATGGATTAAAAACAGATGGCCAGCCACTCAAAGATTTTCAGATTGCCGGTGAAGATCAGGTTTTTTATGAAGCCATTGCAAAAATTAAAGGAAATACTGTAATTGTTCAATCCCCTAAGGTAAAAAAACCGGTCGCTGTGCGTTTTGCCTGGTCAAATACTGCTGAACCGAATTTGTTTAATACGGAAGGACTTCCCGCTTCATGTTTCAGAACGGACAACTGGGAAATGAAGTACAAATAGAAGAGAATTCCGATATTCCATATTTACTTCATAGGGATTTCAAATAAATTTCTATCTTTATGAGCCAGGGGGGAAACACAAATTTCCCCTTTTGTTTTATTTTAAAAACCATTACATGAATATAAAATTTTTAGGAGCTGCCCGCGAAGTTACCGGAAGCAAACATTTAATTACCACAGCACACGGAAAAAAAATTCTTCTCGATTGTGGAATGTATCAGGGAAAAGGACAGGAAACAGATTCTATGAACCGCCAGCTTGGATTTGATCCGCGGAAAATCGATCATATTATTCTTACACATGCCCATATCGATCATTCAGGACTTATACCTTACATCTACAAATTAGGGTTTGACGGTTCGGTAATTTGCACAAATGCCACGCGCGATTTGTGTGCTATTATGCTGGCAGATGCCGGCCATATACAGGAACATGATACGTATACCTACAACAAAAAAAGGGCCCGGCAGGGAAAAGAACCTGTGCAACCTCTTTATACAAAAGCCGATGCCATTGCCTGTATGAAACTTTTTATCGGGGTTCCTTACAACATTAAATTTCGTATTGATGAAAAAATCAGGGTGAAGTTCACCAATAGTGGCCATATGTTAGGCAGCGGAGTTGCCAATATAGAAATTACAGAGAACGGCAGTAAAGTTCAGCTTGCCTATACAGGAGATATCGGGAGGCCATCGAACAGGATCCTTAAATCGCCCGAGGCTTTTACCCAGTCTGATATTTTAATTACCGAATCCACATACGGCGACCGTTTGCATGTGGATACCGGGCAGGCAGAAGAAGAATTGTTACAGATTGTAAATGAAACCTGTGTAGGTAAAGGCGGTAAATTAATTATTCCCTCCTTCAGCGTTGGCCGCACCCAGGAAATTGTATATTCGCTCAATAACTTTTACAACGATCGCCGGTTGCCCAGGATTGACGTGTATGTGGATAGTCCGCTTTCCGTAAATGCTACAGAAATTTTCAGGATGCATCCGGAGTGTTTTAACGGAAATGTTATGGAGGTTATGGAAAATGATCCCGATCCGTTTGGATTTAACAGTCTTTATTATATAAAAAGGCACGAAGACTCCAAAAAATTAAACAGCATAACCAAACCCTGCATTATTATTTCCTCATCGGGTATGATGGAAGCAGGGCGTATAAAACACCATCTAGCCAATACTATCTCCAATGCACGAAATACGATTCTGGGAGTTGGTTATTGTGCACCTTCTACACTTGGCGCAAGAATCCTGAGAGGAGATAAAGTGGTATCCATTCACGGCAATCAGTATGAAGTTAGAGCAGATATCAAGCGTATTGAATCATACAGTGGACATGGAGATTATAAGGAGATGATTGAATTTCTGAGTTTTCTGGATAAATCAAAACTTCAGAAAACCTTTATTGTACATGGGGAATATGAAACCCAGCAGCATTACAAAACAAAGCTCGATGCGGAAGGATACCGGCAAATCGAAATTCCGGCAATTGGTGATGAATTTAACTTTTAATAGAATTGCGGTTTTAAAATACTGAATATATCTATATTAAAATACAAAACATCCCGGATAAATTAACCGGGATGTTTTGTGCTGATTTACCTCTTTATTTTATTTGATAGTAAATAATGGTTTGATTTTCTTCAGGCCCCACTTCATTCGGATCAGTAAGGTATATTTCCCAAACAATATTATTCGACTCCAATTTATTTTCTTTCAGGTAGGCTTCCAGATCTTCGTACACCGGCATCATGTTTTCATATGAACCGGTATACAAGGTTGAAACTACCTTCATTGCCGGAAAATCTTTATATAAAATATCTCCCTCCCCTTCCACAACATCATCCAACGGAACTCCGGCTTCAAAAACCGTATTTCCCTGAGGATCGAATTCGTAATAAACACTAAACGGAGGGCCGGAAGGTTGCATTTCAAGTTCGGTAAGGTAATTAAACAACATACCATACAACTCGCCCATTTTAGGGCCGATCTCGGCAGTAGGAACTTCAGCCTTTATTACCAAGGCACTCATCGGCTGAACACTTTTAACTTCAATTTTAGATTGTGAATAAAGGGTAAAACCACAACCGAAAAATATAAGTATTATCATAATCGTGAATGGAAGGAATAAAATTTTCTTTTTCATGTTTTTGGATTTAGAAGTTTATTTATTACGAAATTTAATTGATATTCAAATTAAAAACAAGATAAAAATCATGAATGACAACCCTATGTCAGTAGTAAAATTAACTTGTTAATTCAGCAGATTTTTACCATTATTGTTGTTCAAAAAGTTATTTATTATATCTCAGATTTAATTTGTTCTTATGCTTCCGGATAAATCGCTAAAAGAAATTACACCCTTACGGGATTCGAATTTATACATTATATTCCTTGTCACGCTGCATGCAGTAATGGGCGTTGCCAGTATTACTCCCGCTTTCCCGGCAATGGTCAGGTTTTTTAATATATCCGTGCATGAAATCGGATTGATGATTGTGATGTTTACCCTGCCCGGTATTATTCTTACTCCGGTTATGGGAGTATTAGCTGATCGTTTTGGGAGAAAAACCATATTAATTCCATCCTTATTTTTATTTGGTATTGCAGGTTTTTCATGCACATATTCAAAAAGTTTCGAATTCTTATTGGTCCTTCGTTTTTTACAGGGTATTGGCGCCGCCTCGCTCGGATCCTTAAACATTACCCTTATCGGTGATTTATTCTCCGGTACGCGACGTGGAGCAGCCATGGGATATAATGCCAGCGTACTAAGTATCGGAACAGCTTCATATCCTGCCATTGGTGGAATGCTGGCTATGTTTGGATGGAATTATCCTTTTTTACTTCCCTTACTCGCCATCCCAACAGGATTTGTTGTACTGTGGGGATTAAAAAATCCTGAACCTCCTCACAATCAAAAGTTGAATGATTATCTCAGAAGCGCCTGGAAAACCATCAACCGAAAAGGCGTCTGGGGATTGTTTATAGTAAATATATTAATCTTTGTGATTTTATACGGCTCATATCTCACCTATTTCCCATTGTTTCTTGAATCCAGATTTAATGCAGAATCATTGTTTATTGGCCTTTCCATGTCGTCTATGTCGATAACTACAGCCATAGTTTCGGCTACCCTGGGCTGGCTTATGGCTCATTTTACAAACAAGAAACTGTTAGTTTATGGTTTTCTGCTTTATTTTCTGTCCTTATTGCTTATTCCTCATGCCGTGTCGTGGCTATTAGTAATTTTTTCAGTGGTAATTTTTGGCATGGGTCATGGTATAATTATTCCTACCATTCAGACCATGTTAGTAAATTATGCACCTATAAAAGAACGCGCAGCGTTTATGTCGGTCAACAGTATGGTATTGCGGTTAGGACAAACATTTGGCCCGCTTTTTATTGGTCTGTTTTACTCGATCGGGGGATTTAATTTTGCTTTCTATTCAGGATCGGCAATTGCACTGGTGATGATCGTAATTGTTTTGGTTATGGTTAAAAAGTGAAGAATTTAGTAACTTAAGGATCAATGTAACTCTTTATCTGCTTCTGTGACTTTTATTGGAATCTTCGTCATAATTGCAGAGAAATACGTATTTAGCAAAATAATTCATTGTTTCTCATCGTAACGCTCTTGAATACAATTAAAAATCAAGTCATGAAAAATAACGAAGAAAAATCATCAAAAACCGGCATCACGGTGCTGGCCATTATTGTTGTGCTGTCCGTATCATTAAATTTTATCCAGTTTTATAATAAGAAGCCGGTATTCACAAAAAAAAGGGATCTTGTTGAACAAAATGAACGTTTGCAGGGAGCCATTTCCGGTGCACGCAGCGAATTAAACAAATATAAAGGGATTAATGATAAACTGGATAAGATCATTCAGAATGCAAATAACCGGATCACTGAACAGGAAGCTAAAATTAACAGGCTATTCAGAGATAAGAAAACATTAGCCGCTGAGAATGAAAAACTGGAACAGGATATCGTTCTGATAAAAGAACAATATCTTGAGCAGATCGATTCACTTCTTGTAGTTAATAAATTAAATGAAGCCTTAAATGAGACTATAGAAGAACTAAACGAAAAAATTGCAGAACTGAGTGTGAAAGTAGGCGCCGCAGAAATGCTTATCGGGGATAATATGAAAATAACACCCCAAAAAGAGACGTTAATTGGAAACAAGGCCGCTCCAACAGCTATGGCCAAAAAAACAAAATCGGTAAAAATATGTTTTGATATTTTGGAAAACAGGATAACCAAAAGGGGCGCTACAGATATTTATATGCGAATACTTACCCCGGATGCACAGGTTCTCACAAACAAAAATGCCGGCTCGGGTACATTTACACATCCTATGCTGGAGACCAACGCAATATATTCCGAAAAGCAAACTGTAAATTATACCAATGAAAAATTAAACCTGTGTTTCGACTGGGACATTCTTTCGGAACTAAAAACGGGAATTTATCTGGTGGAAATTTATTCGCCAAAAAACAGGCTGATAACAAGCACATTTACTTTAAAATAAATTTACTCCACTCGCAGTGTGAAAGGCTATATTAATATTCAGATACTATAATTCATTTGTTGTCGTTTGTAATTTCAAACTACTTGTACCGTCAGCCATTATCAATTTAGTTTAAACTTTTATATTCAGTTTATTTGCAGTAAAATGCAAGAGGGGAAATTCAATAATATGTGTATTGCTTATTCTTATTAATTTTTTTTGTTTAATTTACGTTGGAATACTTAAAAGATTATTTTTGTAGCGCATGGATACGCGAGAATGTAATATTATGGTAAAAAGTTTTTTCTGCAGGTATTTTATATTTTTATTCCTTCTTTTTGTAAGTTTTTTACACGTATTTCCCCAGGCACATCCCGTTGAAATAAAACGTTCCGAAGAAAAAGTATTGATTGACGGGGAATTGTATTATATCCATACGGTACAGCCCGGACAAACTACCTATTCAATTAGCCGTGCTTATGGGGTTACCGAGCAGGATATTGCTGCTGCCAACCCGAATGTATTACTTGAAAAAATTAATGTTGGTCAGGCTCTCCGCATACCGGTTCGATCAAAAGCCCCGGAGCTCAGTGAAAATTATTTTGATCTGAGTAAAAGAGACTTTATATATCACAAAGTAAAACAGGGTCAGACTGTATTTTTCTTATCGAAAAAATACAATGTTACGCAGGAAATAATATATGAATATAATCCGGAGGCTCAATTCGGGCTGCAAATCGATCAGGTGATTAAAATCCCTAAAAAAAATGTGCTGCTCAAAAAATACAAAAACCAGTTTGATGAAAATCCGCAATATATTTATTACGAAATTAAGGCTAAAGATACCTTATATTCCCTTGCAAAAATATATGGAATAACCGTTGCAGATATTATTAATTTTAATGAAGAATTAAGGTGGGGACCTAAAGTGGGACAGTTAATACGGATTCCCAAGCCCTCATATTTGCTTGAAATCGCAGAAATCGACACGATTACTACAGATTCAATTAAAATTAAAATGCTGAGTGTTTTGCAATGTGATTCACTTACCGAAGAAAACAAACACAAAGTATTTAAAGTAGCGCTTATGCTGCCATTTTACAGCGATTATAATGAAGTTTTACCTGAAACCAGGTTAAATTCAGATCAGAAAACTACCGAAAACACGGAAGTACAGCCGGTTCTGGAGCAAAACATTAACAGAGGCAGAAATTATATTGAATTTTATGAAGGAATGTTGCTTGCCATTGATTCGCTCAAGAAAGAAGGAATGAATGTAATGCTTTATGTTTATGATACCCGTCGAGATACGCTGCAAATGAAAAAAATACTGGAGAAACTTGAAATCATTCAGCCCGATCTATTAGTTGGCCCGGTGTACCATCTTAATTTAAAATTGGCAGCAAAATTTGCACTTGAACATAGAATAAACCTGATTTCACCATTATCAGGCTACGAAATTATTTTAAAAAACAATCCTTATGTTTATAAAATACTGCCATCAATGGAATCGGATTTATTTTACTATGCTGAATTTTTATCGGATTACCATGATAAAAACATCATTCTGGTGCATAATGAAGATAGTTCGGGCATGAAAGAAATAGACAAGTTAAAACAATTCTTATTTTTTCATCTTACATCAAATTCCACTTTTGACAGTAGCGTTTTTAAGGAAGTTCGGTTTAACGATACTTTAACCGGAAATTTACGCCTTGCACTCATTCAGGAGAAAGAAAACCTGGTAATTATAGCTTCAACAAATGAAGCTTATGTTAGCGATGTGCTAACTGTATTAAACAACGATTTAAAATATTACAATATTACGGTAACCGGTTTCCCGGCCTGGCAACGGTTTAAAAAGCTTCAACTTGAGTATTTTCACAACCTTGAATTAAAACTGTATACTCCGTTTTATGTGGATTATACAAATTCATTTACCCGGGCGGTTATTAATAAATTCAGAAGCTATTATTTTTACGAACCTACCAGGCTAAGCACCAAAGGTTTTTATTACGGATTACTGGGATTTGATGTGTCTTACTATTTTCTGAATGCACTAAGGCATTATGGAAACCAGTTTCAAAACTGTATATCTTACCAGAATAACGCACTTACATTAGGTTTGTATCAATTTTACCGTGATAATGAATCGGATGGTTTTACCAATTCGTCGATAAATATTATTTCCTATTCCAAAGATTTTGGAATTGAAAAATACCCTTTTCATTTTAAGGCTGATCCGAGGAACATTTCAATATCTTCAGATAAAACCAACCAATCAATAGATTTCTAGGAAAACTTGGTGTAATACACAATCAGGGACAACATGCTGATGAAAATAAATCCAAGAGAATAGAGCAGGCTATGCTCAACTTTCACCGATTTATCAAGTTCGCGTTTTGAGGTAATTAACTGATCAATTTTTTGAGCCAGCCTTCCGATGGCATATTTGGTTTTGGCAATATAATCTACAGCTCCTGATTTTAAAATACTGGCAACAACATCTGTGTCGCTCTGGGAAGATAAAAAAATGAAATCGGTATGAGGCCGGTTGATCTTCATTTTTTTTAATAACTCCAAACCGTTGATATCATCAAGGTTATATTCCTGTATAACAATATCGGGCGCCTGGTACAGATTCTCCAGGCATTGCCGGCCTGTTGCATATTCCTCAATATTATTATAATCGATGGCCATCAGTGAATTCATTACCAGTCTCCGGTAATTTTTATTGCCATCAACAATAAATATTAATGGGTATTTTGATTGCTTCATAGGGATAGGGTCAATGAAAAATCTTATCAAATGTATCGATTTAGACCCAAATAAAAGGTCTGAAAACCTCCGTTTTTGACAAATCTTTAAAAAGCGAATGTTAATGTCAGTATTTTAATTATGATTGTTTTTATGAATCCCCGGTATCTATTTTTGATTTGAATACAACGAATAGCTACAAAAAATTTTAGAGTTTTATTAGTTGTGCGGCATTTTTGTCCATGTACCAGTCGAATTTCCCGTGAACAGGCCGGATGTGATAAGCAGGAAACAAGCGTGCTTCAGGTGTTGCAAAATAAATCGATGCTGCTTTTTCTTTTTTTGTTTCGCCGGTTATTAAATAAGTTAAACGTTTGGCGTGGATTAATGAATTCCCGGTAAGTGTAATTCTTTTTTGTTTTGTTTCAGGATGAATTGCAACAGCGCATAATTCAGCCGCATAAAGTAAATTAAGTTGGTCGGGGAAAATAGACGCAGTATGGCCGTCAGTTCCCAATCCTAAAAATACCCAGTCGAACACAGGATATCCGTTTTGTAAAAAAATATGGGTTTTCATTTCGTCCGCATATCGTTTTACTTCATTATCAGGATCAGCCTCTCCCAAGATTCTATGAATATTGTTTTCAGGAAGCCGTATATTTCGGAAAAGTGATTTTTTTGCCATTCCAAAATTACTTTCCGCGTGTTCCGGTGGAACACATCGTTCATCACCCCAATAAAAATGAATTCCATCCCAATGTATTTGATCCTGGCTATATTGATTATAAGTAGCCAGTCGACGAAATAGCAACTCCGGTGTAGATCCACCCGAAAGTGCAACGGATACTGCCTTTTGTTTTTTTAATAATGCACCGGTATAGTGTTGAAAATCAAGAGCCAGCATTTCTGCTAATTGTGAGGGGTTGGAATATATTTTTAACTCAGGTTTCATCTCATCCATTATAATTCGCAATAATTACCATCACTCGTTAAATTTTTACAGGGATATCGCCAGGTAAGGTTATCCCCTTCAATCAGGTCATCAGCAATTTTTGGTCCCCAGGTGCCGGCAGGGTAGCCATAAACCTGGATTTCAGGATTTTCTTTCCACAATTTTAATATCGGGTCTACAAATTTCCATGCTTCTTCCACGGCATCCCCGCGGGCATATAGGGTTGAATCACCCAGCATACAATCGAGCAATAATCGTTGATAAGCTTCCGGAACATGTACATCAGATAAATCGGAATAATGAAAATCCATACTCACATCCTGCACATGATAGCCCGCACCGGGAACCTTCATACCGAATTTAAGCAAAATGCCTTCATCGGGCTGGATTCGGATAATCAACTGATTATCTGTGTTAAAGTTTTCTTCGTTAAGATTAAAGAGCTTGTGAGGAGTAGGCTTAAAGTGAATAACAATTTCCGTTACCCTGGTGGGTAGTCGTTTTCCCGTACGAATATAAAAAGGGACTCCCCCCCATCGCCAGTTATCAATATAAAGCTTCAATGCTAAATAGGTTTCAGTGCGTGAATTTTGATTTACACCCGGTTCATCACGATAGGCTTTAAGATGCTCACCTCTTACATTGGAAGCAACATATTGTCCCCGGATTACATAATCCTCAAGATTATTTGAATTGTATGACCGTAATGACTGAAACACTTTGAGCGTTTCGTTTCTTATGGCTGTTGAATTGATTTCAGTAGCCGGTTCCATAGCCACAAGGGCCACCAGGTGCAGCAAATGGTTCTGCACCATATCACGTAATGCCCCGGAACCATCATAATATCCACCCCTGCTTTCAACACCAATACTTTCAGCCGATGTTATTTCAACATGGTGAATATAATTCCTGTTCCACAAGGGTTCAAAAATTCCATTTGAAAAACGCGTAACCATTACGTTCTGAACAGTTTCTTTACCCAGGTAATGATCGATACGGTAAAGCTGATTTTCTGAGAAATACGATAACAGGTTTATATTTAATTCACGAGCTGAGGCCAGGTCGTATCCAAAAGGTTTTTCAACAATAAGCCGTTTCCACGATCCGTTTTCTTCAGAACTTAAACCAAAAAAATGAAGGCTTTGTGCTATACTTTCATATAAACTTGGAGGTGTGGCAAGGTAAAAAATGTAGTTTGGATTTTTATCCGGATCCTTATGTAATTCCTGTAACTTAGTTTTTAGTTTTTTATATTCTTCCTTTTTTGAGGTTTCAATAGATATATAAAACAGCTTATCACAAAAATTTTGTAGCAGCTTATCCTCATCCACTTTTTTTTCTTCACATATCGACCCGGTCATTTTCTGCCTGAACGTACTATCATCCAGTTGTGTTCGGCCAACGCCGAGAATAGCATAATTTTCAGGCAATAAATTTTGCCGGTGCAGCTCATACAAAGCCGGAATAAGTTTTCGTTTTGTAAGATCGCCTGAGGCGCCAAATATTACCAGGATGTGATTTTCAGGAACTTTTATCATAAAAGGCAGTAATTTAAATATATACTCAATTCTCGATGTCGGAGAAGTAAATTCTAAAACTCCGGTTATTTAATTTCTTTAATATCTCTTGCATTTACAAACAGCACATCGCCTAATTCGTGATACCCCAGAAACAATTCCCTGTTATATTTAATCTGGTCTTCATGAAATCCTATTACCGTTAGTCCGGCGCCTTCCGAACGACCGGCAACAAGCGATTTGGAATTTACATTTTCATCCTGCTTAATTATTTCTATATTTTTTGAAGATATAGGCAAACGGCCCACTTGTATTAACTTTAATAAATCATTTCGTGTTTCATCAAATTCAGATTCCTTGCAAATACTGAATATTTTTATTTTGCCCTTTTTCCAGTCTGGATGCCCTAAGATTATATAACTCAGCAAAATCATAAGATTTGCATTCTCAAAATCTATAGATTTTATCCACACATGGATACCCTGTTTAAAATTTATACTCTTTTTTGAAGCGCCCAGCACGCATATATCCATATCAGCTGCACGCGCTAGTGCTATATTATCTGTAATCTGTTTGAGATTATGCGGATTATTTTTATCAAACTCAAAGAGCATCATATTATTTTCCAGTCCGGAAATGCTTGGAAGTTGAATTACCTGTGCCACGGCTGAAGTATACGAAGGAGATATCAGGGTATCCAGATAAATCTTGCTGTTTTCTTCCGATAATTCAATTAATTTATTCAGAACTTCTTTGGCATGGGCGCTCGATGCAGTAGAAAAATAGTCTTCGATAAGATGAATATATGTGCCGAATCCGTACCTGAAAGATATCCAGTTTAATAATTTAATGGCTTTATTGCGTTCGAAAGAAGCGCTGGAAATACATATTACAGCCGGCCGCCACTTTTTTTCCTCAGAAGACTTTTTGGTTTTCTGGTTAAAAACCTGAATGTTCCTGCTTAGTTGAAATATTGCCGATTGAAATATAGCCTGCATTCCGCCACGGTCTTTATGCGAATAGCTTACAAAGGTATATATTAATGATATTACAATGATTGAGGCAAGAGCATAGGTAGTATTCATTTTAAACATTAACCAAAAACACAATACAAATCCAACCAGTGAAACATACCATTTCGAGCGAAAAGCAGGACGATAAGAAGGATCTGCACCAAAATGGTACAAGAAAGAAATAAGGCAAAGAGATCCGTAGGTTACCATAAAAAACATGGAAATGATTTGCGCCACGGCATTCACATCGCCCAAAGCAACAAATACAAGCGCAATAATACAGGTAACCACTGTTGCATTGAATGGCTCATGGGTTTCACCTTTACCTTTTGCCAGAACATGGTTAATACCCGGTAAAGGAATGGACCGGTCAATCCCCAATGCCTGAAGCGTGCGCGGCGCCACCATTATCGATCCAATTGCCGAAGAAATAGTAGAAGCTGCCAATCCCAGTGGAATGATAACGGGGCCGAAAACAGCAATTTTACTCATAATGAGCTGGTTGTTCACCAGTTCATCAGGATGTGCAGAAACTGCCAGTTTCAGGCTGATAAATACATACATAATCATTCCTGTAATGGTAGCTATAGTTGTTCCCAAAGGAATCGATTTACCCGGATTTTTCAGATCGCCCGATAAACCTACTCCTGCAGTCATTCCTGTAAAAGCAGGAAAACATATTGCAAATACGATAAAAAAGTTTTTAAAATTCTCACTTTTTATTGTAAAGAGGTTTACCGTTTCTGTTTGTGAATAATCAGTTTTTCCCAGAAAAAAAAGTAACAATGCCAGAAAAAGTATCGCCACTACAAAATATAAAGCTTTAACACCCATATTCGCTCCTCTTTTCAGAATAAGGTATGACAATAAAAGCATTGAAGGTATACTTATGATCTGCCGGGGCAATAAAACACCCCATTTTTCATAAACAAAATTAAAAATCGGCTCAAATGCTTCAGTAAAGGCAATAACATAAAACGCCACACTAATTGCCTGGGAGAAAAATAACGCTATTCCAATGGTTGCTCCGATATTTAAACCGAATGACCGCGAAATTATAAAATACTCCCCTCCTCCTTCCACACGTTGATTTGTTGCTATTTCTGAAATTGACAAAGCAGTAGGAATAGTTACCATATGTCCTAAAAAGACAATCAGTAACACGCCAACAAATCCGAGGGTTCCAACTGCATATCCAAATCTCAGAAATAATATGGCACCCAGTATGGTTGATATAGCTGTAAAAAAAACCGGTGCGGTCCCAAATGTTTTTTTATGAGTCTGATTTTCCATGCAATTCAGGCGTTAATTCCATACTAAATTATAAAATAGTGCCAAGTATCAATTATAATTATTATAAATATTATGCTGTTTAAACTATTAAGGTTTATTTTATTCGGTTATTTTTATATTTCATCGTACTGAACCTGATTTTTTTATTGAATATTTCTATTTTTATGGTACTAAATTAAAAGCAGCTATTTAAAACCAGGTACTATTAGAAGATTTTTTAAAATTTAGTATAATTTTTTGCTGAAATATTAATCAACAGCAAAAATAAATCACAGATTTAAAGCCTTATGAAAATTAATTTTCTAATTATTTTATTTTCTTTTAGCTTAAGCATATTAAATTATGCCCAAACTCCGGTTTTAGATGATACCACAGCAATTGATACTTCTGAATATATAGCAGGAAACCTTAATTATAATCTTATTATTGCTGCCGATAAGGGATATGAAGAAGAGGTTTTACGGTTGTTAAACGAGGGTGCAGAAGTAAATTCTGCTACTTGGGAAGGGGTTACACCTCTGATGTATGCCACACAAAACGGGCACCTTACGGTATGTCAGATTCTTTTATTAAATGGAGCCGATCCGGACAAAAAGCCTGATAACGGCATCACAGCTCTTATAACGGCTATTATGAACAATGATCTGGATATTGCAGAACTTCTGATTCGTAATCAGGCTGATATTAACTTACCTGATTTTGATGGTATAACTCCATTAATGCATGCTATTATTGACAGTAACATCATAATGACAGATATGTTGCTTTATTATGAGGCAGATATTTCTGGTAAAGATCAATATAATAACAATGCTGTAATTGTTGCATCTTACCTGGGATATACAGATATTGTTAAACTTTTGCTGGAATCCGGTGCCGATCCCAATACTCCAGATTACTTCGGATATACTGCCTTATCATGTGCTATTCAAAATAATCATCAGGAAACTGCCCAACTGCTTTTAACATATGGGGCAAAAGCGGATACCCTGATAAATGACCTATTTTCCCCCCTGGCTATTGCAGTAATTCAGGGTAATCTGAATATAGTAAAAATGTTGAAGGAGCATGGTGCAAATCTGGATAGTTATGTTTCTAAAACCATGAAGGTTTATGATCTGGCCAAAATTAACAGGAATGATTCAATTGTAGCTTATCTTAAAATGTTTAAGGTTTCAAAAAGTATCTGGCCAGCCATTGGATCTTACTTTATAGGCGCTACTCTAAACTGGAATTTTACTGATTTTCTAACAGGTCCTGAATTTGGATTCCACGAATATAAATACAATGCCGATATCTCGGCAGGATACCTGATAAGGCCATCTGCCATAAGAATATTATCTGCACCGGATGCAGATACCAGCTATCAATACTGGGAAAGGCGGCATATGATTTATACCGGCCTGAATAAAAATATCACTTTATATTCTTCAAAATCGGATAATTTCAAAACAGGGATCAGCCTGGGAATAAAAGGAGTTTATACCTGGGGAGGTTACAGGGGGTCGACACAAAAACCGGATAACAAGATTCTAGCGGTTCCATTGGCCGGCTTATTCCTGACTATGAGTCGTTTCCAGATTCTGGCAAACTACGAATATACTAATCTAGGTGTATACAAAATTGATCCCGGAAGGATTTTTATTACGTTCCGGTTTCACATTAACAATAAAAAAACAAGCTATAAATACAAAACAATACCATGGTTGCAGGATATAAACTAACTTTCATATCTTTACTGTTTTCGATAATATTATTCGCCACTGCATGCGATGAAAAAATTTTTACTTCGGATGTAGATTGTGCAGATTGTTATCAGGAAAAGCCAGACAGTGCAGACATTATCGTATACCTTACATTTAATGACGAGAACGAAAGGATTCCGCTGGTAGTTTATAAAAATGAAGTGGATAACAATACTATTGAATATGTTGATACTGCAACGGGATCGCCTTATTATTTATATGTTCCGGTAAACGCCGAATATTCTGTTAAAGCAAAATATAAAAAAGGCAGTAAAACCATTTATGCCGTAGACGGTGATAAATTAAAGATTAAACACGTTTCCGATGTTTGTGATACGGACTGTTGGGTAATAGTTGATGGAATTATTAATGTGGAATTAAAAGATTTCTAGGGTATATAATGACTTCCTCAGAACTTATTCTATGGTTTACTTTAATGTCGCCAATTGCTTACAGTGCAGGGCCAAATAATATTATGTGTGCCACCCTGGGGGGAAGGTATGGATTTAGAAAGGCCATTCCGTTTATACTGGGGATTAATACAGGTATATTAATTTACTCTGTACTGATTGGTTTTGGCGTAGGTAAACTTTTTGAGACCCATCCGGAAATATATAAATTTATAAAATATGCCGGTTCAGCATATATTCTTTTTCTGGCGTATACCTTTTATCGATCTTCGGGTGCTACCAGCAGTGTTAGTTCAAAAAATACTGTGGCCCCGGGATATTTTAATGGTATAATCTTAAATTTGCTAAATCCTAAAGGAATAACTGCTTTGCTGATCATGTATTCTCAATTTTTAACAGGTAACACTGAAATAGCCAGCCGGGTATTTATTCTGAGTATGCTGGTACTACTTATTTCTATAAGTTCCCATATACTTTGGACTATTGGTGGCAACTGGCTTACAAGCCAATTCAATTCATCCCGCAGTGTGAAGATTCAGGGGATAGTTTTTGGTACTATGTTGGTTATTGTTGCAGTATGGATGCTATTTTAAAAAGCATTATCGGCCTCCTGAAAAACAAAATAGCGAAAATTAAAATCCAGCAACTCTTCAAAATACTGACCAATTTCAAAGGTGTCGTCATCACCTTCCTCATAATACCAGTTTACTGTACAATTTTTGTCTCTATAGTGTTCTATTAGCACCTTTAACAATTCGAATAATTCCTTTGATGAACTGGAATTAAAATATTCCAACTTAACATTAAAAATAATAGCATCACCATTATATGATTCCAACCAGACTTTTAAGGGTTGGTAAAACCTGGTACTATTTTCAGGTAACGATTTTCCCGTCAAAGAAAGATGTCCGCTGACATCAAAATTTACTTCCGGGGTCGAAGAAGTCGGTTTACAATATAAACTGTTCATTTCATTTGATTTTAAGGTTTATAAGATTAAACGCAAAAATCAATGATATGATGTTAATTATTGATTACTATCACAAATTCTTTGACAACCAGAATAATTCTATTGAAATAAATACTATTAGAAAATGATAAAAATGCGGATAATGGAAGTATCTTCTTTACTGGACTAACATGATATCGATAACTGAATTCCCAAGTTTTTTATTCCGGAATTTTACAAGCAAATCATAAAAACCGGATTTATTACATTTAAAATTAACTACTGTAAAATATTTATCACTAAAGATATTTGTAAGGACAAGATTATCAGCATCCAACAACTCAATTACTGCTTCGCCGGCATAATTATCCCGATGATTGGTAATTTTAAAACGGTAAACCGACCCTTTGTTCATGTTTAGGGTCATAAAATATTCATTCTCATATGAGATATCACTTATATGATCAATTTTAAATTCAACTTGTTTAATAAATACTTCCTTTTGGGCCAATAGTCTGGCACCAGTAAAACAAACTGATAATCCAAAAAACAAGATTGCAACTATTACTCTCCTCATCATTAATTTTATTATTTCAACCGACACAAAAATAAATATAGTTTATATTTATTAAAAACTGAATTATAAACGCCGCCCCTAATTATTGGGGTTTTATTTTCAACCAGTCAAGTTTATCATCCACTAAAATTAACTTAGCATTTTCCGATACCCTTTTGATTTCTGAATTGGATAATTTCTGAATCGGATTAGCCAATAGATTTGAATATGATTCCTGATTAAGACCTTGGCATTTTGTTTTCCCGTTTCGCAAATAAAACAAAGCTTTTACCTGTCGTTTTTCATCATAACTATTTAATGCATCCACCAGGGCATCAAGCCGATTCCAAATCCCTATATTTTCAGCATACCAAATTTTAGCATTTTGTACACTTAAATTTCGAATAATCTCTCTTAAATTTTCTGTTGAACTATTATTAATTTTTTTCCGGTTTACGGAATTGTTATAATATGCCGGAAATGTGATTTTAATATAATCAATCAGTCCGTCTTCCTGAAGATGAATTCCGGTAAAACCGAAATTTTGAAAAGTAAGGTCCTCAAGCAACCAACCTGCTCTAACGGAGATATTATCAATATTATAATCTATTATTTGTCCATGTCCGAAAAATTTCTCAGCCCCGGGATAAATTAAATCATCAGTATTTTTAAGTTTTTTGATGGTGTTTTTATCCAGTAATTTTATTAGATCACTTATAAGCTCTTTATTCAGATTCTCAATATTTTCTTTTGCTTTAATTACCAGCGGCCAGTTATTCGATTGAAAGTCGGAAAGGTACTCTGCCTTATCGTTTGACTGACCAATATTTTTTGAAAGAAAAAAGACTCCCAGGAGGAGAATTAAAATAATATGTTTTTTCATCATGAAATAATTAATTTAATGGTATGACGGAACTTCCAATTATTATAAAAATTAATATACTTGTTTATGTTTAAATACATAGAAGTTTCATATATTAATTAAAGTTAAGATTAATTCAACTTTTAGCAAATTATTTAGCTCTTACGAATTTATGTATAAAAAAGTTCTGTCCCCAAAATCCATCAAACCAGACAGAGAATTATAAATAGACCCGAAGAAATGAAGTATTCTTAATATGTATGAATAACCAACTTCCGCAGTTTATAATATAATCTTTCCAAAAAATCAGGTGTTTCCGAAGGATTGAGGAAGATATTCACTATAAATATTGCCCATAGACCTAAACATATTTTTTTTTGAATTTTTATACAACGATTCCATTTGATGTATTAACTCTTTCATTTTTTGCCGCCTGGTAGTGTCTCCGAAAGGACAAACTTTAATTTCAGTCTTATAGTCTTTATATAAGGAATAATGCAATATTTCTTCATCAGAAAATTCGAGCAGCGGTCGGATTACTTCTAAACGCTCCTCGAACATTTTTAATTTGAAGGGCAATGAGCTTATGGAACCATGGTATGTCATATTTAAAAACAGGGTTTCAATGGCATCATCCATATGGTGTCCAAATGCCAGTTTGTTGCATGTAAGCTCCCGTGTAAGATTAAATAATTCCTTGCGTCTGTGCCATGAACATACAAAACAGGTATTTTTTTTATGATTTTTTTCGAGATCAATATTTCTTGTAACCAGGTAAAATGGTACATCCCTGTTTTTACAAAAAGTTTCTAAATATTGAACATCGGTTTTATAACCTATATTCTCAATTAAAATATGTGTGGCGATTATATCAAAATGAAAAGGCAGATATTTACGTCGATAAGCCAACAAATCGAGCATTACCAGGGAGTCCTTACCGCCTGATAAGGCCACCAGAATCTTATCATTAGCCTCCAGCATATTCTGCTGAAATAATGCTTTTGCAAATCGCTTTTCAACAGCATTACAAAATCTATCGCTTTCACGTTTCATTTTTCCAAAAATTTCATCAAAATTAAGTAAAACAAACAGATTACTTTTTAAGTAATTAAAACTCTTGTAAATTTGCAGTATTTAACTCACGATACCTGTTATGAAAATATTCTCAAGATATCTTTTATATATTTTTATTATAACCGGTGTAATGTGCTCTTCATGCAGTGTTAACAATAAAAGGTATTATAAAAAAAAATATAAAAAAGAACAATGCGATTGTCCAAAAAAGACTAAAATAAAAAAGCAGAAAAATTATAAACGATAAAAAAACTAGGAGTATGAGAACAATTATTTTAATCTTCGGAATATCTTTTCTTATTCTGTCATGTCAGCAAACCACAAAAGAACAGGCACCATCTGTCGAAGTGAGCGGAATAGAAATTTCTCCTGAAAATCTGGTAAACGTTGAATTTGATGTACATGGTATGACCTGCGATGGCTGCGCAAATACTGTAAAAACGAGTATGCTTAGTGTAAATGGCACTAAAGATGCTTCAGCCTCATTCACCGATTCGATTGCTGTTGTATCGTTTGATAAAACTAAAGCCTCTGTAGAACAAATTGCCGAGGCCATTGAAAGTAAGGGATATGAAGTTGTAGATTACACTGTTATAGAAGAAAAAACAAAAGACCAGTAGTCTTGTTTTACTTGTTATATAATAGCAGTCTAATCAATTTTGATAAGAAAAGGCAATTATTTTTATGCATTTTAAATTATCGGGAATTTATTTTATTGTTAGAAAAATAACAAAGTTTTCTTATCTTGCGGGCTCAATTTCTAAATGCGTATCCCAACTAATAATTATTAAATAAATACAAGGTTTTACAATAACTTTGATAGACATTGACTATATAAAAGACTGAAATATCAGGAAATATGCAGAATAAATTACAAAAGTTAACTGAGAAGATATACAACGAAGGTATATCAAAGGGAAATGCCGAGGCGGATAACATTATTAAAAATGCTAAAAGCAAAGCTGAAACATTAATCAATGATTCCAAAAAAGAAGCCGAAAAGATATTGGCAGAAGCAAAGAAAAAATCTGCCGAGATGCAAAAAAACACAGAATCGGAGCTTAAGTTGGCCTCAAAACAAACCGTAAATGCATTAAAACAACAAATAACAGAGGCTGTAAACGGACAAATAATTGATCAGTCGATAGATAAAGCTTTTAATGACAAGGAATTTATAAAAAAAATTATCGAAACAACGGTTAAAAACTGGAGTTCCGGTAAATCCGGATCCTCGATGGATATTTCTTTACTCTTACCGGCAAAAGAAGAAAAAGAGCTCAAGGATTATTTCACAAAATCAGCAAAAGATCTCCTCGATAAAGGTCTCATCATTAAATCAGATGAGTTGCTTGAAAACGGCTTTCAGATTGGACCCAAAGATGGAAGTTACAAAGTTAGCTTTACCGACACCGATTTTAAAAACTTCTTTAAACAATTCCTGCGCCCCAGACTGATAGAACTTTTATTTGCAGAATAAACACGGAATATGAAAAGAAATTATTACTGTCTGGTTGCTGGGCTTCCGGATATTTTATTTGAAGATTCAAAAATCTCAGTATCGGTTCAGGAATTTAAAAAACTTCTGAAAGAAGAACTTCACCCGGAGGATTTTTCTCTCATTGCTTCTTTTTTCTGGAGATACGATAATTATAACATCCTTAAAATACTTCAAAAGGAAACTCCCGGGTATTTTGCTCTCTCCAATCTTACACAGGAACAAGTGGAAGAGCTGTTTCGTTTAGTGAAGGATGATTCCGTAAACGAATTGCAAGCCCTGGCACCTGAATATTTCAGCAGGTTTATTCAGGCATATAAAGATGAATTACCCGTGGTTTCCGGAAAATCCTGGGAAAACCAGTGCAATGAATTATATTATTCGTGGCTTCAGGAAATCGATAATGAATTCGTTCGGAACTGGTATAGTTTTGAACGCGACCTGGAAAATATTCTTACTGCAGTTAATTGCAAAAAATATGAGATGCCGGTTGAACCTGAATTAATCGGAAATAACGAACTAACCGAAAAACTCATTAAAAGTAGCACCCGGGATTTTGGCATCAGCAATGAATTTCCAAAACTCGAAGAAATAATCAGATCAACCGAGGAAACCAACCTGATTGAAAAGGAAAAAAAGATTGACTTAATTAAATGGGATTTACTTGATGACTGGTCTTTTTTCCACAATTTTTCTGTAGAAAAGGTATTTTCATTTGTAATTAAGTTAACAATTATTGAGCGTTGGTTAAAATTAGATAAAAAAACAGGGGAAGAACTGTTTGAAAAATTATTACGCAACCTGGAAACCGGTTATGAGTTTCCTGAAGAATTTATACTAAAACAGGTATAGCATGTCAACAAAAGGAAAAGTAAAAGGAATAGTAGCAAATCTGGTAACAGTTGAAGTTGATGGCCCGGTATCGCAAAGTGAAATTTGCTATATCAAAACCGGACAGACCGATTTAATGGCTGAAGTTATAAAGATATATGGAAATAATGCTTTCGTTCAGGTATTTGAAAGTACCCGCGGAATGCTAATAAATGATGAAGTTCGATTTGACGGACATTTACTTGAAGTAAGCCTTGGACCGGGAATTCTTTCAAAGAATTACGATGGGCTCCAGAACGATCTTGATAAAATGGAGGGTGTTTTCCTTAAAAGGGGACAATATACATACGCCCTCGATAAAGATAAGGTTTGGGATTTTAAACCCCTGGCAAAAGTTGGAGATAAAGTTCAGGCTGGTAGCTGGCTTGGAGAGGTAGATGAAAATTTTATGCCTCATAAAATTATGGTGCCTTTCTCTTTTAAAGGATTTTTTGAAATAAAAAGTATTGCAAAAGAAGGGCAGTTTAAAATCGATGATACAATTGCAGTATTGATTGACCGCAACAAAAAAGAGGTTAAGGTAACTATGGTACAAAAATGGCCTGTAAAAGTGCCAATCACTGCCTTTAAAGAAAAACCACGACCATTCAAGTTGCTGGAAACCGGTGTACGTACTATCGACACACTGAATCCCATCGTTGAAGGAGGAACGGGATTTATCCCGGGTCCGTTTGGATGTGGCAAAACTGTTCTTCAGCATGCTATATCAAAACAAGCTGAAGCCGATATAGTAATTGTTGCCGCCTGCGGTGAACGTGCCAACGAGGTAGTTGAAATTTTTACTGAGTTTCCTGAACTCGAAGATGTACGTACCGGACGTAAACTTATGGAACGTACTACAATTATTGCCAACACCTCAAATATGCCTGTAGCGTCCCGTGAAGCTTCTGTATATACAGCTATGACCATTGGAGAATATTACCGTTCCATGGGATTACGGGTATTGATGCTTGCTGATTCTACATCCCGATGGGCACAGGCGCTCAGGGAAATGTCGAACCGCTTGGAAGAACTTCCCGGACAGGATGCTTTCCCAATGGACCTTTCTGCAATTATTGCCAACTTCTATGCCCGGGCAGGTTTTGTGAATCTCTATAATGGCGAATCCGGATCTATTACCTTTATTGGTACCGTATCTCCTGCCGGTGGTAACTTAAAAGAGCCCGTAACAGAATCTACCAAAAAGGTAGCCCGTTGTTTTTACGCCCTGGCCCAGCAACGTGCCGACAGTAAGCGCTATCCGGCTGTAGATCCTATCGATAGCTATTCCAAATATCTCGAATACCCCGAATTTTTAGATTATATTGAGAAAAAAATATCCGATAACTGGATCGATATGGTGAACCAGACAAAAACCATATTGCAGAGAGGAAAAGAAATTTATGAGCAAATCAATATTCTTGGCGACGATGGAGTTCCCGTGGATTATCATATAAGTTTCTGGAAATCGGAAGTGATTGATTTTATTATACTGCAGCAGGATGCTTTTGATAAAGTTGACCAGTCAACTCCCATAGAAAGACAACAATATATGCTTGAAAGCGTACTCGAAATCTGCGAAAGCGATTTTGAATTTGAATCTTTTTCTGAGGTAGATAATTATTTTAAACGGATTATTAACGTTTACAAGCAGATGAATTATTCAGAATTTAAATCTGAGAAATTCAACAAATTTGAAAAAGAATTAAAATCGATAATAAAAGAAAGAATAGTTGAGGAAAGTATATTAGCTACCGAAACTAATTAGGAGCTTTTAAATACAAAACTGATAAAGTAAGCACAGAATGGAAACAAAAGCATTTCAAAAAATATATACTAAAGTAACTCAAATTACAAAAGCTACCTGCTCGCTAAATGCACAGGGAGTCGGTTACGATGAACTGGCCATGATCCACGGAAAATTGGCCCAGGTAGTGAAAATAATTGGAGACATTGTTACTTTGCAGGTATTTGGAGGAACTGAAGGGATCCCTACCAATGCCGAAGTTACTTTTCTTGGTAAAGCTCCTTCACTTAAAGTGAGTGATGACCTTGCAGGCCGGTTTTTTAATGCCTATGGTGATCCTATTGACGGCGGCCCGGCGATTGAAGGTGAAGAAATTGAAATTGGAGGACCTTCTGTGAATCCTGTTCGAAGAAAACAACCCTCGGAACTTATTGCAACAGGTATTGCCGGAATCGACCTGAACAATACGCTGGTATCCGGTCAAAAGATCCCGTTTTTTGCTGATCCTGACCAGCCCTATAACCAGGTTATGGCTATGGTGGCGCTTAGGGCAAAAACCGACAAGATTATTCTTGGCGGAATGGGACTAACCAATGATGATTACCTTTTTTATAAAAATGTATTTGATAATGCAGGGGCACTCGATCGTATTATCAGTTTTGTAAACACTACCGAAAATCCCCCTGTGGAACGATTACTTGTTCCGGACATGGCCCTTACAGCAGCAGAATATTTTGCCGTTAAGAAAAACCAGACTGTGTTAGTATTGCTTACCGATATGACACTATATGCCGATGCATTGAGTATCGTTTCGAACCGTATGGACCAGATCCCGTCTAAAGACAGTATGCCCGGATCACTATATAGCGATCTGGCTAAAATTTATGAAAAAGCCGTTCAGTTTCCTGCTGGTGGTTCAATTACCATTATTGCCGTAACCACATTGTCGGGTGGTGATATTACCCATGCCATTCCGGATAATACCGGTTATATTACTGAAGGACAGCTATTTCTTCGAAAAGATACAGATATCGGAAAAGTAATTGTAGATCCGTTCAGAAGCCTTTCAAGATTAAAACAGCTGGTAATTGGTAAAAAAACAAGAGAAGATCATCCTCAGGTGATGAATTCATCTATTCGACTGTTTGCAGATGCTGCAAATGCAAAAACCAAACTTGAAAACGGTTTTGACCTCACCGATTATGATGAAAGAAGCTTGAAGTTTGCAAAAGATTATTCTGCAAAACTTCTTGCAATTGATGTAAACGTGGAAATCGACGAAATGTTAAATACAGGTTGGGAGCTGTTTAACAAGCATTTTAAACCTGAAGAAGTGGGCATAAAACAGGAACTGGTGGATAAATTCTGGCCAAAAAATTAATTTAATCCTTGTATTAATTTTATTCTTTATGAATAATTTACTACATAAAAAGCCCGTAATTAGCCTTAAGGTTTAACAAATAAGGCATTGAATACAGAACGAAAGAAACATGGCTATAAAATTTCAATACAATAAAACATCGTTACAACAACTTGAGAAACAGCTGAAAGTAAGGGTAAAAGCATTGCCCACAATTAAAAATAAAGAATCGGCGTTACGGGTTGAGGTAAAAAAGGCCAAAGATGAAATGAACCGGCTTGACAACGAGCTTAATGCAAAAATTAAAGAGTACGATAATATTGTTTCGCTGTGGGGAGAGTTTGATCAAAATCTATTAGGTATTGACGATGTGAAATTAAGCATAAAAAAAATTGCAGGGGTTAGAATTCCTATTTTAGACGGGATAGACTTTTATATAAATAAATTCAGCGTTTTTAATAAACCAAAATGGTATCTGGATGGAGTTGCCATATTAAAAAATTTAGCCGGAATTGCCATTGAACGTGAATTTTTTCTGCGTAAAATGGAATTGCTTGACCATGCCAGAAAAAAAACCACCCAAAAGGTAAATCTTTTTGAAAAGGTTCAGATTCCCGGATACGAAGATGCCATCCGGAAAATTAAGAGATTTATGGAGGATGAAGAAAATCTTTCCAAGTCGGCCCAAAAGATAGTGAAAACAAGACAACAGCAAATGGAGGTATAAGCATGATCGTTCCGATGAAAAAATATACATTCCTGATATACCATAAAGAATACCAGGAATTCTTACAAAGTTTGCAAGACCTTGGGATGCTTCACGTAATAGAAAAAGGAACCGGGGAACTAACTGATGAAGCACTACGGGATCAATATCAATTATTAAGTCAGTTAAATGCTGCTATTAAATTTTTGAGTAAAAGAGAGGTCAGCCATCAGGGAATTGATTCTAAAAATCATCATGACGGCAAAGCCGTATTAAACCAATTGCAGAATACACAGCATGAACTGGAACAGAATTTACAAGCGCTTGCCGGAATAAATAAAGAAATCAGCCAACTTGAACCCTGGGGCGACTTTTCATTTGATGATATAAATAAACTGAAAGAGGTTGACATTACCGTTCGTTTCTTTGTGTGTCCAATAAAAAAATTTAATCCCGAATGGCTGTCGGTATACAATATCGAAGAAATAAACAGGATAGGCCAATCACTGTATTTTGTACTTTTCCAGGAAAATGAGGAAACCATAGAAATTGACGCTGAAGAAATAAAACTTCCGGTAAAGTCGCTTTCTGCATTAAAAAACCAACAAAAAGATTATGAAAAAATAATTCAAAAAACAGAAGAAGTTTTTGATTTATTTGCATCGAAATACATTCCTCTACTTGAAGAAACAAAACAACAGGTTACAGAAAAGCTCGACTTTGATAAAGTAGTTTTAAATACTGAAAAGCAGGCCGAAGATAAATTAATGATACTTGAAGGCTGGGCTCCAAGAGAAAAGGAAAAGGAAATTAATTCTCACCTTGAAAAGCTTGATGTCTATTTTGAGTCATCATCACCTGATGTGAACGACAATATTCCAATAAAGTTAAAAAACAATAAATTCAACAAGCTTTTTGAACCTGTAGGTGAGTTATATACCATGCCCGATTACAAGGAACTGGACCTGACCCCGTTCTTTGCTCCTTTTTTTATGATGTTTTTCGGTTTTTGTTTAGGCGATGTGGGATATGGCCTGGTCATATTACTGGCTGCGATCTTCTTAAGATTCAAGGTTAAAGGGGCCATGCGTTCCATACTCGGACTGGGTATATTTCTTGGTGCTGCAACAGTGATTATGGGGTTTATCAGCGGTACATTTTTCGGGGTAAACCTTATTGAAACCAATATTCCCTGGCTTGAAAGCTCCAAGAAATTTATGCTTAATACCGATCAGCTGATGATGCTTTCTTTTGCAGTGGGTTTTGTTCAGACGATATTTGGTATGGGTATAAAAGCTGCCAATAAAGCCAAACAATTTGGTTTTGTGCATGCATTATCCACCATAGGCTGGATAATAGTTATCCTTGGAGGAGCAACATTGTTCGGGCTGTCAAAATTTAATCTGATTACCCCGGAACAGTTTAAATTATATATGATTATAGTTGGTGGTTTTGGAGCTATTTTTATCTTTTTCTTAAACAGTCCGGGTAAAAATATATTCCTGAATTTCGGACTTGGAATATGGGACACCTATGGCATGGCCTCCGGCTTGCTTGGTGATTTACTATCGTACGTAAGGCTATTTGCACTGGGTATTTCCAGCGCCGTGCTGGGTAATGTTTTCAATCAGCTTGCTTTTAGTCTTAGCCCCGATATAATTATTGTTAAACAAATCGTTACCCTCGCAATTTTATTGTTTGGTCACGGGCTGAATCTTTTTATGTCGGCATTGGGTTCTTTTGTGCATCCGCTGCGTTTAACATTTGTAGAATTTTATAAGAATGCAGGCTTCATGGGAGGCGGAAAAAAATATGATCCTTTTCGGAAAAAATTTAATATAGAACAGGAATTAACAAATTAATCAAATAAATATTTAAATTATGGAACCAATTATTTTAGCGTATATCGGACTTGGTATTATGGTTGGGCTATCTGGTATCGGAAGTGCTTATGGAGTATCTATTGCAGGAAATGCTGCTATTGGCGCCCTGAAGAAAGATCCCGAATCATTCGGTAATTATATGATTTTATCAGCAATGCCCAGTACTCAGGGTCTATATGGATTTGTTGGCTTTTTTGTTATGTTAAATACAATTAAAGCTACTGAAGTATTAAACTGGACAATGGCAGGTGCAATTTTTGGTGCAGGCCTAGCACTTGGCTTAGTTGGTCTTTTTTCAGCCATCCGCCAGGGACAGGTAGTTGCCAATGGTATTGCCGCTATCGGATCGGGTCATAAAGTATTTGGTAACACACTTATAATGGGTGTTTTTCCTGAGCTTTATGCAATTTTAGGACTGTTAGCAACAATAATGATTAATGGCGCTATTGCAGGATAATCATTATTTTTAAAAATATTATTAATCCTCCCGATAATTTTATAATTTTTGGGAGGATTTTTATTTAAAGACTATGGACTATCTTCTTCTTGTATTTGCAATAGTGTTTATTCTGCTGGGACTTGTAGGTTGTATTATTCCCGGATTACCAGGGCCTCCGCTAAGTTTTGTTGGTATTATACTGCTACATTTTACCCGCTTCGCAGAATTTTCTTTTAACACCCTTTTTATTCTGGGTGGTATTGCTTTAATCGTCCAGGTACTGGACTATATAGTACCCATATGGGGAACAAAAAAGTTTGGCGGCACAAAAGCAGGAGTCTGGGGAAGCACAATAGGTCTTATTGCTGGAATAATTGTACTTCCTATGCTTGGAATCGTACTTGGTCCATTTGGGCTTATTGGCATTCTTGCAGGCCCTTTTTTCGGTGCATTAATAGGCGAGCTCATACATGGTCAGGCATCAGAACGTGCCCTGGTTGCAGCTATAGGATCTTTTATCGGCTTTTTAGCCGGTACGTTAATGAAACTTGCTTCATCTGTAATAATAACAGTATATTTTGTTAGAGCAATTATTGAAACTTTGTAACAAAATAATTGTTGTATTTCATTATATTAATACAAACAGGTTTCAGATGAAAAAAATAGTCTTGTTAATATTATTTTCACAGGTTGTTGTAACATTTAACCACGCACAGGGTAAGTGGGAGAAAAATTTTTATTCAAGTGTAAACTCCAAAAATTTTCATCAGTTTAAAATCTTTAATGATACTATCGACTTTAACAATATTGATTTTCCCAGGCTTCAGGCTGCGATATTTTATCTTACCAATGAAGAGCGAATTAAAAACAAGCTTCCGGAACTTAACTATTCTGATTTGTTGGAAAAAACAGCTCTTATGCATTCTGAAGATATGGTGAAGTATGAATTCTTTGGACATGAAAACACTATCGATAAAAACAAAAAGGACCAGAATATGCGGGCCAGAATAACGGGGATTCAAAATCCATATGTAGCTGAGAATATTGCTGAAACTTTTGGCATTCAATATAAAGCCAATACCAGAGTTTTTACACCGGCAATCGGACAATTTAGCTATTCACAAGACGGAAATCTTATTCCTCCCCACACCTATTTATCGCTTGCCGAAGTATTTTTAAATATGTGGATGAATTCACCTGAACATAAAAAAAACATCCTTTCACGCAATGCAATCCAACTGGGATGTGGTATTGCATTCTACTATAATGAAAAATTTAATTCTATACCGACTTTTATTGCCACTCAAAATTTTCAGTGGTATGAACCCGTAAATAAATAAAAAAAAGAACAACAAAATTAATTTGCTGTTCTTCAGAAATCATTCATCCGGAATTTTAAAAATAAAAAATTCTAGACTTTAACTTTCTCTTTGGTCGAATGAGCTTGTAATACCCTTAGGTTTCGTCCTGAAACTGTTTTACCATCCAGAGCTTTGATGGCCTCCATGCCTTCTTTTTTATCTGGCATTTCAATAAAACCGAAACCTTTAGATTTACCTGTTTTTTTGTCCCTGATTATTTTAACAGTGTCTACTTTACCCATAACTTCAAAAATTTTCCTTAGCTCATCTTCGCCCAAGCCATAGAAAATGTTGCCCACATAAATTGTCATGATAAGAAATTTTGAAAGTTCTGCATATGTAAGTTACAAATTTATTTTAGCAAATACAATTTTTTGAACTAAAATGACTTATGCAGAAAAACAATCTTAAACAAGGGTTGCAACCATAATTGCTTTTATGGTATGTACCCTGTTTTCGGCCTCATCAAAGACTATAGATTGTTCCGATTCAAATACTTCTTCTGTAACTTCAAGGGCTTCAAGTCCAAATTTCTTATAAATATCGTTTCCTACCTTGGTTTCCCTGTTATGAAATGCAGGCAAACAATGCAAAAATTTAACATCAGGATTTTGTGTAAGTTTCAGTACATTGTTGTTTACCTGGAAAGGCTTAAGGAGTTTAATTCTGCTTTCCCAAACCGAATCCGGTTCACCCATAGATACCCAAACATCCGTATATAAAAAATCTACATTACGAACAGCTTCATTAATATCTTCGGAGAGCAAAATTTTGGCTCCGGTCTGGTTGGCAATTGATTTGCATTCTTCCACAAGTGTTTCATTTGGAAAACATTCCTTTGGTGCAGCAGCCCGAAAATCCATACCCATCTTGGCTGCTCCTACCATTAGAGAATTCCCCATATTATTTCTTGCATCTCCCAGATAACAAAATGAAACTTCATTAAGAGGTTTATGAATGTGTTCTTTAATAGTTAGAAAATCTGCAAGAATCTGAGTTGGATGGAATTCATCAGTTAATCCGTTCCACACGGGAACACCGGCGAATGCCGCCAATTCTTCAACAATATTCTGACCAAATCCCCTGTATTCGATACCATCATACATTCTGCCCAGTACCCTGGCGGTATCCTTCATAGATTCTTTCTGCCCGATTTGCGAGCCTGAAGGTCCCAGGTAAGTAACATGTGCTCCCTGATCATGCGCAGCCACTTCAAATGCACAGCGCGTTCTGGTTGAACTTTTTTCGAAAATTAACGCAATATTCTTTCTTTTAAGCAACTGTTGTTCTGTACCGGAATACTTAGCTTTTTTTAAATCTGCAGCCAAATCAATTAAATAATTAATTTCCCGGGGTGAGAAGTCTAATAATTTTAGAAAACTCCTGTTTTTCAAATTAAAACCCATATGTATATTTATTATTTTTTTGTTTATAAATATTTATTTATTATAAATTCTTAGTTTACAGGAAAATAGTTTACATCAACCATGGTTGTTGTAATTGTTTTGTAAAAATAATTAAAATCAATTATGATATTACATGATTTTGATCATAATAAGTGTATATATATGCAATTTTGATGTTGATTATTTAGTACGATAAAATTACTGTTTTACGCCTTTTATAACTATCTTCATCAAACATCAAAAATAAAATTGAACCTGAGTGAACAATTACCGTACTAAAGTTATTATTAATTTGCATTATAGAACGAGAATGAGATATTTTTATATAGTTACAATTCTAGCGGTTTTGTTATCAGGATGTAGTTCATTCGATTCTGACGATAAATATGAAAATGGTATTATTGAATATGAAATTACATATCTCGAAAATCAAATTCAGAATTACCCTTCTGCTTTACTCCCTAAAAAAATGAAGCTGGCCTTTACAAGGCATCAGTCAATTAACACTATTGAAGGGTTTATGGGATTTTTTAAGCTCGATAATTTAACCAGTTTTAACGGGAAAAAATGCATAACCCACCTGAAAGTTCTGGATAAAAATTATGTTTATGAGGGCAAACGGAATGAACTGATGTGTTGTTTCGATGCGATGGAAAATATGAAGATTGAATTTACTGATGAAACAAAATTAATTGCCGGATTACAATGTAAAAAAGCAATTATTAAGCAGGGAGATGAAACATCATTTGAGGTGTATTATACAAACGAGATTAAAATTGAAAATCCGAACATCACCAATCCATATAAAAAAATCGATGGCGTACTCATGGAGTTTGAATTAAAGATGAACAATCTCAGGATGCATTTTATCGCCAATAAATTTGAAAACAGCAAACCTGAAAAATCAAAACTCGAAATCCCTGATGAAGCTGAAATAATCACCCGGGATCAAATGAGCTACGTTATGAATGAATTACTCAATTAATACTACTAAATTCAGATGTTTTTCTCATTCCGTAATTCATTTCCTGCCTTTTACTGTTGATAATTAAATACTATTATGTTTTATTTTTAGTTTATTTTAAACACTGTTAACTTTGCAGGTTTAAAAGCATAATGGATATTGTACAATGGCAGGAAAGAAAAACAATAAAAGCAGTAATAAGAGTGGTTTAGTGCGTTTTTTTCGAGACGAAAGGTTTAAAATTATTTTCGGATTGCTCGTCCTTGGATTTAGTTTTCTACTTCTGCTTGCTTTCGTATCTTATCTGTTTACATGGAAAGAAGATCAGAGTTTTGCCTGGGAAAAAGTGTTTTCAAATCCGGATATTAAGGTTGAAAACTGGTCGGGTAAGGTAGGTGCGTACTTTGCCAATCTGTTTATAAACAGATGGTTTGGACTTACATCATTTACAGTTCCCTTTTTATTAATATTAATAGGGTTTCGTCTGCTAAAAATAAAACTTTTACCTCTTGGCAAAACATTAAGAATTACGATTGTAGGTACCATATTAATATCCATTTTACTCGGATTCTTATTTAAGCTACAAAACGGTTTATTAGGAAGTGGATTAGGAGGCAGGCACGGATACTACATCAGCCAGTGGCTTACTGCCCTTCTTGGTAAAACGGGCACCTTTTTATTATTGGTCATTTGCATTTTTGCCCTTTTTATTTTTTCATTTGATAATGCAGTATCGTGGTTTAAGCGTATTATCCATATCAGCTCGTTGAAAAATCTGCTGTTTTCATTTTCTTTTAAAAACCCCGATGCAGCATTCAATCAGACTTTTGATGCCGATAGTGCCGATGAATCAGATGATCTGGTATTTGAAACTGAATTTCCCCAGCAGGAATCAACCGGCAGATCTAATGAAACAGTGCTTCCAAAAAATGAAGCAGAGGAGGAAAATGATGACGATGAGGAAGAAATTGAACTTATGATTGAAACCAACCGTTCGCAGGATGATGAAAATTTTGAACCTGGAGCCCTGGTGCACGAAGACTTTGATCCGACTTTGGAATTATCCTCATTCCAGCTTCCCACTTTAGACCTTCTTGAGCGTCACGAAGCAGAAAATGCTTCTGTTACCAATGAAGAACTTATAAGCAATAAAAATAAAATTGTCGAAACGCTGGCAAATTATAAAATCCAGATCGATAAAATTAAGGCTACAATTGGCCCTACAGTTACACTGTATGAAATTGTGCCCGCTCCGGGAGTAAGGATATCAAAAATAAAAAACCTCGAAGACGATATTGCCTTAAGCCTTTCAGCCCTTGGTATTCGAATTATTGCTCCAATTCCCGGTAAAGGGACTATCGGTATTGAAGTTCCAAATCAGAAACCTGAAATTGTATCTATGCGGTCCATCCTGGCATCCCGGAAGTTCCAGGAATCGGATTTTGATCTCACAATTGCTCTTGGCAAAACCATTTCTAACGAAACCTATATTTTCGACCTGGCAAAAATGCCTCACCTGCTGGTAGCAGGAGCAACAGGACAAGGTAAGTCTGTAGGGTTAAATGCTATAATCACCTCGTTACTTTATAAAAAACACCCCTCCCAGTTAAAATTTGTACTTGTTGATCCTAAAAAAGTGGAGCTTACGTTATATGCAAAAATTGAAAACCATTACCTGGCGAAAATCCCGGATGCTGAGGAACCAATAATCACCGATACCCAAAAGGTAATATATACCTTAAATTCGCTGACTATTGAAATGGATAAAAGATATGAGTTGCTTAAAAAGGCACATGTCAGAAATATAAAAGAATACAACCACAAATTTGTAAAACGGCGGTTAAATCCTGAAAACGGACATCGATACCTGCCCTATATCGTGGTAATAATAGATGAGTTTGCTGATCTGATAATGACTGCCGGCCGTGAGGTGGAAACTCCCCTGGCCAGGCTTGCACAACTGGCACGGGCAATAGGTATCCATTTGGTTATTGCAACGCAACGACCCACAACCAACATTATTACAGGTGTAATAAAAGCAAATTTCCCGGCTCGTATTGCATTCCGGGTAACCTCCATGATCGATTCAAGAACCATTTTAGACAGCCCGGGAGCCAATCAGCTTATTGGCCGGGGAGATTTACTTTTTGCCCCTGGCAGCGATATGATACGACTACAGTGTGCCTTTATTGATATTCCGGAAATAGAAAAAATAACAGAATTTATAGGCTCACAACGTGGATATCCGATTCCCCTGGAATTGCCGGAATATGTAGACCAAAGTAGAGAAGATATAGGAGTTGTGGATTTATCGAAAAAAGACAGCCTGTTTAATGATGCAGCCCGACTGGTGGTAGCTCATCAACAGGGTTCTACTTCCTTAATACAACGAAAGTTTTCCATAGGCTATAACAGGGCAGGCAGAATTATTGATCAGCTGGAAGCGGCTGGTATTGTTGGACCTTTTGAAGGCAGTAAGGCCAGACAGGTATTATTTCCGGATGATTATACTCTGGAACAATTTTTGAATTCCCTGGAATAAATATTCTAATTTTATTGTTATGAATAAATACTGTTTTATTATCCTGCTTGTATTTATTTGCACGGTTTCACATTCTCAACAAGATCCGGTTGCAAAAAAAATACTTGATGAGTCTGCAGAAAAAACCAAATCGTATAAAACCATACAAGCTGATTTTACATTGGTTATCACCAACCGGATTGAAAATGCCGTTTCAGAAAGTACCGGTAAAATTAAAATTAAAGGTCCCAAATATTATATCGACATGGTGGGTTCACAGGTGTTTTTTGATGGCAAAACTATGTGGAATTATGTGCAGGAAATTGAAGAAGTCACCATAACAGAGCCCGATACTGAAGATGAAGATTTTCTTGATAACCCGGCGAAAATATTTACCTGGTACAATCGTGATTTTAAATATGCCTATATTCAGGAAATAGTTATCGATGGTGAAAAAATGCATGAGATTGATCTGTTCCCGAAAAATCTTAATCAACCCTATTCGAGAATAAAAGTTTTTATAAGGGTTTCTGATCTTAATATCGTAAAAATAACCTCATTTGGAAAAGAAGGAACCGATTATTCTATAAATCTTTTTAACATCAGCGTGGATAAAGACCTGGGTGATGCATGGTTTACATTTGATGTGTCTAAGCATAAAAAAACCGAAATTATAGATATGCGTTTTTAATATCATTTAGGATATGAAATCCTTACATGATATATGTTTCTTAACCTTTTCTTAAACACCTCTTTTATTGTTGTTATTTCTTTAAATGTAATATTGGCATTATTAAACTGTTCTTCTTTTTGTTGTTTATCAATAATTGAGTCGATAAGTTCCTCCAACACAACATCATTAATATGCGTAAGACTTCTGGAAGCCGCTTCTACTGCATCTGCCATCATCAGAATAGCCATTTCCTTAGTTATTGGTGTGGGACCGGGATATGAAAATCTATTTACATCTACATCTTCCTCAGGATACTTTTTAATATACGATTTATAAAAATATTGTACCGTGGTGGTACCGTGATGTGTTTTTATAAAATCGATAATTTGTTCAGGTAAATTATGTTTTTTCGCCATTTCAACTCCTTTGCTTACATGACTGATTATTTTATCTGCGCTTTCTTCAAATTCAAGATTATCATGTGGATTCACACCCGACGTTTGATTTTCAATAAAATAAATCGGATCTACCATTTTACCAATATCATGATATAATGCACCTGCCCTGATTAATAAGGCATTTCCTCCTAACCTGTAGGCGGCATCTTCTGCCAGATTAGCCACCTGCATAGAATGCTGGAAGGTTCCCGGGGCAATTTCAGATAATTTCCTTAATAGCAGTTGATTAGTATCCGAAAGCTCCATTAATGTTGCATCGCTTAAAAAGCCAAAACTTTTTTCAAAAACATAAATTAACGGATAAGATATAAGTATTAATATTCCATTAATACCAAACCATGCAAAATTTTGCAATTCAATGCCAGACACTTTTCCTTCCTGAACGATCGCCATTCCAAAGTACACTACCGAATAACTTAATACAATTAAAAAAGCTGAAATAATTAACCTTGATCTTCGGTATAAACTGGTAAGACTGAATATTGCCACCATACCGGCCAGAATATTCAGCAAGACAAATTCAAAACTGTTGGGCACAAAAAAACTTACAAGAAGCATGGTAATTACATGAATAAACAGGGCAATCCTCTCGTCGTAAAAAGTCCTCAATATAATGGGAAGTATCGCAAACGGAATTACATAAAAACTTATAAGGCTTAGTTTTTTTGTGATACTGGCTACAAAAATAATCAAGACAACCATTAACAATATAAAAAGGATTTTTAATTTGTCTTTTAATATCTCCGGGCGGAAATTGCTAAAAAATAAATATATAAGCAACAGCGCCACAAGGGTTATAACCAGATTTCCAACATTTAGTGAAAATGTATTTATATAGCCTAGTTTAAGCTCATATTCTGTTTTTAGCGACTCCAGTATTCTGAATTTCTCAGGTGTAATAATATCTCCTTTTGAAACGATAAGCTGTCCTTCCTGCATCATTCCCTGGTATAGCGAAATTTCTTCCATAAGGTTTGTCTTTACCTTATTGGAAGTTTCCTCGTCGTAAACAATATTTACCACCAGAAATTTATTAATATCAAAAGCATCAATAAAATCTTTATACCGTCGCAACAACCGTGAATTTTTTGACTTTAATAGTTGGGCTATCTGCAGATTAATCGTTTCATAGGCGCTTTTAGGTGTATACAGATCATCAATATTATATTCCTCCGCAATATTACCTTTAACAATAATTATTGACGTTAATTCTTTACCTGTATTATCATAATAGGTATTCAGGTCGATAATTCCTTTTAAATAAACCTTTTCCAGAAGGGAGTCAATTGCGTTTTGCAGATCGGCCTGAAGCTTCCGTAAATTTTCATATTGGGCGTTTTCGAAGTATAACGTATCATTTGCTATATTAAATTTTCGCAGCGAATAATCAAGCCATTGCTGGTTGAACTGCGCATTTAAAGCCACCCGTTGTTCGGGTATCTGATAAGCATCGAAAGAAAAGTAGGGCAAAAAGTTATTTAAAATAGAATCCCGCTCGAATTGAAGTACAGCATCTGATTTATATATAGGAAAATCGAATGGAGCCTGTATATCATCATGCATCCAGGGGCTGTTCTTTTTGAATTCGTATCGGAATTTTCCTTCATGAGGAAAAAGATACATAATAATTATGGCGCTTATTATAAAAAAGGACCATACAGTAATATTCGGTAAATTCGCACGAATTTTTTCAAAAAATTTACTCATATTGAAGTGTAATTAATAAAAAGATAAATTTATTAATTTTATCTTTCTCTACTTTTAAAACCTTTTCGATATTTTTGTTTTATCACGTAAGTTAACAACACGAACTATCACTTGTTCAAATTTCAGCAGCTATGAATTATGGCATATCAATGCTGGCCCTCATTCCCCTTCGGGCACAACCCGATGAGACATCTGAAATGACCAGCCAGATTCTCTTTGGAGAACCCTTTGAAATACTTAAAGAAACTGAAAACTGGGTTCATGTAAAATTAAAATTTGATCAATATACAGGCTGGATCGATAAAAAAATGTGTGCCTATATTCAACCAGCTACTTATTTAGCTATGGTACTAAAAAGTTCTTTTGTAATGAATACAAAATTCAATACAGCACATAACAAAGTAGATGGCAGCATACATTTAAGTATCGGTAGCATCCTGCCTTTTTACAATAATAAAAATCATTCGTTTTGCATTGAAGATAAGGATTTTATTTTAGAAAATCCGATTATGGAACAAAACAAGCCATTTACAGAATCGGTAATTCAGACCGCCAGAATTTTTCTTAACTCACCCTATCTTTGGGGCGGCAAATCACCAATGGGAATTGACTGCTCAGGACTTACTCAAATTGTTTACCTTCTGCATAATATAATTTTACCGCGAGATGCTAAAGACCAGGTAAACAAGGGAATTGAAATACGCGAATTAAGTGAAGTGAAACCCGGAGATCTTGCATTTTTTGAAAATTCCGGTGGCGAAATTATTCATGTTGGAATTTTAATTAATGCTTCTCAAATTATCCATGCATCGGGTAAAGTTAAGATTGAAAACTTTGACAGTAGCGGAATAGTAAATCAACTTACAGGGAAATATTCCCATAAATTAAGTGCCATTAAACGAATTTATTATTGAATAGCAGATATTACAGAATCATACCTGCACACACGGTTTCATTGGTTGCTTCGTCAATTAAAATCACGCTGCCGGTTATCCTATTCCGCTGATATGAATCGAAAAACAGGGGTTGGGTAGTTTTCAGGCTAACCTGACCAATCTCGTTAAGTCCCATATTTTTATCATCAGTAATTTTATCAAGGGTATTGATATTAACCTTATAATCCAATGATTTAATTATGCACCGCAGATCTTTGGTTGTGTGTTTTATACCGTATTTACCTCCCACAATCATTGGCTTTTCATTCAGCCAGCAAGCCATTATCCGGATATCCTGACTTATGGTGGGTTCATTATCAACCGCAACAATCATATCGCCCCTGCTGATATCAATATCGTCTTCAAGGGTAATTGTCACTGATTGTGGAGCAAATGCCCTGTCGAATTGTTTCTTCATGGATTCAATAGATTTAATCCTGGATTGCAACCCTGAGGGCAATATTTTAATTGCATTACCGGGTTTAATCACACCTCCGGCTACCCTTCCGGCATACCCCCTGAAATCATGATATTCATCGGATTGGGGACGGATAACATACTGAACCGGGAAACGCAGATCGGTTGTATTACGATCGTTTGTAATTTCAATGGTTTCAAGAACATTCAGCAATGGCTTTCCCTGGTACCAGTTCATATTCTTAGATTCGTCAACAACGTTATCCCCTTTAAGGGCGCTTATAGGAATGAACCTGACATCCTTGATTGTTAACTTATTCGAAATCTTCAGAAAATCCGATTTTATTTTATCAAAAACCTCCTGTTTAAAATCCACCAGGTCCATTTTGTTTACACAAACTAAAATATGGGGAATCTGAAGAAGGTGGGCAATAAAAGCATGACGTATAGTTTGTTCAAGTACGCCGTTTCTCGCATCGATAAGAATTATTGCAGCATTTGCCGTTGAAGCTCCGGTAACCATATTGCGTGTATACTGAATATGTCCCGGTGTATCGGCAATAATAAATTTGCGTTTGGGAGTGGCAAAATACCGGTATGCCACATCAATGGTAATCCCTTGTTCCCGTTCAGCCCGCAAACCGTCAGTTAATAAAGCCAGGTTAACATATTCATCACCCTTATTGATACTGGCACGTTCGATAGCCTCCATCTGGTCCTCAAAAATAGCCTTACTATCATAAAGCAACCGGCCTATAAGCGTGCTTTTGCCATCATCAACACTACCTGCAGTAGTAAAACGCAGAAGCTGCATATCTAAGTAACCGGATTGTTTATCTTTAAAATCTGACATGAATGTAATACGATTTAATGTTAACTATTAGAAGTATCCTTCTTTTTTCCTGTCTTCCATGGCTGCTTCGCTTCTTTTATCATCAGCCCTACCACCCCTTTCGGTAGTTCTGGTGGCAGCCACTTCCAAAATAATATCCTCGAGTGAATTGGCTGTGGAAAGGGTTAGTCCCGTGCATGTAATATCACCAATTGTGCGGCATCTTACATCTTTTATTTCAGGTTTTTCACTATCCCGAAGGCTCATAAACGGAGCGGTGGCAAGCCAAACTCCATTTCGGTTAAAAACCTCCCGCTTGTGTGTGAAATACAGATCGGGAATCTCAACATCTTCCATATAAATATATTGCCAAACATCCATTTCGGTCCAGTTACTTATTGGAAAAACCCTGAAATGCTCACCCATCCGCTTTTTCCCGTTAAAGATATTCCAAAGTTCAGGTCGTTGATTTTTAGGATCCCATTGTCCAAACTCATCCCTGTGTGAGAAAAAACGTTCTTTCGCTCTGGCTTTCTCTTCGTCTCTCCTGCCCCCGCCCATGGCGGCATCAAATTTAAACTCTTCGATAGCATCAAGCAGGGTAACCGTTTGCAATAAATTTCTGCTGGCATCATATCCGGTTTCTTCTGCGCTTTTACCCTGATCAATAGAATCCTGAACAAATCTTACAATACACCTTCCACCGGTTTTTTCCATCAGGTTATCCCTGAAATCAAGTGTTTCCTGAAAATTATGCCCTGTATCGATATGTAACAACGGAAAAGGAACCTTGGCAGGCCAGAATGCTTTGCGGGCAAGATAATACATGATAATCGAATCTTTTCCTCCTGAGAACAACATAGTGGGACGCTCAAATTGCGCTGCAACCTCACGAATAACATAAATAGATTCAGCTTCCAGTTCCCTCAAATGATTGATATAATATTTATCCATATTTTATTGTTTGTATTCTATCCGTGGTAACACGAATTTAAATAATTGTTCTACACATTCATCAATTCCGTATTGATCGGTATTTAGCTCAATATCCGGATGTTCGGGAGGTTCAAAAGGTGAATCGATTCCTGTAAAATCTTTAATTATACCCTGTCTTGCCTTTCGATATAATCCTTTAACATCCCGTGCTTCACATACTTCAATCGGGGCATTTACATAAACCTCTATAAAATCTTCCTCACCAACAATACGCTTTACTCTTTCCCTGATGGCGCTTGTGGGGCTGATAAACGAATTAATAACTATTATTCCGCAATTAAGAAATAGTTTTGATACCTCTGCTATTCTTCGCAGGTTTTCCAACCTGTCTGCTTCACTAAATCCAAGGTTAAAATTAAGCCCTGTTCGTATATTATCACCATCAATAACCTGGGTTAAATATCCGTTATCAAAAAGAATCTTTTCCAGTCCGGCTGCAAGAGTGGATTTTCCGGCACCCGAAAGCCCCGACATCCATAAAACCTTAGCCTTTTGTTTTAATAATTTTTCTTTATTGTCCCGAAGCAAAATCCAGTTAAAAACCGGGTAAATATTCTTGTTATTCCCCTTCATCAGGATTTATTTGAAAATTGCAAAGATAATAAATAACTACAATTAACCTTAACAGAAAATTACTACAATACAATGTGTGTTAACAGTCTGTGAGTTACGTAATATTTATCAGCGTTTTACCAGCTTTTCAGAATAAGAATTTTTATCAGTGTAAATCTTAAGTATATAATCACCTTTAGGTAAATTTTCAATTTCTAAAGTCTCCCTAAAGACATAATCCGATTTAACTTTCCGTGTATGAAGCACTGTTCTGCCCTTTATATCAAAAAGCTGCAGGTTTATTTCACCTACATATTCATTATCAAACAATACTTCAACCTGATCTTTCGCCGGATTGGGAAAAACTTTTAATGTCTGAACAGTATTTTCCGGTACGCTACTGTATATCTGCGAAAGATCCAGGGTCCAGATACCCCGGCCATGAGTGGCAACAACCAATTCATGGTCTACAATTTCCATTTGCCATATTGAAACAGCGGGTAAGCCATAATCGGCAAAATGCCAGGAAATCCCGTTATCGAGCGATTCAAAAATACCAATCTCAGTACCTGCCCAGAGCCTTTCTGTATCGTACGGCATCACAAGCAGAGAGAACACCATTACATCGGGGAATCCATTAGCCGAAGTTTCACTACCTTCAAAACCTGTTATATCCTCCCATGAATCTCCAAGATTGGTGGTTCGTAATATTTTTGGTTTCGTATTGTATGAAAATAACAGGTAGGCAGTATTTTTATCAAAAGGATGCGTGGCAATGCCGGTAATTACACCCAGGCTTTCACCGGTATAATTTGATGCCGGGCTAAAATGGCTTCCCACATCCTGAGAAACAAAAATATTTAATTCAGGATTATCATACATTGCCGCACCAGCCCAGACAATATTAGAATCGGCCAGCGATACTCTTACATTAAAAAAATAGTCGGAAATGCTTTCAGAATTCCAGCCATTATTTATCGGAATCAATTGCCAGTCAACAGAGGGAGATGCAAAACTCCGATGCCTGTAAACCCCCTTTGTACCAACAGCAAATACTACTTCCGGGTTCTTCTTTGAATGTGATAACCGGGAAAAGAATGGCCCGTCACCATCAATGCCACTATCGGCACTTCTCCAGTACGAGCCCCCGTTTGTAGTAAGATAAAACTGATTATTATAGATGCTGGCAATTATTTTACTGGGATTTAGCGGATGCCAGAGTGTTTCAAATCCGTCACCTCCAAGTCTTGCTAAATAATTTACATTGATTGTAGCCTCAGTATTTAATGGTGACTGCCATGTTCCATTATCCTGCATACCACCAATATATTCATGGGCTCCCGGCTTTTTGGCCACTCCATAAAATTGGGTAGTGAGATAGCCGTTTGTAATTTGTTCCCAGCTTTCTCCGTTATCATAAGAAATTCCGATACCGCCATCATTTCCGTTAAGAATGGCAAACTCCTGTTGTGCCACATTCGTGGGTATCATTATCAGTTCATGATGGTCCACATGCAAATTGTTGTTCACTGCTGCAGTGGACACCGGTGTAGTTAAAGCATCCTGAAATGTAAAGGCGCCATATGTAACATTTATATTCGAAACAGGTAAGGATTCAGGTTCCCACAAGGCATTTGCAGGAAGCTCCGGCCACATAAAATACAACATCTTATAGGTATGTCCGCCGTTATTATCGATGAGTGGATGAGGCAACAGATCATCATACTCAACGGCATGAATAAAAATATACTCCCTTCCTAATAATTCATCGTAAGGATCACGTTCTACAAGGTTGAATTCACCATCCCGCTCCTGGTCACGAAAAGACACCATAAGCTGCCGGTTATTTTTTACATCCCAAACCTGGAACGGCACCTCAATATAATCTTTATAAGTATAATCAGAGGCAGGAACTCCGGGCCCGGCTCCCACAGGAACAGTAAATCGATGCGCTTTTTGCTTCAGGTTATTTCCAAACCGTATTTCAACTGAAGTCCAGTCACCAGGAATCAATCCTACAGCTCCTTCTTCGTCACCCGTAGATAAACCGCCGTTTAAATAACTACCCCCAAAATTAACAAATGAAAGGAACGAGCCGGTATTCCAGGCTGTAGCCCGCATTACCCCGGTATCTCCAAAAAAAGGCTCAGTATCCTGAAATTCAACTTTGCTTAAATATACCCCTCCCAAAAAAACCGTATGTTCATCATAAGGATGGGCACGTACAATATTGTCGTATCCACCTTGTTCCTTAAGTACCTGTATAAAACTGTCGTCACTGTCGTTAAGCTTCATCCACGATTCACCTCCATTATTTGAGGTATATAACTCCGTTAAATTATCGGGAGCCTCAACAAGTGAAAATAACCTGTGTTGATTCACCGGTGAAATTGATAAAGTATACCTGAACCCGGAGCCAATTCCGTCTGAAACTAATTCCCAATGTTCCCCTGCATCAACCGATTTAATAATTCCCAATGTATTTACAGTAGCATATAGTGTATCGAAGCTTAAAGGATGAACAGCAATATCCTGAACCCAGGAACCATTTGCAAACACGGTATCCCATGAAGTTCCGCCATCTGCAGATTTAAAAATGCCGGTATTTGTGCATGCAATTACCATATTTTCATCAACAGGATTAACCGCCAGTTTATTTACAAACCTGAAATTCTCATTTAAAATGGTTGATGAAAGTTGTGTCCAAGATTGCCCTTTATTCGAACTTCTGAATATTCCGTTACCAACAACTGAAGGATAACCTACATAGCCTTCACCCGTGCCGGCATACAAAATATTATGATTGGAACCTGCCATTGCGAGCGCTGAAGTTGAAAGAACGGGGAAATTATCTGTAAGGCATTCCCAGGTTGAACCGGCATTGGTAGTCTTCCATATCCCGCCACTGGCAGATCCGGCAAACCATGTGCTGTGTGCAGGATCATCAGGATCCACAATCAGAGCCCTTGTGCGTCCCGAAACATTTCCCGGTCCGCGTTGAACCCAGGGATACGTTTCAGTATATTTAAGAGTTTTGGCAGCCTTCTTTGCCTTTTCATATTCCTTTAATTTATAATTAACCGGATAACCAGAAACTTTCTGACCTATAGGGGTAGAAATACCATAAAAATATTCAGCAAATTTTTCAGGATTATCATTTCTTTCTTTTTCGTGTTTTTCAATCGTTTTTTCCTGTTGGACAGGTAAATACATCTGATTTAAAATCAGTAATATCAGGGATAATCCCGCCATTCCATACAGGATGTACTTATAGGTGCCTGTTTTCATGATTTATTATTAAGTTATAAATGCTCAACGAAACTAAATATACAATAAAAGAAACAAAACTCTACATGAAATTAAGGTCAAATCAGCATGTTTTTTGTAAATTCAAAATTAATAATTTAACTCAGGTTTTTCAGAGAAAAATGCAAAGTAAAACAAATAATAAACCAGTAAACCTAAAAACAGTTGAGCGTTAAGCCCATGTATTATTCTCAATAATATAAAACCGGTATCTTGAAAGGTAATTGTATATATAAAAGTGAACCTCCGGGATTAGCATATTCTTCAGATAAATTATAGAGAACTTATACGCAATTTTAGTAATTTTATAAATTTCTCACTAGACTAATAATTTCGAAAATGAAAAGATTTATCCTCTTAACACTTTTAATTTCTTTTGTTATTGGCGGATATGCTCAGCTGGCAGAAAAAGGAACCCCGCTGAGTTTTTCAATTCCCCAATTAAAAAATACATCTGCAAATATCGAAAAATATACCCTGCCCAGGTTGCGGATAAAAAAACTTCAGCGGGAGGATACAAAATTCCCCAGCCCCATTCGATATGCCATAAATAAAAAAGTATCCATAGATATAAAAAAATCAGGAACCAAAACCGTGATTGAAAGCGGAACTATATGGCGCTATCGGATAGTATCAAAAAACGCATTATCAATTAGTGTGAATTTCAGCAGCTATAAGCTACCGGAAGATGCTAAATTGTTCGTTTATAGTGTGAATAGTGATTTGATTTTCGGGGCATTTACCAAAAAAAATAATAAAAGTTTTGGTTCTTTACGGATAGCCGATTATCCGGGAAGTGAAGTAGTACTTGAATATTTTGAACCGATGAACCCGGAATTTGAAGGAGCGTTAATAATAGGAGAAATTGGCCAGGCGTATCGAAATATATTCTCTTCTTCTTTTGAGACGCAAATCTCAAGTGATGTGGATATCAACTGCCCTGAAGGCGATTTGTATCAACTTGAAAAACATGCCGTGGCAAGGATGAGTTTTATGGAAGGTGGCAGCAGCTACGGATGCACCGGGGCCTTGATCAATAATGTAAGAAATGACGGTACCCCTTTTTTTTTAACCGCTTCTCATTGCCTGCATACCGAAGAGGTTGCTGCCACACTAATTACTAATTTTAATTATGAGAAATCAGATTGCAACGGGACACTGATTTTCCCCCTGTCCTCACTATCAGGAGCCACGTTAAAAACCTTTAATGAAGGCTCAGATTTTACATTGTTATTACTAAGTGAAACACCTCCTCATAATTATAAACCTTATTATGCGGGCTGGAACGCCTTTTCAGATACTTCAGTAATTACAGCTTTTAGTATTCACCACCCAAACAGCAATCCAAAAAAAATTGCAGTTGATTACCATCAGGTATTTTCTTATCCTTACAGTGTAGAATGGAGCGGGGGTGCGCCGTCAGAACCTGATACTCACTGGCTTGCTGCGTTTGATGTCGGATCAACAGAAGAAGGGTCATCCGGGAGCCCCTTATTTGACCATAACCACCGGATAATAGGACAATTACATGGTGGAAATGATGAAGTTTCACTTTACGGTAAACTTTCCACCACATGGACAACAGGTGTAATTGCTACAAGGCCTCAAAAATTTCTTGATCCTGACAATACGGGAATTCTTGAAATTGATGGTTATATTCCTGCGGATAACGATCCGGAAGCTCACTTTTACAGCGATTTTCAGCAAGTATGTCCCGGAGAACCGGTACAGCTTTATTGTGATACTTTATTTGGCGCCGATAGCTGGCAATGGAATTTTGATCCAAATAATATAAGCTATTATGAAAGCACCTCAGAAACTTCAAAAAACCCCGTAGTTTCATTTGATGTACCGGGTGAATATACAATTAGCCTTGAGGTAACAAAAGGCGCTCAGAATCATTTAAAAGAACGATTTAATTATATTTCTGCCGGAGATGGTTTGGACATTCATCTGATATCTGCCAGAACGGATACCTTACTCGCCTGCCAGTTTGAAAATAACTTTTTTACCGCACGGGGAGCTACCGCTTATACATGGAGTATTATTAACCACAGCGAATATGTAAATATAGACAGTATTTCTTCCGGTACTGACACTTTATATATTACCAGAAATACTTTGGAAACTATCGATAGTACACTTTCAATTACTGTCAAGGCTGTTGGAAGCCACGGAAGTTGCAAGGATTCTGCAGAATTTAAATTAATTGTCCTGTTTCCATCTAATGATAATATTGAAAATGCCATTCCTATTGAATTGGGTGTAAATGGACCCTATTATAACTATTGTGCCGGGGTTCAGGAGAACGAGCCTAATCCGCCCGGGGGAGATTGTGAAACACAAACTAATTGGTGCGATTGTAATGTAAGTGAAATTATCCTCGATAACAGTGTATGGTTTACTTTTATTGGTCCCGAATCAGGAGTGGTGGGCATCGATGCACCGGGTTTTGATGACCAGATTGCGGTTTATGAGGGGGATTCATACAGTGATATTTTAAGTGGAAATCCTTCAAATTATACCATACTGGCTGCTAATGATGACTATTTTGGTCCTGAACAGGATTATTCAGCCTTAATTGAAGAGATAAGTGTAACACCCGGTAAAACATACTGGCTCCAGGTTGACGGAAGCGGTTGCGGTGCATGGGGTGAATTTTATATTGATTTACAGCCCAATAGAATTGGGAATCCTTCCAGTATTGAACAACCGGAGAACGAAGAGCTATTGGCGTCACAATTTGCTGTATTTCCGAATCCGGCCAGCCAATTTATAACTATTCAACCTCATCTTGCCCTTGATAAAATTATGATTTCCATTTTAAATACTGAAGGTAAGGAGGTTAAACAAATAACAAAGCAGGATATAAAGTTGGGAGAAACCATCCAAATCAATCTGAAAAGGTTACCCGAAGGTATCTATATTCTAAATATTTATGACGGGAAAAACCAGTACAGCGCTAAATTTCAGCATATAAATAAAGACTGAAAGGTACCACAGCGCCTGTCAAAACAAGAAATAAAAGAATCGTTTATTTACTTTTTCAGAAATTTGAACAGTTGGGGTTGTTTATTCTTTGAATAGATTTCAATAAAATAAAATCCGGGGTATAAATCCGAAA